>CBFIHA010000017.1:9719-27155 GCA_965662195.1 uncultured Pirellulales bacterium
TACGCCAGCAGTTTCCGCAGCACGAACGGCAGGATGCCGCCGGCGCGGAACTGGTCAAGTTCCACCGGCGTGTCGATCCGCACCGTGCAGGGAATCGTCTGCGTCGTGCCGTCGGGCTTGGTGGCTGTCACCTCGACCGTACCCCGGGGCGTGAGGCCGTCAAAGGGAATGTCGAAGGTCTCTTCACCAGTCAGGCCAAGCTCTTGCCACGACTTCGGCAGCACCAGCGGTAACACACCCATGCCGACCAGGTTCGACCGGTGAATCCGCTCAAAGCTGGTTGCCAGCACCGCCCGCACACCGAGCAGCATCGTGCCCTTGGCCGCCCAGTCGCGGGAACTACCGGTGCCATACTCCGCACCGGCCAGCACCACCAGCGGCACGCCTCGCTCGCGGTACTTCACGGCGGCGTCATAGACGGCCAGCTGTTCACCCTCGGGCAGCAGCCGGGTCACGCCCCCTTCGGTGCCGGGGGCCAGCAGGTTGCGGATGCGGATGTTGGCAAACGTGCCCCGGGTCATCACCCGGTCGTTGCCCCGACGGGCACCATAGCTGTTGAACTCCTCCGGCGGCACGCCATGCTCAACCAGATAGCGGCCGGCCGGGCTGTCCTTGGCGATGCTGCCGGCTGGCGAGATATGGTCGGTCGTCACGCTGTCGCCCAGGGCCAAAAGCACCCGGGCCCCGCTGACGCTGGCCGGCGGCTCGGCCTCGCGGGTGAGTTCCGCCAGGAACGGCGGCTCTTGGATGTAGGTGCTTTCGTCCTGCCATTCGTAGAGGTCGCCCGCTGTCGTCGGCACGGCGTTCCAGCGTTCATTCGACTGCCAGACGTTTCCGTAGCGGCTCTGGAACTGCTCGGGCACCACCGCCTCGGCCACCGTCTGCCGCACCTCGTCGAGCGTCGGCCAGATGTCGCGGAGGTAGACCGACTGGCCATCACTACCAGTGCCAAGCGGATCGGTCTCAAGATTGATGTCGATCGTACCGGCCAGGGCATAGGCCACCACCAGCGGCGGGCTGGCCAGCCAGTTGGCCTTCACCAGCGGATTGACCCGGCCTTCAAAGTTACGGTTGCCTGAAAGGACCGCGGCGGCCACCAGGTCGCCTTCGGTCACCGCGGCAGCCACTGGCGGCGGCAGCGGCCCGGAGTTGCCGATGCAGGTGGTGCAGCCATAGCCGACCGTCTCGAAGCCCAGGGCATCGAGGTCACTGGCCAAGCCGGACTTTTCCAGATAGTCGGTGACCACCCGCGATCCGGGGGCGAGGCTGGTCTTCACCCAGGGCTTGGTGGCCAGGCCCTTGGCCACTGCCTTGCGGGCCAACAGGCCGGCGGCCACCATCACGTTGGGGTTGCTGGTGTTGGTGCAACTGGTGATGGCGGCGATCACCACGGCGCCGTGGCCGATCTCGGCTGAGTGGCCGTTGTTGGCGACGGTGGCGTGCCGGGCCAGTTCGGCCTCCGGCAGGGCAAAGCCCCGGCTGGCAGTCGGCGCAGTGAGCGCCTCGTGGAAGGCCTGCTTGACCTGCACCATCGGCACCCGGTCCTGCGGCCGCTTGGGCCCAGCCAGGCTCGGCACCACGCTGCCCAGGTCAAGCGAAAGCCGCTTGGTGAACTCCGGCTGGGCGGAGGAAGCGGTGTGGAACAGCCCCTGCTCTTTGGTGTACCGCTCCACAAGGTTCACCTGCTCGGCCGACCGGCCGGTCAGCTTCATGTAGGCGAGCGTCTCATCGTCCACGGGGAAAAAGCCCATCGTCGCGCCATACTCGGGCGCCATGTTGGCGATCGTCGCCCGGTCGGCCAGCGTCATGCCGGCCAGCCCCGCCCCAAAGAACTCAACAAACTTGCCGACAACGCCCTCTTTTCGTAGAGCTTCGGTGACGGTCAGCACCAGATCGGTCGCCGTTGCGCCTGCCGGTAGCTGGCCGGTCAGTTCAAAGCCAACTACCTCCGGCATCAGCAGCGACAGGGCCTGGCCGAGCATCACCGCCTCGGCCTCAATGCCCCCCACGCCCCAGCCGACGACGCCAAGGCCATTGATCATGGTGGTGTGGCTGTCGGTGCCGACCAGCGTGTCGGGCACGGCGACGGGGGTGTTGCCCCCAGCCGGATCGGGCCGGAGGAAGACAACGCCCGCCAAAAATTCGAGGTTCACCTGATGGACGATGCCAATCGCCGGCGGCACCACGCGGAAATTCTCGAAGGCCTGCTGTCCCCAGCGGAGGAAGGCATAGCGTTCGGCATTGCGGCCAAACTCGATGTCGACGTTCTTGGCCAGCGCGTCGGCCGTGCCGAAATAGTCGACCTGCACCGAGTGGTCGATCACCAGATCGACCGGCACCAGCGGATTGATCTTGTTGGCATCGCCACCCAGCCGCTGCATCGCCGCCCGCATCGCCGCCAGATCAACTACGCAGGGCACGCCGGTAAAGTCCTGCAGCACCACCCGGGCCGGCTTGAAGGGCACCTCGACCGGGGCCGGTTTGGCTGCCTGCCAGGTGGCCAGGTTGCGGACATCGGCCTCGGTCACCTCGTAGCCGTCACAGGTCCGCAGCAGGGCCTCGAGAATGGTCCGCAGACAATAGGGAAGCCGGGCGGTGTTGGTTACGCCGGCGTCATCGAGGGCCCGCAGCCGGTAGAGCGTGGCGGAGCCGGAGCCGGTGTCGAAACTGGAACGGGCGGAAAAAGGATCGATCTGCGTCGCGGCCATGGAGGCAAATCTCGCTGCGAGGGGGTATCGGGGGGAGCAACAAATAGGGGTTTTCAGCGGCGGATTCCTGGTCCGCCGAGAAGCCGGCATGATAGCAGCGCCACCTCGCATCTCCCGCGGCTTTCCCGCCAAAAAAAATTCCGATTCGACATCGCCGCCGGCAGCGTGTATGTTTTGAGACACCGCCGGGACGAACCGGCGACCACGAAACACTTTGACCTTTTCAGCGGCTGTTCCCCCCCCAAAGACCCACACTTCTAGAGCCGCTTGAAGGCCCTGCAGTTTCCCCAACTGCAGGGCCTTTTCCTTTGTATCCGCTTGTCGCTGACAGGCCGGCTCCGCGCAGACCGCCTCTGAGTCACCTCCAATTTCTGAAATGCGATCGAGCGCGAGTTTTGATGTTGCGCGTTTGCATCAATCACCAGAAAAAACCCCCATCCTTCAAAGCCCGAAGCGCAAGCTGAGGGAAATCGCGTGGGTGATCCAAGAAACGCATTCCCTCGGCTCGCGCCTCGGGCTTTCTGGAGTTTGGTTCCGCTTAGCGCAACAACAAAACTTCGGCCCGGGGCTTCCGCGGCTCCACAGTACACCAACGACCGAGCAACTCCACGTGCCGAACGACAGCTGCCTCGCGCCCGTCGTGCCCTCGTCGTGACAACAATTCCCTCTGAATTATTGGTACAATCCGGGGCAACGCCTCCCACGAGAGATCTGCATGGCAACGGCTGACCACCCACAACCGAAGATTCCGCTGGCAGTGCTTCCTTCTGCGGTGCCGCCGGCGGTGATCCGCTCGCGACCACCGCATCCGTCGATTCCGCAGACCAAGCCCGAGCGGGATCGGCTGCTCGATGCCATTCGCCGCGGCCTCACCGAGCAGCCCGCCGTCCCGCCTGTACCGATGGAGCCGTTGCGGGAGCGGGCCCGGGCGGCTCTGGCCGCGGCCGACCTACCCGAGACCTACCTCGACTACGCGGCGGTGCTGGTCAACAATGAGTCGTGGCGGGACGCTTTGGCCCAGGTGCCATTTGAGCGGCGGCTGCTGCTGATGCCCAAGTGCCTCCGCGAAGAGAACCGCTGCCCGGCGCCGTTTGACGAGTTCGGCCTGCTCTGCAAGCAGTGCGGCCTCTGCTCGATTCAGGACTTTCAGGCCGAGGCCGAGCGGCTTGGCTATGCAGTGCTGGTGGCGGAGGGGTCAGCCCTGGTCATGGCGATGATCCAGACCGGACAGATCGAGGCGATCGTCGGCATCAGCTGCCTGCCCGTCCTCGAAAAAACGTTTCCTTTCGTGGAGGCTGCGGCTATTCCAGCTGTGGCCGTGCCGCTGCTGCAGGATGACTGCATCGACACGACCGTCGACATCGACTGGGTCTGGGACTACATCCATCTCGAGGCGGCCGATCAATCGCGGCGGCTCGACCTGGGCAGCCTGCAGACCCGCGTGGCTGGCTGGTTCGAACCGGCGGCTCTCGATGAGTGCCTCGGTCCGGCGGAAGGGCCGGCGGAAGAGATCGGCCGCGAGTGGCTGGCTGTCGGTGGCAAACGCTGGCGGCCCTTCCTGGCCGCAGCGGTTTGTCAGGCCCTGGGGGGCGACAGCGAAGCGCTGTCCCTGAGGCGACTGGCAGTGGCTACCGAGTGCTTTCACAAGGCCTCGCTCATCCACGACGACATCGAGGACGGTGACCTTGAGCGGTACGGCCAGCCCACTCTCTGCGGCAGCGAAGGCCTGCCCGTCGCCCTCAACGTCGGCGATCTGCTGATCGGTGAGGGCTATCGCCTGATCGCCGAGACTGGCCTGGCCTCAGCAGCCCTGACGGCGGCGGTCAGGGAGGCGGCCGACGCCCAGCGGTTGCTCTGTCACGGCCAGGGCATTGAGCTGTCCTGGAGCCGCAGCCCCCAACTGCTCTCCAGCCGGCAGGTGCTGGAGATCTTTCGATTGAAGACCGCACCCGCCTTCGACGCGGCCCTCCAGTTCGGCGCGATCGCCGCCGGCCGGCATGCCGAAGTGGCCCAGGTGCTCCATCGCTACAGCGAGGCGGTCGGCATCGCCTATCAGATTCGTGACGACCTCGAGGACCTCCGAGATGACGCCGGCCTGGCCCGGGGCGGACCCGCCCGGCCGAGCGTGGTGCTGGCCCTGGCCGCCGAACGGGCCCGCGGCGATGACCGCACCATGCTGCAGTCCATCGCCGGCGGCCAGCCGGTCGAAGGTGTCACACCAGCGGCCATCCGGCAGGCTGTCGCCGCGGCCAAGGCGGATGAAAAGGCGGCATTGCTGCTTGAGTCGTACAAGGAACAGGCGGTCCGGGCCCTTGATGACCTCGACGATGCCTCGCTGAAGGGGCTGCTGCGGCGGGTTGTCGCCCGCATCTTCAATGAACTCGCCTTCGAGGGCTTCTGCCGTGAGGCCGAGCAGCAGCGGCAGCAGTCCGAGCCTGCGGCAGCTGACCCAGCATGAGCCGGCGGCTGCAGATGCTGCAGGTGGCCCGGCTGGCCCGACAGACGCTCGGCGAGTCGGCTGATCTGGTTGCTGAACGGCTCAAGCGTGCCGCCGTCGCGACCGGGGGCTATGCCAACCGTGACGACAAAGCCGATCTTTATTACACGCCGTTTGCCATCGACAGCCTGATCGCACTCTCCGCGGCGGGTGTGTCAGCCACCGGCGGAGCAGGGGGCCTGTTCGATCCGGCGTCAGCCCATGCCCAGCAGACGTTCCGCTGGCTCGATGAGACAGCGGGCGACGGTGATACCCTCGACTTTGTCCACCGGGCCTGCCTGGCAAGGGTCTGGGCCGTGCGGTCTGCGGAAGACTGTCCGGGGCACCGCCGGGAGCACCTGGCGGCCACCTTCGCCCCCCACCGGGCTGCCGATGGCGGCTACGCCACCCGGCCCGGCAGGGACCGCGGCTCGGTCTATGGCAGCTTTCTGGTGGTCAATGCCCACGACGACCTCGGGCTTCCATTGTCTGCCGAGACTGCCGCCGCGATCGTCCGCTCCGTCGCCGGTTTGCAGGCAGCCGACGGCGGCTGGTCGAACGAGCCCGAGCAGCCCTTTGGCTCGACCCCGGCGACCGCCGCGGCTGTTGTGCTGCTGCATCAATTCGGTGCGGCCGTGCCCCAGTCGGCAGTCGACTGGCTGCTGGCCCGGTTGCACCCCGCCGGTGGTTTTCTCGCCACGACCGACGCCCCGCTACCCGACCTGCTTTCCACCGCGGTCAGCCTGCACGCCCTCGATGCCGTCGGAGCCGACTGGCGGGGTCAGCAGACGCAAATCCTCGACTTCATCGACAGCCTCTGGTCGGCCGCCGGAGGCTTTCATGGCTCGTGGGCCGACGACGACCTCGACAGCGAGTACATCTTTTATGGCCTGCTCGCCCTCGGCCACGCCAGTGTCTGAAGGACGGTCGCGCGAGCCGGGCCGTTCCCACACCCCGCAGGCAGGGCACTCAGAATTCAAAGAAGCTGAAACGGTCAACCAGGTTCACTGCCGTAAGCCGGCGGGCTCTCAGCTGCCGACCGTGAACGACTCGGCGACCTTGCCCTGAGCGGTTCCCTTGCCGTCCATTTTGTTGAACGTCCAGGAAATCTTTCCAAAGGCAAAACTGACCAGTTCCATCTGGCGGCCGTCACCGAGGCCGGTGACACCCGTCACCTCGTGCCGAGTCACTAACACGTCGGAAAGCTCAATTTCCGTCGTCACTCGCGGCTTGCCACCAACTTCAGAGCAGACATGAATCTGAACCTTTTGCAGCTTTTGGCCGGAAGCGCAGGCCTGCTGAGACTTAGGCGAAGCCCCATCAAAACACTTGGCAACCGTGACGTCGCTGAATCGGGTGCTGCCGACCTGTTGGCTGGAACTGATAAACGATCCAGTGGCCCGCGTCACAGCCGCATGGAGGCCGAGCAGCGGGCTCCAGCCCTGATGTTGCGGGTCGTCCGCCGCGCCCTCGAAGTCACCAATTTTCACAAACCCTTCGATCGGCGAAAGAGCCACGCTCCCGGGCCTTTCCAATGCCCCATCGTTCGCGGCCAGATTGTCAGAGCGATGTACCATGGTCACCATTCCTGTATCCTTTGCGGCGGACGCGAACCCCGAAGCCAACGCTTCGGGGTTCGCCCTGATCGGGGCCACCTAGAGCCCCCCTCCGTCGCTTACGAGGCCTTGTTCTCCTTGGCACTGTAGGTGGCCGCGACATCGCCCTTCTTCGACCCCTTCTCGTCGTCAAACTCCGTGAAGGTGAACTTCGCCTCGGTCGGCATCAGTTCGACATACACGAACGGATTCGGCTTCTCCTCGGTCGTGAAGGCATCAACTTTGGTCAGGATGACGTTCTTCAGCTCAACCTCTGCGATCTTCTCTTCCTTGCCCTTGACCTGCTGCGTGATGGCCGCCTTGATCTCGGCAACGGGCTCACCACCCAGTTGCGCCTTCATCAGCTTTGGATAGGACTTGTCCATGATGAGCTTGGCGCAAATTTTTAACTGGGTGCCACCCGTCATTCGCGTTGAAGACTGCTGGGCAAAGCCACCTGACTGAACCTCTCGGAGACCCTGGATATTGATCTCGACCATCGGAATCCACTTCTCAAAACCCGAAGCGGTCGCGCTCCCGTCAATATCCTTCGGCTGCATATACCCGGATGCCATCGTTCTCACTCGCTTTCTTGCGTAGGGTTCAACTTTCGCGGAAATCTTCTTGTGATCCGCTGCAGATCACAAGAATTGTCGTGTTGCTTGTACGTAGCCGGCTAACGGTTTGGTTCACCGCGACTGGCCAATTTACCGATGTTCAGTCTGCCTCAGGTTCGCGAGGGTTGTGTAAGGCTTTTTCGCAATCCCAAAGGGGCCGTCGCTGAGCCGATCGAACCCCTGTCGCGGGGGACGGGCTACTCAGCCGATTTGATAGTCAAAGCTGCCCGCTTCGCCGAGCCCAACGCCGACCCTCTCGACCGGTTCGCCCTCAGCCATTCGGGCCAATAGCCGGGTGGAAAGCTCTGGCAGCATCGTACCGGAAAGCACGTGGTCGATGTTGCGGGCCCCGCTATCGACTTCGCGGCAGCGTTCGACCACCGCCCCCACTACGGCGTCATCCCAGCCGAAATCGGCCTTGTAGGCCGCCTTCAGCCGTCGGCCGATCGCCCCGAGTTTCAGTTCACAAATGCCCCGCAGCACGTCGTCAGCCAGCGGGTAGTAGGGCAGCACCGTCAGCCGTCCGAGGAACGCCGGTTTAAAGATCTTTAGCAGGTCGTCATGAAGGGCCTCGGCGAGGCCATCAGGCTCCGGCCGGGTGGCGGGATCCTTGCAGAGCTTCATCACCGTGTCGGTGCCGGCGTTGCTCGTCATGATGATGACGGTGTTCTTGAAGTCGATGTCGCGGCCCTCGCCATCCCTGAGCATGCCCTTGTCGAACACCTGGTAAAAGATGTCCTGAACGCCGGGGTGGGCCTTCTCCATCTCGTCAAGCAGGACCACCCCGTAGGGCCGCCGACGAACCGCCTCGGTAAGGACGCCCCCCTCGCCATAGCCGACGTAGCCGGGGGGCGAGCCCATCAGCAGCGAGACCTTGTGCTCTTCCTTGAACTCACTCATGTTGATCACGGTCATAAGACTTTCGCCGCCGAAGAGCAGTTCAGCGAGTGTCAACGCCGTCTCGGTCTTCCCGACGCCGCTCGGGCCGGCCAGCAGAAAGACGCCGACCGGCCGCCGGGGATCGGTCAGCCCGGCCCGTGAGGTCTTGATTCGTTCGGCGATCGTCTCCAAGGCGTGCGACTGGCCGACGATCCGCTCTTCCATCCGCTGCTTGAGTTCGAGGACACCGCGGATTTCGTCAGACACCATCCGGCCGACCGGAATGCCGGTCCAGCCTGCGATGACCTCGGCGATCTGTTGGCTGTCGACACACGGGCTGACCAGCGGCGCCTCCCCCTGCAGGCTGGCGAGGCGTTCCTCGAGTTCGGCTAGTTGCCGCTTCAGATCCTCCCGCTCCTCGCTCGAGAGGCTGCTATCGGCCCCGCCGGAATCGGTTGATGCCGGCGATGCCGGATCGGTGGTTGGCTCTGAAGAGACAGCATCTCCGCTCGCGGCGGCAACGGCCGGTGCCGTCAGGGTCGTCGATCCGGTCAGCTGTCGCCGGATGTCCTGAATTTCCTGAACCAGCTTTGACTCTTCTACAAACCGCCGCTCCAGCGAGGCCAATTCGGTCGCAACGGCTTCCCGCTGCTCCCGCAGTTCGGAGAGTTGGCCGGCATGGTCGGCACCGACCTCCTGTTCCCGCTCAAGCGTGCCGATGGCCACCGCCAACGCCTCGATCCGCCGACGGGCATCCTCAATCGCCGGCGGTGTTGCCGCCTGGCCGATCGCCACCCGGGCACAGGCCGTGTCGAGCAGGCTGACCGATTTGTCGGGCAGTTGCCGCCCGGAGATGTACCGCCGGGAGAGTTTGACGCTGTCAACCACCGCCTCGTCAAGGATCGCGACGCTGTGATGCTTTTCGAGGGTCGCGACAATGCCCCGCATCATTCTGATGGCTATCTCATCATCTGGCTCTTCGACCTTGACAACCTGAAACCGCCGGGCAAGCGCCGCATCCTTCTCGAAATACTTCTTGTATTCGGCCCAGGTGGTGGCGGCGATCGTCCGCAGCTCACCCCGGGCCAGGGCGGGCTTGAGCATATTGGCGGCATCCCCTTGACCGGCCTGACCACCAGCGCCGATCAGCGTGTGGGCCTCGTCGATGAACAGGATGATCGGCACCGGGTTTTTTTTGACCTCGTCGATGACATTCTTGAGCCGGTTCTCAAATTCACCCTTTACGCCGGCGCCGGCCTGCAGCAGGCTCAGGTCGAGGGTCCGCAGCGAGACGTTCTTGAGCGGTTCAGGCACATCACCAGCTGCGATCCGGCAGGCAAAGCCTTCGACCACAGCCGTCTTGCCCACCCCCGCCTCCCCGGTGAGGATCGGATTATTCTGCCGTCGGCGGGTGAGGATATCGACGATCTGCCGGACCTCTGCCTCACGGCCAAGCACCGGGTCGATCCGGCCCGCCTTCGCCCGAGCGGTCAGGTCGATGGTGAACTGGTCGAGAGCGGGGGTCTTGGAGGGTCCGGCCAGGCCGCCGTCGCCGGCCGACGCACCAGCCGGCGTATCCGCGTCCGGCAACTCCGATTCAATTGACCGCGGGAGGACCCGGTCGGCCTCGCGGGCCAGCACATCGGGGGCAATTTTCCGTAACTCATCGCTGACGGCGACTGCCCGTGGGGCGATCGACTCTTCGGAGAGCAACGCCTGCAGAATCCGCGCCCCGCGGACATCGGTATCGTTGTAGTCAACGCTGGCAACCAGCCAGGCCTGCCGAATCAGCACACAGACCTCTGGCGAGAGCAGGGGCGGCCGCGCATTGCCGGTCTTGAAGCCGTCGATCGCTTTGGCCAAGCCAGCCATCACCTTGGCCTGGTCGACGCCGAAATGCTTGAGCAGCAGGCAGATGTCGTTGCCCGGCTGCTCCAGGAGTTTCACCAGCCAGTGTTCGATCTCGACATTGTAGTTGGTCTTGGAAAGACACAGCCCTGCTGCAGCCTCGAGCGCCCGTTGGCTCGACGGATTGAGCTTGCCGATCAGTCCACGAAGATCAAGTCCGGCCATGGGAAGTATTCCTAGTAAAAAGGACTCAAGGTGACAGCGACCTGCCATGCGGTGAAACCGAGCCACCCCGCAGCGAAACTAGTCATTTGCACCCAGTGCTGGCAACCAGTGTCGCTCTGGCGGCCGGAAGAAGCCTGCGGTGTGAGATTTTACAATTACGGTCTCAGGTATTTCATCAACGTGCACGAGTCCAAAATAGCATCACTGAGTCAGCGGGGGGCGGGTCCACGACTCGGCCTCGAGCAGGGCGGCATCGGTACGGCGAACTTTTTTGAGCGACGCGTTTGACCATGAGGTACCGCCGTCCGCGATCGCGTGCAGATTGGCCCCCTCGAGATTCGCATCCGTGAAGCGTGCCGAGACCAGGTCGGCGTGCGAGAGATCGGCCCACGCAAGGCTCGCTCGATCGAAGCTGGCCCCCGGGCACTTGGCCCGCACCCAGTTCGAACGGTCGAGCTGGGCAGCTGAAAAGACGGCTGCCGAGCAGTCTGCTCCCGGAAACGCCGCCATTCTGCAATCGGCGGCCGAGAAATCGGCTGCCGCAAGGGTGGCCCCAGCGAAGCGTGCGGCTTCGGCAACGACTCCGCCGGCCTTTGCCTCCGCAAGGTTTGCCTCCGCGAGCCCGCAGCGGACGAGCCGCACGCGTCTGAGCACCGCTCCCGCAAGGTTTATTCCGTCCATCATCGAGTCGGTGAAGTCGGTATTGGTGAGGTCGACCCCGGAGAGGTCCACCCGCCGCAACTCGCACATCAAAAACACCGTTCCGTCAAGCCGCACCTGCCGCAGCGGCATGTCGTCGAAACAGACGCGGTGAAACTGCGTCTGGACAAAGATGGCGTCGTTGAAAGTTGCCCCTTCGAAATCGGCCCAGGCGACCTTGGCACGCGTGAAGTCGGCAGCTGTGAGGTCAGCCCCGCGGAAAACCGTGCGGTTCTGCCGGCTCCCCCGGAAATCCGCCCCCCCGAGCTGGCAGCTCTCGAACGACACGCCCTCAAGCACGGCATCGCCGAAGTCTGCCCCGGAGAGGTCACAGCCGATGAACTCGGCGGTCGCGAGCGTCTGCCCGCGGCCGCTGAACCGGCGAAAATCCGCCTGCTCGAACCGGGCTCCGTCGAGCGTGGCCGTCGCCAACTGCGGGCCGGTGAAGGCGGCGAGTGAGAGGTCGGCCCCGGTGAGATCCGCGTCGGTGAGCACGGCGTCGGTGAGCGTGGCCTTGCGGAAGGCGGCGCGGGCAGCCTTCACCAACACCAGTTCGGCGCCGGTGAGATCGGCGGCCAAGAGCGACGCCCCTTCGAGGTTCGCGCCGCTGAGGTTTGCGTTGCGCAGCCGGCAGCGGTCAAGCGTCGCCCCCGCGAGGTCGCAGCCGGAGAGGTCGGCCCCCTCAAGGTTCGCTCCCTGGAAAAAGGCCCCCTTGAACGACGTGCCCGCGAGCACGAGCTCCCGCATGTCGCAGTCGGGCAGCTTGAAGGCGTCGCACGTCACCGGAAGCTTTGCGCCGCGGAGGTCGCAGCCCGACATCGCTCCGCCCGAAAACCGTGTCCGCGTGAAGTCGGATTTCGAAAGGTTCGTGTTGAAGAAGGTACATTCGGACAGGCTCGCATTTTTAAAGTCCGCTGCCGTGACCGCTCCGTCGGCAAACCGCAGCCCCGCACAGTCGGCATCGGTGAAATCGGGCCGTTCCAACGTCAATGCGGCGAACAGCCCGTCGCGCATCGTCGCCCGGGCGAACGAGACGGCGGTGCCGCGGCAGTCCGTCAGGAGAACCCCGTCGATGATGCAGCCGTGCCACGACGAATTGGAAAGATCACTCTCGATCACCGCGGCATTGAGCAGTGAGCACTCCTGAAAATCGGCACCGGCCAACGATGTCTGGGCGAGATTCGTGTCGCGGAATTCAACCCCGCGAACCACCGAGCCGGCAAACGATCCCATGGCCACCGAGCAGCTGTCAAAGCTGCTCTCGTGCAGGGTCGCCCCGGCAAACGACACGTCGGCAAACGTCGTGCGGTGAAAACGGGAGCCAGCGACCGTGGCCGCGGCGAGCCCGCCGCCGGTGAGTGAGCATTCTGCAAACACGCACCCGGTCAGTCTCGCTTTTTCCAACGCCACGCCCGTGAACACCACCGTTTGAAAACGACGGCCGTTGATGTCGTGGGTTGCGAGATCGACCGCGTACAGCACGGCGTTGATGATGTCGGCCGTCTGGACGAGATGCTTCAGCGCCTCGTCATTTGAGAGCATTTCCATGCGTCGCTCACGAGCCTTGGACCTGAGGAATCGAAGCCCGCCGAACGTCACAGCCTGCAAATGTCACCTGCACGAGCGACGTGTCCCAGAAGCCCGCCTCGAACAGGCTCGAGCCGTCAAACCGCACATCGACGATCGTGGCGCGGTCGAACGAGGCACGAAAGAGATTCGCACCCGTCAGGGTGGCGGCATGGATGCCGCTATCGGCGAAGACGGCGGCAGCGAGGTCGCAGCGGTCGAAGTTCGTGCCATCGAGTGAGCACTCCGAGAAGTCGGCCCGCCGCAGGTTGGCGTCCTGAAAGTCGGCCCGGTCGAGAATCGCCGTCGTCCACGACGCGTCGTCGGCCGTCACGCGGCGCCACTGAGCCCCGGTAAAGTCGGCCGCCTCACGGCCCCGCAGGTTGGGCAGTGTGGCATCGTTGAAGATCGCGCCGGTACAGACCGCGCCGCCGAAATCAGCCTTGGCAAGGAACGCGCGTGAGAAATCCGCCCCGGCCGCCCGCGCCTCCGCGAAGTTGGGCTGGTCGAGCCGCGCCTCGTGAAACAGGGCACCGGACAAATCAGCACCCGAAAAGTCGGCATGTCGGCCGGTCGTGTTGCTGAAATCGGCGTTGCTGATCGCGAGGCCACGAAATTTCGTCCCGCCGATGCGGCAGGCGACGAATCGCGTATCCGCAACGACTGCATCGGTCAGATCGGCCCGATCGAGCATAACGTTCGACAGGTCGGCACCCGTGAGGTCGGCACCCGTCAGGTCGGCGGCGGTGAAATCCGCGCCGACAAGCCGTGCCTGCCGGAACAATGCCCCGGCCGCGGCCACCCCGCGAAACGATACGCCGCCGAGATCGAGGCCAGAGAAGTCGACGCCGCGGATGTCGTATTCGGCAAGGCCGTCGCGACAGATCGCCTCAAGGTCGAGTGTCTCACCCGGCTTTACAACGCGGCTGACAAGAAAGCCCGGTGGAAACGCCGACTCGATCTCGGCCTGGATCTCCTTCTTTTTGGCCTCGATCTGGGCGGGGATGTTCCCGGCCTCCTCGAGAAACTCGACGCTTTCCTCCAGTTGGGCTGCCTGCTTGACCATCAGTTCCCGCATCTCCGCTGGAAGCTCTGCCTCAGCAGACGCGGCCCGCGACCGTAGGTCGGATGCGATCGCGACGATCTCCGACACGTCCACCAACGGGCTGCCCGGCAACGCTGTCGACCCCGAAGCGGGCGTGTCGATCCGCAGCGCGTCGGAGGGGCGAAAACTCGACAGTTCTTCCGGCACGGCGATCCCGCCTGCGGTGAGTTCTGCCTGCATGGCGACCAGTCCGGTTCCCGCCTGCCCCTCCACATCCCGCAGGGTCGTCTGGGCCCACTTCGCCGCTTTGGCCACTTCCGACTCGACGTCCGCCACGACCCGCGCCCGCTCGGCCTCCCCTGCAGCGATCGCCGCCTCGATCTCGGCCCTGATCGCAGCGGCGTCGGCCGCGGGCTCCGTCGCCTCGTTCTCCTCGGCGAAGACCGCCGCGAGGTAATGCTGCGGATCCCGGTTTTCCTCCAGCGGTTCGAGGCCGAACGACACGCCGAGAATGTCGAGGAGTTTCGGACTCCGCACCGGCGTGCTGCCCCGCCATACGAGCGTCAGTTGACCAGCGTCGGCGTCGATGAACACCGTGTCGAGGACAAGCGGCACTTCCTCGAAGGTCGCCCCCGCATCGACAAGCCGGCCACGGCGCGCCGACGAGAGTGGCATGTCGGCGGGCACCCGCAGGACAAACACCCGCGCCCGCTGCCCCGGCAGCGCCGTCCGCCACTGGGCGTGCTCCGGATGCACGTGCACGAGTTCCACCGGTTCGTCGCCGCGGAAATAGCCCTCGACCCATTGATCGGGCAGCGTCGCCATCCAAAACCGCTCGTCAAACCGGGGCGGCGTCCACGGCCACCACGAGGCCACGACCGCCTCTCCGGGCATCCCGGCATATTGCCGCCGCTGCGGCCAGTCGGGCGGGATCGCGCCAAACCCGGCCGGATCACCCGCCGCACGCCGACCGGTAATTGGCCGATCGGCGTGTTCGAGATTCGGCATCCAGTCGCCTTCGCCGCCATTCCCGAGTGGATTGGCGGCCAGATTGGCTCCTCCGAACGCATGGGCAAAGGTCAACGGAACGGGGCCGGCTACGTCAGGCGGCCCGGGCCGGTCAAAGAAACGGCTCGTGTCCCAGCAACGGTTGCCGTAGGCGGTGATCTCTTTCTGCCAGCCCCCCACGGCCACCCGCACGGGATACTGCTTCGCCACTTGGGCCACCGGCGGCTGGGCGGTGCCGACGACGATCACCTCGCCACAGGGCTTCCAGGGTACGAAGTCGGATGGATACCGCAGGCCGGCCGCCGCGTCGTCATGCGGGGTATCCCCGGTCGGGACAAGTTCCTCGTCCGCAGACAGCACGGCGGTCCCGGACGGTGAAATCGAGAACATGGCCCGGACAAAATAGGTCGCCCATAACCCGGCCGTATCCGTGTTTGGCGAGCCGCGATGCAGACACCATCCCAAGGCATGTCCGGGCGGTTGCTTGGGGGTGATCTTCATGGCGACGCCCAATCAACCGAGGTTGATGATCGCTCCATTGATCTGCACCCGCGGGCCCTCCATCGTGATGCCCGTGGCTCCTTCCAAGGACAATTGCCCCATCGTCGACATTGTGCACTGCTGACCCCCGCGGTACATCAGTGATCCGGCCGTGGTTCTGCACTGGCCCGTAACTTGTGTGACGAGCTGCCCATAATTCAGATTGCCGTCCAGGATATTCTGCACGACGCTCTGGGCGACGAGGCTTTTGGTGCCCAGCCACTCGTCTGCTTTTGTGATGAAATCCGCTCTCTCCGCTGCGGCTTTTGTCTCTTTGTACGTGACATGGCACTCAGGCGCCTTATTGACCAACGTATATTTATTGGCATAGCTCGCGACAACTTCGACCGATCGATTGAGTGAAAACTTGGGGCCGATGAAAGCTGACACCGACCCGGCCATCTGAAAGGAAAAACTTACTCCGACCAGCGTTGAAACACTCTGCGCAACATTCGTTGAAAAACTCAGTCCCATGAGCGCACTGTTCGAAATCCCTTGCTGGAATGAGTTCTTGTTGCCAAACTGCAGCGATGTCGAATCGCCCGTTTGTTTCGAATTGCTGTTTCCGACCTGGTTCTTGTTCGACGGGCCCGTTACATCGACAGATGTCACCCCGGGGAGGGTTCCCCAATTGGAAAAGTTCGATCCAGAAAAATTCCACTCTGACATAACAGGTATACCTCGCGGTCTGAGACTCGTTGCTGCTCTCAGTCTGGTGTTTCAGTATTGCCGATGATCCACCAGTTGTTTTGATACTCAGTCAAGACGGTGACCGATTCCTTGTCTTGCTGAGCGTCAAAAATCATGAAGTTTCCCGCCACGTCATGAATCACGGTCTTCACGGCGTGGTCGGGCAGCGGCCGCGGCGGCTTGTGGTCGGCGTTGTAGACGCCACCCAACACGAGCGGCCGGTCGGGATCGCCGCCGACGAAGGCCACGACCACCTCGCAACCCACCACGGGCAGGAAGGTCGCGCCCCAGCCACTTCCGGCGAAGACCTGCGCATGCCGCAGCCAGCAGGAACTCTTCTCGTTTTCTTGCCCCTGCCGATCCCAGTGAAACTGCACACGGACGCTCGCATATTCGTCGGTGTAGGGCACCCGCGGATCCTGACCGACCGGCCCCACGACCACGGCCGTCTGCACGCCGTCGATTCGGGGAACGCGGGCGGTGCGCGGCGGCCGATAGTCCACGTCGGCGGGGATCGCTTCGAACGAGCAGGTACAGACGCCCCCCAGCGGGCCAGCTGACTCTGCAGGCTCGATGACAAGGTCGATTGCCGTTGTCAGGTACGACGCGTTTTGATCCCCGCGGGGATGGTCCTCAAGCTGAAACGTCATGCCAGCCGAGAGGCCGTAGCAATGTGCTGTGCCCGCGAAGAACCTGCCACCACAGGCCCGCTCAGCCATGCGAATCTTGGCAAGCGTGGTGCCGTCGGACTGGTTGGCAAAGAAGCCCGGATATTCAAAACGCTCGAGATCACCGTGCGGATAGCTGTGGCCTGCGGAATCGCTGCATTCAAGCTTTGCCTTGGGGTTGGTGAAATTGAAATCCTTGAGGACAACCTTGCCCGCCGTCATCCGGCGGCCCGCCTCCCAATGAAAGACATGCTCGGCATTCGCGTTGGTTGCGGTGGTCGTGGAATAGCGAATTGTGTCGTACCCGGGAAACGGCTGGTACGAGTGGTGCGAATCGACAAACACCAGGGTGTGACTCCCGGCCGCGTGTTCAGTGTGGTAGCCGATGCCAAATCGCTGTGTCAGCCGATTGACAAAATTGAGTGTGGTCTCGTCGTATTGCACGCAGAATTCGAGCGTTGGCAGGCTGCCGATGACGCCCGCGAGTTTGTGATCAGCAAAGCCCAGATTGTTGAAAACCTGCGTGAGGATGTCTGTCGGCGTCAGCTGTTGGAAGATCTGGCAATCACTCGCCAACTCCAGCAACCGGATCCATGGTGTGATCAGAAACCGATACCCAAAGACATCGCCGAGCCGCCCTGTCTGCCGCGCCTCCAGACAGATGCCGGAAAAATGCCGCGTGCCCCCCGACGGGAGCGGCACGCTCACGGTGATCGTCTGCCCAAGCAACGCCTCGATATCGACCTCGCGATTGGAGCTGACGGCGTCGATGACCCCTTCAAACGGCTCACCAATCGCCTCGCGGTAGCGAAACGCCCGCAACCGGAACTCGGCATCGCCAAGCGGCGTGGTGACTGTGATCCCGGGGATGA
>CBFIHA010000017.1:27165-49507 GCA_965662195.1 uncultured Pirellulales bacterium
CGGCGGTGGCGAGTGATTCGGTCATACGAGAGGAAACCGCTAGGCTTGAATAGCAGTAGACTGCCCAGAATCGCTCGTCAAATAGCCTTCGCTATCTGCACCATTCGTCGCCCGCAAGCAAACCGAGGCGAGCCGCTCTCTCCATACCGACGACACCGCCCGCTGCCTGCCCGATCGTCGCTTGGTATGGCGATCTCTGCAGCGTTCAGAGGAGTGGGTGAAACTCTGCAGCGGGCGACACCGTTTGGTCAAGAAAGTTTCCCTCGGCCTGTGGTAGGCTTACCGCTTTCGCCGAAATTCACCGTGGGAGACTACCATGCCGGGAAAACTCGTCAACTCAGGTTCACTGCTGCAGTGCACCATGGGTTCAGCCCCAGCGAGCCTCGCCGTGGCCGTGCCCACGGTGACGGCGGCGACCCCACCTGGGGCAAACATCATGGACTTCGCACCGATGGCTAACATTCCCACCTTCGGCATGTGCCAATCCCCGGCAAACCCCACCGTTGCTGCTGCGACAGCCGCTGCGCTGGGGGTGCTCACCCCCATGCCCTGCATGCCCGCCACCACCCCCTGGACCCCAGGCGTTGCCACTGTGCTGCTCCGCGGCATGCCGGCCCTTGATGCCTCGAGCAAGTGCATGTGCAGTTTCGGCGGGCAGATTTCGATCACCACGCCTGACGTGGTCGTCGACGCCCGTTGACAGCCCGGGGCGGCAGCTCGCCAAAAACTCCCGGAGTCGGCTGTAAAAGGCGTTTGCAGCGAGCATCACCGGGGGCATTCAACGTATCGAACTTTGTGGCAAGGAACCACTGCCCGAAGCCCGTCGGCGTCGCCACCGACGCGGTCGAGATCACCTGCCGGTGGCTGGCGGGCCGCGGACCAGTCCCGTATATTCCTTGAGGCGAAACCAATTTGAAACTGGATTCGACATCGCCGGCAGACACCCCGCCATGGCCACCGCGCAACACGACTTCGCCAACTCGTATCTCACCGTAGATGAACTGCTACGTGAGTCGCCTGAGCCGGCCGCCGCCAGCTTCTTCGGCCCCGCCCACATTCTCGCCGTGGAGGGGCGTACCGTGCTCCTGACCCACGACGACGGTCCTCGCCGGGCTCGCCTCGCCCTTGCCCAGAGCTACCGAGCCGTGGCGGGCGACGAGGTGCTCGCCATCGGCCGCGGGGATGACTGGTACGTGATCGGGCTGCTGCAGGGAGCGGGGGAGACGGTACTCACCGCCCCGGGCGATATCACCATCGCAGCGCCGGCCGGCCGGGTCGCGATCATGGCCCGCGACGGCGTGTCGCTGCAGGGATCGCTGGTCAAGATTGTCGCGGAAAAACTTGAGTTTACCGCCCGCCACGCCTTTGAGCGTTTCACCGACCTCACCCAGTGGGTGACCGACGCCGTCCACAAGCGGCTCGGCCGCGAGCGGACCCACGTGGAGGGTGACTACGACCTCAAGGCTGGGCGGATCACCGAACTGGCCGACGACGACGTCTCGATCGATGGCCGCAGGATCAACCTCGGGTAGCCACTCTTCTCCATTCCGCGTTTGCAGGTGCCTTGATGTCCTTTCCCGCGAGCAATAACGGCCCGGCCGGGATCTCAATCGCCCACAACGACGTCTGCAAGACGCCGCTGCCTCCGACAGACCCTGACGCGGCAGCCGCGGACAGGGCGACGGAAGTGCCGGTGCCCTACACGAATACCGCCGTTCTTCAGCAGGCAACGCTGCCGACCCTCTCCCAGAAGGTGTTCATCGTCGGCAAGCATGCCGCCACGACCAATACCGAGATCGGGATGAGCAGTGGTGATGAGGCCGGCACCGGCGGGGGCATTGTCTCGGGCAGTGTGGCCGGACCGTGCCGCATCAAGACCGGCAGCCGCAAGGTCTTTGTCGAGGGTCACGGCGCGGCCTATCTCGGTGTGCTGGTCGGCCACAACAACACCGCCAATAGCAACATGCCGGTCGGCCGGCAGGAGCATGCCAGTCAGGGCAAGGTCTTCGTGGGACCGTAACTATGAGCGTATCGAGCGGAGTGGGAGTCGTGTCATCGGCCACGGTCAAGACGGCCGCCGGAGCCGATGTGTTTCGGCTCGTCGAGATGCGGTATACCGAGACGGTCTCCACGCCCTTCACGATGGCGCTCGATCTGGTATCCGAACAGACCGACCTCGATCCCAATTCGTTACTCGGCACCCCGGCCACCGTCTCGTTTCATCTTCCCGGAGGTGGGCAGCGGCACTTCAGCGGGCTGGTCACCGCGTTCGAGCAGCGGATCGACAGAGGCGACACCCATGCCTATCAGCTCGTCGTCCGGCCGTGGATCGCGGTTCTTCAGCTCGGCTCAGACTGCCGCATCTTTCAAAACAAGAAGCCGGCCGAAATCCTCAAGGAGGTGTTCGACGACCTCGGGTTCACTGACTATGACGTTGCCGGGCTGACCGGCAGCTATCCGGAACTGCCCTTCTGCGTGCAGTTCAACGAGACCCTCTTCGACTTCGTGCATCGGCTTTTGCAGCGGTGGGGCATTTCCTATCACAGCGAACAGTCCGATGGCTCGCACCAGCTGGTCTTCACCGACGACCCGTCGAGTCGCAAGCCGTTTTCGGGCTATGAAAAGATTCCTTTCAAGGCCGCGGCCGAAGCCGCCCAGGTCACCGAGCACATCGACGGCTGGACCTGGCAACAGCGGCTCGCCAGTGGCAAACAGGTCTTGAAGGACTATGACTACACCAATCCGTCCTCGAGCCTCGAGGCCTCGTCGTCGGCCTCGCCCGCCCACAGCTACACCCATGGCGACCTCGAACTGTTCCACTACCCCGGCCACTACACGCAGCAGTCTGACGGCGACACGCTGGCGAAAATCGGGATCGATGCGGCCACCTGCCGGGAGCATTGCATCGAGGGCACCGCCCGCTGCTGGGGGCTGGCCGCGGGCCGCTCCCGGCGATGATCTCAAACCCGCTATCCTAACCATCGATTGACGGCTGCCCACTTACCCAGATTGAAGAAAGGGAGCGACCATGGCATATCTCCTGAAATCGGAAGGCCCCGCCACAGAACAGACCAAAGCATCCTCTACCAAGAAGACCGAAGGCGATAGCTACTGGACGTGGATTGGCACCAAGACAGAAATGCAGGGGGGGCTCCAGACCACCGCCTACGTGCTCGGCAAACTCTCGCAGTACCTGGCCTGCTTTCGATTCGACCTTTTCTTGATGTCACGCTACAACGTCTTTATGGCGGGCGCGGGCCTGTTTCGGAAGTTTGAGTATTATGCAAATGCACCCTACAAGGTGCTGCTCAACGGAGAGGTAAAGGCCGACCTCAAAAAAGGCAGCGAGGTTCGTACGCGGACCGCCCGGACCGCACTGGGGCTGTTCTCCACGGCAGAAAAACACGAAAAGATTCTCAAGGATGAGGAAAAGAAAGCGGCCACGCAGAAGCAAACCGTTCTCAACGACCAGCTCACGGCACTCACCCGGAAAGTCGCCACCGTCGAGCGTTGCCTCGGTAAACGTCGGCGTCGCCAGTTCGGCGGCCCTGAACCGGGCCCGCGTCAGGTCGGCCCGGAAGAAGTCGGTCCCCTCACCCCGCGCGTTGCTGAAATCGGCCCCGACGAGCGACCGGCCCGAAAAACTGGCCCCCGACAGTTCTGCGCCGGAGAAGCAGCTCCCGGCGAGGTTGCTCTGAGAAAAATCGACGCCCGCGAGGATCGCCTCAGACAGGTCGGCGCTGCCGAAGTCGGCCCGGCCGACCGTCGCGGCAGTAAAGTCACAGCCGCGCAAGGTGCAGCCGGAAAAATTGACCCGGTCGAGTGAAGCCTCTCGGAAATCGACCCCGGAAAGATCGAGCCCGTGAAAGTCGTAGCCGGCGAGGTTGAGATGGGCGAGACCCTCGCGGCGGGCTGCCTCGACATCGAGCGGCTCATCGATCGGTGGCGGCTCCCGCAGCATCCAAGCGGGCAGGGACGCCTGCAGCTGGGCCACGACATCGGGCTTAATTGCCGAGACTCGCGTAACCAGAGCATCCAGTTGAGGCTCAACCTGTTCCCATTCACTCAAGCCTTCAAGCAGCCTCTGCCGTGACGCCGACGAAAGCCTTTTATCAGTCACGGTTGAACGCAGGTAATCGATGTTTTCTCGGACTGTCGCCATGTCGATTGGTGACCCATTCTCATCGGCACCAAGAATCTCGACCATCTTCGCCTTGGTAAGTTGCGGTGCCGACAGGGCCAAATCGACCTTGTAGTCGAACTCGGCGATCCCCTTTCGCACCGCTGCAACCTCGGCATCAACGAGGGCGACGGGATCAAGTTCTGGCCGTGCTGCATCTGCGTAAGCCCGGGGATTCGCCCGGACGGTCGCCGCGGTCTCCTCCATGCCTGCCAGCACCTCGGGCGGGATCACGAGTTCTGCTTTCAGCCGGGCCTTGAGGGTCTGCTCAAACTCGGCCATTTCGGCTTCAAACTCTGCCGCCTCGAGTTCGGGCTGTTCGGCCCGACCAACCTCGGCGGCGAGAACCCGGTCAAACAGGTCGCGGTACCAGGCCGGCGGCTGCTCCGGTTCGTTGAGGCGTTCCAAAAAGATCAGCAGCGAGTGGACGTCCCGCCCGGCGATGTGCGCGATCGGTGTCTGGCCTCGCCAGACCAGGTCGTAGTACCCCTTGTCGGCGTCGATCGCGATCGTGTCGAGGACCAGCGGCACCTCCTCGAACTCGCCGACCGGGGCATTCCAGGTCCGGGAGGCGTTTCGGGCGATGAAGCAGCGAGCCCGGCGGCGGGGCAGGTCTGCTGTGATCAGATGGCCTTCCGGGTGCATGCCCGCCAGCCGAATCGACTCGTCTCCGCGAAAGAAACCGGCCGCCTGCTGGTCCTCCGGGGCGGTGAGAAAAAATCGCGAATCAAAATCGTCAGGAATCCACGGCCAGCGGTCGCGGGCCCAGGCGTCGGTGAGCGTGCCGATCCACCGCCGCCGGCTCTGCCAGCCGGCTGGAATCGGGCCGCAACCGACCAGCCCCAGCCGCTGGCTCGGTGAGCGAATCGGCTCATCGGGCCGCTCGAGCCTCGGAACCGGCAGCGAAGTGACGACCCCGGTGACGGGATCACGGCCATGCCCCTCGGGGTTGTCGGGGTCGAACGGCCCGCCGAGGGCATGCTCGTAAGACAGCGGCAGCGAGGTGAACGGTTCCGGCGGCCCGGGATGCCAGCCGCCGAGCCTCTTCTGCCACTGCCGCGGCCCGAGCACCCGCAGCGACTTGCTCAGCGGCCCCACCGCCATCGTGACCACACCCTGGACATCGGGCTCGGCGAGCCAACAGGTCCCCTTCACGGTGAACTCGGCGACGGGCTTGAAGGGGATGGCGTCGGGCAGGAAGGGTGGGGCGGCCGATTCGGCCACCGGCTGGTCGGCGGATCGTTCTTCCGGCGACTGCCGGCCGACACCCTGCGGACCGGCCTCGACCAGGGAAAATCGAGCCGGCACGACGACCCCCAGACGCAACTCACCCCGCAGCCCGAAGACGTGCTGGAAAACGCTACTGACGTCGTCGTTGAGGTGGAAGATCTTCACGCGATCGAGCGGCGGGCCGGGGCTGCGGAAAATGCAACAATCAACAGACCGATTTCAGCCAATTTTTCGTAGCATACCTTGAGGGCAGGCCGGCGCCGAATCAAACCATTCGGTAGCCTCCCCGGAGTCCAGCAGGAGGAAATCAGCGATGGGACCAGCAGCAACCCTCACCAGCCAGTACATGTGCCCGATGGTCACCCCGGTCGGTCCGGTGCCGACGCCGCACGTCGGAGGCTCGATCATGGTCGGCACGCCGACCGTCATCGTCGGCGGGCTGCCGGTTGCCACCCTGACCAGCACCGGGATGTGCGCCGTGCCGCCCCCTTGCGTGATGGCCGTCGGCAGCGCTACCGTGCTGGTCGGTGCGATTCCGGCGATGGCCATGGCGAAACAGAGCGTTCACGGCGGAATGATTGTGCAGGGGCAGCCGACGGTGATCATCGGGGGCTGAACAAACTGCCCGCCGCATCGCCGACAACAAAGATGGGGTCGTGCCGGTCGGCGACCGATTTGGAAGAAAGTAAAAATGTCGTCCAGCCGAGCCGGCTGCCGGGATTCTGCGTGTCGTCTGCGGGGCCGTGCCGACCGAGCTGGCCGCGAGGAACCGCCTTCGCCGCAAGGGCCGGCCGGACCCGAATCTCAAAGCTCGGGCCGGCGTAGAGCCGGGCCAGATCGACCAGAGCGGCCTGCCCCGGCGTGCCGGGGAGCAGCTGGCGGAACCGAAGCAGATCGAGCGGCCCCAGTTGCAGCTCAACGACACTCTGTACGTTCCAGACCCGGCTACCGGCAATCGCCCCGCCACCGAGCATCGTATTCCAGCCGTCTGGATCCCGCCGGCTGCCCAGCCGCGTCTGGTCGGGGGGCTCGAGCTGCAGCCAGCGGCCGACGAACTGCCGTACCGCCGCCGGCATGCCGAAGGCGTCGGCCAGCAGCAGCCGCAGCGACTCGGCGGTCCGCGGGAAGGCGGCGAAGTGGCCCGCGTAACGGTGTACCGTCGCGTCGGGCACCGCCAACCGGTCGGCCAGCCCTCGGGTGCCGAGACCGACGAGGCTGGCGACTACCGCCGTGATCGCATCACGTGGCCCGCTTGCAGCTGTGTCCCATTCAGCAACGCTGCCGCGAAGGCTTGTCCGTTCCTGCTGAACCGGCAGCCGATACTTCGCCCAGGCCCGGTAGAGCAGCGAGATTGCCCGCTGGTTGAAAATGTCGAGAAAGTCCCGCAGGGCCCGGTCCCGAAACCGCCGGAACCGCTCGATGATCAGCGCGGTGTAATGCTGCGGCAGCACGCCGGCCGGCCCGAACAGCCCGAAACAACTCACCTCGAGTTGGGCGGCCGGCGGCTGGCCGCCGCTTGCAGCCGCGGAGTCGAACGACGCAACCGTGGCGGCTGTCACGGGGCCTGCCGGAAAGCCGAGCCCCGGTGTCGCCCGAAACTCAACGGTCGGCCGGTCGCCCTCGGCAGCAGCCGTCGTGCCGAGTTCGGCAGCCGCCGGCAGCCCGGCCGCCTCCGCCTGCCGCCGCATCGCGTCGTCGGCCAACCGAATGGCCTGGAACAGCTCAAATGATTCCGGGTTTGCGACAAGCTGGCCAATCAGGCCAGCTGCCGGTTGCCGGCTCGGGGCGGCCATCGCCAAGGCTCCTTGCGGCTCTCCTGTCGCCGCGACGTCGCCACCAGTCGCGTGAAGGAGTTGAGGGTGACATGGCTGCCGAAGAACCGCTCCAGCAAGCTGGCGAAGAGATAACCGGCATGATCGGCGAAGCGTTCCTCGTCGAGGTCGATCCGCACCTCGAGGCCCTGAGCGATGCCGCCGCCCGGCCCGGGCACCCGGGCTGCCACCCGGCGGCCAGTTACCCCCATCACGCCCTGGATCCACCGCTGCTTCTGGGCAAAGTCATCGAGTTCGTCATGCAGGTACAGGCTCAGCAGTTCTCGGAGCGCGGCGGCGGGCTGACCGTCGCCAGCGTCGATCAGCGAAAGATGATTCAGCGACAGGTGCGAAAGCAGCCTCCAGGCAGCGGCCCGGCCCGGTGGATGCCGCAGCGGTCGGGTCGGCCGCTGCAGGCAGACAATCCGGCCGATCGGGCCTGCTCCATCCCGCAGCGAAAGCCGCGGCCGACCGACGGAAAAGGGCAGCCCGATCGGGAGGTTACGGTTGGTGCAGGTCGCCTCGGCATGCAGCGTGAGGCCGCCTGTCATCGCCGGGCCACCGCTCGGATCGACCAATGCCACCCAGAGATCGCTGCCGGTATCGACACTGCCATCGGGACGCGGCGACCGTCTGATCCGGCGGGTTACGGCGTAGCGGAGGTTTGCGGCCCCGCCGCCTGAAGTTGGCGTCTGCGAGTAAAACGGTGAGAGCGGCTGGGGCCGCTCCCCTGGCCGGCCCGCCCGCAGCGATCGCAGTTCGGAGATTTCGAGGGCGGCCGGTCGGCGGGCGTCGGGCGTCAGGCAATACTCCGACTCTGCTCCGGAGATCCGCAGCGGATCGAGTCGTTGGGCAAACAGATTCACGACCGGCGTGCAGCCGAGCCTCACCGCCGTCGGCGACACCAGGCGGGAGAGGTCGCGGTCGGCCTCAGCCAACAGAATCGAGATCTGCAGCCGTGGCCCGCAGGAACCGATCGTGGCGGCGTCGAGCCCGAGCAGATCGAGAAACAGAAACTTCTGCGGCAGGGCGAACAACTCAGACAGGAGCCGGTAGCCAGGAAATGACCTCGGGTCGCTCGGCAGGGCTGCCTCGTCCGCCTCAAACCCCGCCGCCACGAGCATTCGCGGCGGCAGCAGCCGGGCCTCGTCGGGCCGCTCCGGATCACCGACGATGATGCCGAGGCAACGGGTCAGCAGCAGTTCATAAAGGCGATAGATCAGCTGCCCGCCGCCGGCATGCAGGTGCAGCCGCAGCGAGCCGAGCGGCATCTGGCCAATGGGGGTCGTGCCGTCGAGGCTGCAAAGATCGAGCTGAAAAACCGCGGCGGTGTCAGCCGGCGGCACCTGGGGCAGGTCAAACGGCGGCTCGGCGAGCCGGGCCGCCCGCACCTCCAGCGGCCAGAGGGTGAGATTGAAGCAGGTGCTGTAAAGACAGGGCTCACCATCGACCGGTTCGGTCTCCAGCAGAGTGCCCCGGGGCAGCGGGTGGCCGCCGACAAGGGCTGCCTGCTTGCGGTCGATCGCCAACTCGACGATCGAGAGCGACGGCACCGGCCTCATGTAGTGCGGGTAGAGCAGTTCGAGCAGCGTGTCGGAGAGTTCGGGAAAGTCATCTTCCAGCCGCTGATGCAGCCTGGCATTGAGGAAGGCAACGCCCTGCAGCAGCCGTTCGACGTGCGGGTCCTTCGAGGCATCTTCGCCAAGGCTGAGCCGGCCGGCGATCTTGGGATGCTCCCGGGCGAAGGCTGCCGTGCGCTGGCGAAGAATCGCCAGTTCCCGCTCATAAAAAGGCAGCAGGGGATCGCTCATGCTGTCGCCTCGACCCGGAAGTCTCCGCTGGTCGCATCGATCGCCGACGACAGGCGGACTCCCTCCCGCAGCGGCTCAACCACCAGCAAAGCCTCGATCGTGAACTGCAACCGCCGGTCGAGCGGCCGCCGCTCGGCATCCTCGAGATCGGGGGTCACCCTGACGTCCTGCAGCCGAGGCTCGAAGCCTTCGATCAGTTCAGCAATCCTACGGCAGAGCGTCTCGAGGTCGTGGTCTTCGCGAATCTCCAGGCTCTGCAGATCGGGCAGCCCGTAGTTGACCAGCGACGTCGCCAGTTCCTCGAGGCCTTCCGGCAACGCTTCGAGCGGCTGCCGGGCATTGAGCAGATCCTGAAGATCCCGGCAGATGCCCTGCTTGATTGACCGGATCACCTGGGCCTCGTGCCAGCGGGGCTCCTCGGACCGGTCGGGACGGTCGTCGAGCAGACGGTCGAGCAGGCTGGGCAGAAGCTCATCGTGGCTGCCGGACCTGCCGAAGGCGGCGAAGCGACCAGAGGCGGCTGGTGATGGCGACATGTGGCTGTTCCGGCTGTGGTCTTCCCGGTCGGTCTTTTCGGACGTCCTGCTCGAGCAGTCAGCTGGTGACGAACTCGACGCGTTCAAGGTCGAGCATGTCGATGGCGTCCTCGCCATCGACCACAAACAACCGCCGGCCAACGCCGATTGCCGCTTCGTCCTCGCCGCCGAGAAAGTCGGTCCGCCGGCCCAGTCGCGACGCGTCGTCGGCGGTCGCGAGGCTGCCGTACACCGCCGGCAGACAGACCTCGGCTTCGAACGCCTCCGGAACACACATCTGCCCCTTCCGCCAGATCAGGTCAAGCGGCCGCTGCGGCGGGCTGAAGCTGATCGAGGCCACCCGGCCCATCGGAATCCAGTAATACTTGCCGGTCTGGGTCAGCACCTCAAAGACGCCGGCGGTGAGGTCGTCGAGGTCACGGAAATCCGTAAAGGCCCGTTCGCCGCTCGTGGTGCCGGCCAGACGCCCTGGCAGGGCAGGGCGGGCGGCTTCGGCGGCAGCCACTGTTGCGGCCGCGGCAGCCGCTTCTCCGCTCCGGTGCTGGACGAAGGCCCGCAGTTGTTCGCGAACCGGCTCGTCGGCGCCATCGAGCAACTCTGGCATCCGACCCTCGTCAAAGAACTGCCGCCGAGCGGCTTCGGCCCGCAGCAGTTGCCGGATCGGCGTTGCCGCCACAGCCGCCCGCGGCTCGAGGCTGATCAGCGCGTCGAGCTGGCCATCGGCTCGCTCGGTTTCTCCGATAAGAATCAGCAACTCAGCCAGCAGCCAGCGGGCCTCGAGATCGCCCGGGGCCCGTTTGACGGCTCCTTCGGCAGCGGTGATCGCGGCGGTGAGGTTGCCCGCTGCAAGCAGATCGCCGGGACTGTCCATCGTCAGCTCCTAAAGAGAGGCGGTCGCGGCTGATTCTCAGCGGCTCTCCTGCCGAATGACCGTGGTCACAAGCCTGAGTGTGGCATCGATTTGATCAAGTTGAAAGTGTGGTTGTAGATGCATCACCACCCGATAGGCACCAGCGGTGCCCGGCTCCTCACGAACCTGGACCGCCCCGGCCCGCAGTGGCAGTCGCGCCCGGACTTCCGGTGACGCCCGGTCATCCGGCGTGACATACTGATTGAGCCAGTCGTTGAGAAACCGCTCCAGTTCCACCGGCTCGGTGAACGAGCCAAGTTTGTCCCGCATGATCACCTTCAGGTAGTGGGCGAATCGGGAGACGCAGAGCACGTACTGTAGCATCGCCGAGATTTTCGCGTTGGCGTTCGCCTCGGGCTTGTCGAACCGCTCCGGCTCGTGCAGCGACGGATTGACATGAAAGATCGCCCGGCCATCCACGCCGGAGGCACACAGCGGGATCAGTCCGGCCTGCTCGAGCTGCACCTGGGCGGCATCGGTCACCACCACCTCGGCCGGCCCCCGGCCGGCCTCGCCCGGCCGCAGCCCCGCAAAGCTGTCGATCGGCAGGTGTTCCACCTGCCCGCCACCGGCGAAGCCCCGCGAACCTCCCCGGATGTCGGCAAACCAGCCGGACCGGCCGAATTCGTGCAGAATCACCGAAGCAAGCGGCCAGATCGCCCCGATCCAGAGCCTCGTACCTTCTTCCCGCTCGCGATACCGGAAACCGCGGTCGGCGAAGGAACGCTCCGCCGCCGCCGGTGCGTCGGCTGAGCCAATCCAGCCGTCATAGGGCAGTCTGCCAAGCACGCCCGGCAACGGCAGGCCGACGAACCGGCTTTCCTCCCGCTTCCGCAGGCTCCGCCACTTCGCAAACTCAGGCGACGACTGGTACTGCCGCAGGTCGTTGAAGGTGTTGATCCGGTCGAGGCTGTCGATGCCCATCAGGCTGGCCGCCGGCCGCGTCAACAGCGGCGCGAAAGCGGCGGCAGCCACCTCGGAAAGGCCGGTGAGCAGATCGACATCGTCGGGATGGCGGCCGAACTCGTAGTCGGCCAGCAGCAGGCCGAAGGGGGTGCCACCGGCGGTGCCAAACTCTTCCTCGTAGATTTTCCGCCAGAGAGCGGACCGGTCGAACTCGACAGCCTTGTCGCGGTCGCGGGCGAGTTCCCGCTTGCTCGCATTGAGCAGTCGCAGTTCCACCCGGCCGCTGCCGTCGCCGGAGGTATCGGCGGAACTAGCGGCCTCAGTCAGCCACTGCACTCCCCGCCAGGCGGCCTCGAACTGCCGAAACCGGGGATGATGAAGGATCGCATCGACCTGGCCGCCGATCGCCTCGTCGAGGCTGGCGATGTCTTCGCCAAGCAGAGCCGCCAGGTCATCGCGGTCGACCCGTTCACCGGGCGGAATCCGCATCGCCGCCCAAGCCCGCAACACGTCGGCCTGGCTGCCGGCAGCCAGCAGTCGATCGGCCACGGGCCGCCCTGACGTCTCGCCAGGGCCGAGGGCGACGAACTGCTCGGCGAGCAGTCGGGGCAGCGGTGTCTCTGCTGCCGGAAGCGGCCGCTCGGCCGGCTGCTGAAAAAGTTCGACCTGAGTAGCCGAGGCGGCTGACGATGCTTCCATGGCGGGGCGGAGGTCTCTGCTGCCGCGGGACAAGTCGCCGACCGGGGAACCAACGTCACCGGAACGGCTGGTCAGCCACCCTTCGCGAACGATGGAATCTTGGCGACCATTCGCATACTCGTGGTGAGTTCCTCAAGTTGCAACCAAGGACGAAGCCAGGCGACGGCGTTGTAGCTGCCCGGCGCTCCGGGCACCTCTTCAACCTTGATCGCCGCCTCAGCGAGCGGATAGCGAGCCTTGACCTCATCTGAGGGGTGCGGGTCGGTGGTGACATAGTTGGAAATCCACCGCGACAGCCAGTCTTCGCAGTCCTGCCGCTCCATGAACGAGCCGATCTTGTCGCGAGCAATCACCTTGAGGAAATGGGCGATCCGCGAGGTCGCCATCATATAGGGCAGCCGAGCCGAAATCGCCGCGTTGGCGGTCGCCTCGGGCCGATCGTACTTCTTCGGCTTCTGCACCGTCTGTGAGCCGAAAAAGACGGCATAGTCGGTGTTCTTGTAGTGGCAAAGCGGCAGGAAGCCGAGCTTCGACAGTTCTGCCTCCCGGCGGTCGGTGATGGCGATCTCCGTCGGGCACTTCATCGCCATGTCGCCGTCGTCGGCAGTGAAGATGTGGGCTGGCAACCCCTCGACCTTGCCGCCATTCTCGGCCCCGCGAATCGCCGTGCACCAGCCGGTCTTGGCAAATGCGTCTGTCAGTTGGGCCCCGAGCACGAAGGCGGTATTCATCCAGGCATAGTTCTCGTGGGGCACCGGCTTGGCATTGCCCTGCTCGTCGAGTTCGACCTCCTCGAAGTCGAACGCTTCGACCGGCTGGGTGTTCTTGCCGTACGGCAGCCGCGACAACGACCGCGGCATCGTCAGCACCATGAACCGCGAGTCGTCGGAGTCGCGGAAGCTCCGCCACTTGGCGTATGACTCGTCGAGGAAGATCTTTTCGAGATCCCGGGGCTTGGAAAGCTCCGCGAAGCTCTCAAGCCCCAGCAGGGCCGGATCCGCCGCCGAAATGAACGGACAGAAGCCGGCCGCCGCGACCTGCGACATCTTCGTCATCAGGTCAATGTCTTCGGGATGATTGGTGAACTCGTAGTCGCCAATCAACGCGCCGTAGGGCTCACCGCCCGGCGAGCCGAACTCCGACTCGTAGATCTTTTTGAAGGCCTGGCTCTGGTCGAACTCAACTGCCTTGTCGAGATCCTTGAAAAGCTCCCGCTTCGAGGCGTTGAAGACCCGCAGTTTGAGTTGGGCACTCGTCTCGCTGTTCATCACCAAGTGGTGCAGACCCCGCCAGCTGCCCTCAAGCTTCTGAAAGGAATCGTGGTGCATGATTTCCGACAGCTGTGTCGAGAGCGCCGAGTCGATCGCGGCGATCGCCCGATTAATCGACCGGGTAACGTTCTTGTCAAAGTGAACGGTTCCCTCGAGCGACTGTTCGACGAGCGAGCGAATGAGCTCATCCCGCCGCGGCTTTTCGACCGCCCTGGGCATCATTTGAGTGATCTGGTCGAGCAGGCCCGCCGATGTTTCGGCGGCTGCCGCGGCCGCCTGCTGCTGGGTTTCGCCGGTGCTCATGTTGCATTTCCTTCGGGCTTGTCACCGGCGCCGCCGGCTGCGTCCTGCTCCCCACCGATTCCCATTTCAACAGCCAATTTTTTGATTGCGTCGTCACTCTGAAGAATCTTTTCGAGTTCCGACTCGAGGCCGTCGGCCCGGTCAACCGCACTGAGCAACTCCCGCAGCCGGTTCCGCGTGTCGAGCAATTTGCGAAGAGGCTCAACCTGCTCGACGACCTTGGCCGGCTCGAAGTCCTCAATCGAAGAAAACTTGAGTTGCACCGCCATCTCGCTGCCGTCGTCGGCGAGCGTATTGGCCACCCGCATCTCGAGGCCGGGAGTCATCCGCCGCATCACCTCATCAAAACTATCGCGGTCGATCGAGACGAACTTTCGATCCTTCAGCGGCTTGAGCGGCTCGGTTGGGTTGCCGGAGAAGTCACCCATTACGCCAACGACAAAGGGCAGATCCTTGACAACCGTTGCCCCCTCGGTCTCGACCTCGTAGGTGATGTGAACCCGCGGCTTGCGAACCCGCGTGAGTTTTTTCTGAACCGATTCCGGCATGTCCGTAGCCTCGCAATTACTGGGGGCGGGGAAGAAACCGACGGGACCCGCAGTATCGTCACCTACCAGGCAGGCCGCGTCAAGCTCTTGCCCGAATTCGCATGGATCGCTTCGAAACGGAGTTGGTCACCCCCGGGCGGCGTCACTCGTCGTTCCCAGCCGCTGTTTTGATCCCGACAAACTTGAACAACGCCTCGATCGCCGAGCCGTCGGCAATCAGTTCTTCGTAGTAGGCCGCCCGCGGCAGTCGGCCGAGCCGGACGATGTTTCGAATCTGGGCCGCCAGCAGGCTGTGGGGGTCGTGCTTCTCAAAAAAACCGGCGATCTGTTCAAGCTGCCCGAATGCCTGTTCCCGGGTCTGCGGCGGGCCGGCGGGGCCGCCCGCCGCGGCGGCCACCGGACCGCCCGCCGCCTCGGGTTCTGCCTCGGTCACCGCGTCGGCCGCGGCACTCACCGTCACCACCGGGGCAAAGCTGCGGATGGCGGCGTCGCACTCCTCGAAGAATGACCGCAGCGGCGTCACCGGAATGACCGCCTTGCCGTCCGAGACGGTCGAAACCGCTTCGCAGAGCCGCTCCCAGGCTGCTGCTGCCTGCTGCATTTCACGATAGTTGCTGGTCAGGAAGTCGGAGTCGGTCGCCTCAACGGCCGCTGCAAAGGTTTCCGGCGCGATGCCACCCCGAGCGACCGCCAGATCGATTTTTTCCGAATCAGTCTCGCCAAGCAGATCGCGACTGCTCTTCCAGTGGCAGAGGCCGAGCGATTCGCCGGCCCGGTCGCGGGTGAGGGGCACACGCAAGAGCGCCGGCTGCAGCAGCCCCTCGGTGTCGAGACCGGACAGCCGCACGAGCGGCATCGACCGTTCCTCGAGCAGCGTGGCCTCGTCGGCCGGGCCATCCTCAGGATCGGGCATGGGATAAAGTTCGTTCCAGGCCACCTCAACCATGGTCTGGGCCGCGGTGAACCCCGCCGCTAGACCGGCGAAGCCGTCGGTCCGGGCGACTGCCTCGATCAGGAGCGCCGCGACGCTGGTGTCACGGGATCGGTCGGTGAGCGTCTCAATCGCCTCATCCCGCAGCCTTCGCCAGATCGGGATCGCCGCCGGCCAGCCCCCCTCTGAGCTGTCGCCCTCATCGGCATGCCGCTCAATCCGCCGGGCCTCCTCGCGGAGATCGCGGAGCGCGGAGCGAATTCGCCGGCCCTCTTCATCAATCTGCAGGTTGATGCCCCCGGGATGCTCACCCTCCAGGGGCTGCCTGAGGCGTTCGAGATCGATGGTGAAAGAGCAGGGCATCGAACCACGGCTGCAATGGAGGGACCGGGAACATTTCGGCCGATACGGACACCGTCGTCACCAGGCCACTCTCCAGACGATAATTCCCGCAATCGCCAACACCAGCAGCAGATTCAGAATTTTCAGCGCCGTGGCAAGCCGCCGGTTCCGGTTTTCCCTTCGCCGGCGAGCGGGGGTCCACTCCAGCTCCCCTTGCAGCGGCACGAACCGTTCGAACATGCCCCGCAGGAACCCCCGCTTGGCGGGATCGACCGCCGTGGCGGCCAGTAGGCTGCCGGCCAGCAGCGGCGCGGTCTCGCCATGCGACGAATGGCCGAGCAGCTCGGTGAAAAATGCCTCAATGCGACCGACGACGACGATGCGGACGTCATAGAGCAGCCCCATCAGGGACCGGTTGAACGAAGGCTGACCGGCTAGCCTGGGGTCGAGCAGGCTGCGGGCAGTCAGGTCGAGCAGGGCCCCAGCAGTGTGGGTGGCGAGCCCTCCGGGCAGCGCCGAGTCAGCCGCCAGATTAAGCGGCAGCCAGCCGCCCAAAGCTCTGGTGCGATCGGCTGCTGAAAGCTGGCTGATCAGATTGTCGAAGCCGGCGAGCTGTTCCACCCCGCTGAAGACCGGCAGCAGTGGCGCCCGCAGTCCAAGCGTGGTGCTGAGCACCGAGACGTCCTCCGCCACCGCCGCTCCAGCGGCAGCGTAGCTTGATGGGTCAACCCGGCCGGCGATCGGAACGAAGGCGATCACGCCATTGATTGCCGCGACCGGCTGCCGGGCGTTGACCAGCCGCTGGCAGAGCGCGACGAGCCGGTCGCTCGCCTGCTCGCGGTCGGTGAGGCCGGGCGGTGTCGGGATGGAATGATCGTCGGCCGCCCGCAGCCGCCCGGCCATGAGCGCGGCCTGGCCGATGGTAGAGAGGCAGATGAAGACCGCCGCGTTGCCGGCGTAGACATGCAGCGGGCTGCTGCCGGCCGGGGCCGCCACGACCAGAAAAGGGGTTGCCGCCTCCTGCATGATCGCCCGCTCTCCTTCACCGCCATCGCAGCCGAGGACCAGAAAGACCGGCGTGTTACGGAGATCGATCTGCTGCCGGTTCAGCTGGATGACTGCCTCCTTCCAGGCGGTGTCGATGTCGGGCCAGCGGACGCTTTCATGCTGCAGCCAGAGCCGGGCCGCCTGATAGACCAGCAGTGGTACGATCCCCAGCAGGGTCAGCAGGGCCAGCAGCTTGCCGACACTCCACCAGGCGCGGAATAACTGCCCGCCCCCGGCGGCAAAGACCGCGGCCAGGGTCAACAGCACCACCAACAACTGCAGCGAGGCGACCGCCCAGCCGATTCGCGCGGCCAGCGACAGGTTGAGAAACCGCTTCGCCAGCCAGCTCGCGAAATCGATCGGCAGCAGCAGCAGCCGCTTGAGCAGTTCCATCTGATTGCCGAATTAGTGTTGGGACGGCGGGCCTGTCGGCGGCCGGTCGGGGAAAGGGTCAGGCGAGCCAGAAGGCCCACCAGGCGGTGATGCCGAGGATGGCGGCGAGCACCACCAGCAGCACCGACTGCCAGAGCAGCGACAGGCTGCCGTAGAGGGGCGGCGCTCCGGCGAGGGCCGCCGCCTGCGCGGGCAGCGAGGGCCGGGTCTCCTCGTTGCGGATGAACCGGCCGTTGGATCGCAGCCAGTCTTTGAACTGGTCGGGCTGGTCCCGGAGGATGCCGCGAAAGCCCATCAGCGCGGCAGCCAGGTAGAAATGGATGGCGTCGGAAAGCGGCAGGGCGGCGGCCCGTTCCGCCCGCTTGTAAAACTCCGTAGCCCGGGCCCGGCTGCCAAACAGTTCCACCTCCATCGCATGGTTCTCCCACCACGACTGACCCGGCCAGTTGATATCGACAATCAGCAATTCATCGACCACCGCTGCCAGCGCATAACTTGCCAGCTTCCACTCGTCGGCCCGGGGGCCCCGCAGCCGGGCCTCAGCGGTGGCGAAGGCCTGCTGCAGCCGCATCCGCTCCTCCTCAGCAGCCGCGGTCTGCCGGCATTCGGCCCGGCTGAAGAGGTCGAGGATATGCTGCATCAGGGGCAGGCCGGCCGCTGCAAATTCGGGAGTCATCGACTGGGCTCCTTGCCTGGTGGCTCCTAGCTGGGGACGGCAAAGAGGGCGAACTCGAGGCTGACCCTGCGGCTGTTGAAAATCACCTCCAGCCGCCGCTGCCCGGGAAGGGAATCGGCGTTGACCACCGACGAGTCCCGGACTCGGATCGCCAGATTCTGCGTCTGCTGCACCGACTGGTAGGCGGGTGAGCCCGATCCAATCCGATAAAAGAGCCAGCCCGACGATCCCGGCAGGGCCCGGGGGGAATGGTCGACCGGCTGCAGTTCAAGACCTGGCAGGCCGAGCTTGAACAGCCGATCGACCTCCTCGCCGCTCCCGAGCTTCCAGTCGAGATGAGCGTTGCCCGAGAGGAGCCGGTCGCATTCCTCCTCCGGCAAATCTCCGCGGAGCACGCCGACGTAGGTCTCCCAGTCACTGCCGAACCACTTCGGCTCGTAGGCAACCGACAGTTGGGCGGGACCACTGCCGACAAAGTATCGCTGCTCAAACTCGAGCGAGACCACCCGGCCGATCATCCGCTCAAGCAGGAGCTTGACCTGCCGGAAGATGCCGGCGAGGTCGTCGTGATCATAGACCGGCAGTTCCTCGAGCTTCCGGCCCGGCTCAAAAATCGCCAGCTGGCCCGCCACCCGGCAGAGCTCGGCATAGGCGGTCCGCGGGTGGACGCCGGCCGCAAAGGCAATCGTCCGCAGCACGGCCTGCGACTCGAGCAGCTTGGAGAGCATGATCAGCCGGTCAAGGTCGCCCGGCTCTGAACTGGAGAAGCCGACCTGCCGCGAGACCGCCTGCTCGGCCAGCACATCGACCTTGCGGCTGACCATGTCATAGACGCTGCGGACGATATCGCGACCGAGTGGCGGCCAGGCGTCGATCGCCAGCACGGGCGGAAAGTAGTCGGGATCGATTTCCGGTGGTGATTCACGGTCACCCGCCCGGCGGAGCTGGGCGATCGGCAGCAGTTCGAAGCCGGAGAGGTCGTCGGTCGAAAGCTTGAGCGTGACGTTGAGCCGGCGGAACTCCAGCTCTTGGTCGTTGCCCCCGGCGGTTTCGTCCTGCACGCTCTGCCGGACGATCTGCGTCCGGCTGCGGTCGGCCGCTCCGGGCGGGGCGACGTTGGCGGCGGCGGGGTCGTACCGTGGCACGGCGAGAAATACCCGCAGCGTATCGACCTGCTCAAGTTCCCCGCCCACGGTGGCGACCAGCTTCTCCAGATCGGCCGCCACCGGCCGGAGGTTCAGCCGGTCCGGCTCCTCGCCTGCTTCGAGCCAGATCAGCGTGCCATCCCGCAGCCGCGCCCGGCAACTCCGTAGCTGGACCTGCCGGCTGGCGAGCGCCGTCGGATCGATCTCGAGCTTGACAAGCCCGTAGCTGCACGGATCTGTGGCCGCCAAGGACACGCCCGCCCGCTCGTTCCAGCTTCGTTCCTGCGCCTGAAAATGATGCGGCCTGAGGAACAGTCCTTCCGACCAATGAACCGGCAGATGTCTCATGGCTGGGGCCGGATAATGGCACCGCTGTGGGGTGTGGGCAGGGACGACTCACGACGCTTCCAGATGATACCAGACAAAATGACCGAGTCACCGCCGCATTCCTGACGCGAAACGATAAACTCCAGGCCTCAGGCGAAGGCTTCTTCCGGCCGATGCCAGATCGTGAACCAGTGCCTCACCGCCGCGTCCTTGAGCGATCACATCCATGCCACAACAGCCGGCGTTCAGCAGCCCCGCTGTCCCCGGGGGCGGTCGGCGAACCAACTGGCGGGCTGCAGCGGGCCGGCCGGCAGGCAACTGGCGGCTGCGGCGGCTCGGCCTCGTCATCGGTCTGGTAACTTCGGCCGTTATCGCTGTCGGCGTTGTCGCCAGTCTGCTCCTCGCGCCTTTTTACGCTTGGCGTTCCGGCCTCGTGGTGCTCGCTGTCGATGCGTATCCCGTCGGCACGGTCGAACCGCTCCCCTTCGCGGCCGAGGATGCCGCCGGCCTGCGGGCGGCGTTGGCCGGCGGCGTGGCCGCGGGGGAAGTGCTCAAGCCCGTCGATCTCGCCGACCTGACCGCGGCCGACAGCCTCAGGTCGGGCGTCGGTCCCCGTTGCCGCAAGCTCCCGCTGCGGCGCAAGGACGTGCTCATCGCCTACCTCAGGGGCCAGTGCCTGGTGCCACCCGACTCGTCCGAGGCAACGGCAGCCAATCCATACGCCGGCCGGCCCTGCCTGCTGGCCGCCGACTGTCAGATCGCCGGCAGCAGCCCCAAGGAAATCGTGCCGATCCGCGACGTGGTCGAGGCGATCGGCTCCGCCTCGCCGCTGACGACGCTTGTCGCCCTCGACCTGGGATCGATCGGCTGGGAACCCCGGATCGGCGTGCTGGCCAGTCTGGTCGGCCGGCAACTCGACGCTGAGTTTGCCCGACCGCAGCAGGAAGCGAGTTTTTCCAACTGGGTCATCGGCTCGCACGATCTGTTCGAGTCGTCGCTCGCCCATTGGCCCTCGCGACGGACGCTGTTCGCCCGGGCGATTGAACTTGCCCTGGCCGGCACCGCTGACCAGCAGCCCTGGGGGAATGGTAATGCGTTGATCGAACTAGACGAACTCGCTCGTTTCGTCACCGCGCAGACCGCCGCGTGGGCCCGGCAGCTCTCCGCCGGCCGGCTTCATCAGCGGCCGGTTATCTGGAAGCTCGGCGTTGGCCGGGTCGCGGTTACCGACATTCCGCCGGGGATCGCTTTAAGCCGGGTGGTGGCCGCGACCGACGAGCCCGTGGCGGCGACTCCGCCGGACCCGCCGGCGGATAAAAATCCAGACCAACCGGCGCCACCGCCAGCCGCCAAGACCGGACAAGCCGCCTTTCGCTCCGGCCGAGACCGGCTGCTGCCGCCATCCGCGGCCCTGCTGCTTACCGGCCTGCTTGCCGCCGACGATGGCCCGGCGTTCCCCCAGGCTTTGGAACCGGCCGAAAACGCTGCGCCAGCACCCGCCGCCAAGCAAGCGGACCTGCCCTCGCAAGGTCCACCACAATCGGCGGCGGCGGCCGCAGTGCCACCGCCGCGGCAGCCAAAAGCTAACAGCCGGCAGCCCGCCGCCGGATCGGCCTGGGAACTTCTCGACCGCATCGGAGCACGCCGCCAGAACCAGCCCCGGTCGCCGCCCGGGCTGGCCGACCAGGCAGCGGTCCCACTCGACTACGCCCCGCACGTTTGGCGGGCCATCCGCGGCCGAGTCGCCTCGCTGGCAGTCAGGACGGCTGCTACGGACCAGCCAGCTGCAGACCAAACCGCTGAGGTTCTTCGCGGCCTGCGGGCCCTGACCAAAGACGACCCACAGCAGCAGGTTGCCGCCCTGCCCGGAATTCTGGAACGGCTGGCGACCAGTCACCGGGCAGCCGACCGCGGCGGCTTCTTCCGCAGCTGGGCCGCCGCTCCAGGACCGCTGCGGCGGGCCCTCGTTGTCCGCAACGATGCTGTCGATAGCCTGCTGGGAGTACTTGGCCTGGTCGGCACGCTGTCCGGCGGCAGCGGCACGCCGGCGATCGACCCGGTCGTCATGACCGATTCGATCGAACAGCTGCGGGCCCTATCGGCCCGGATCGAACGGGTGCCGTTCCGCGACGGGGCAAGCTTCCCCGCCAGAATCGATCCGCTCGAGACGGCCACCGACGCCTTGGCGGTTCAGATGGCGATGCTGGAGGAGATCACGGGACGGTTCGTGGCGGCGCAGATTCGCCGGGTGGAGCAGGGGGGGCTGGTCTTCTCCGCCGATGCCGTGACGGCAGCTCTGGCGTTGCCGGGAGGCAGTTTCGGGGGCAGGCAATCGCTGCTTGAGGCGATTGCTGCAACGGACGAGGCCCCCCAGCCGCTCCTCGCGACCGCCACCATTCTGCCCCTGCCGGCCGACGCCTGGCCCGTCGGCGGCGAAGAGCTGGCCAACATCGGCCAGCAGGCCGAGCTTCTGCTCGACCTGCTCGATGCCGGCGGCCTGCTCGCCAGTTCGAACGTGCCGCCGCCGGAGCCGCTGGCGGATGTGGTGGCAGCCTGGCAGCGGGCCCGCAAAGCGATCGAACCACTCACCGACGCGGTCGTCTCCGACACCGAGACCGTCACAGCCCTGCTGCGGGCCGGCGGGGCGATAGCGGAGATCTTTGCCGAAGCCGCTGCGGCCGCCGATCGGCTGGCCAATCTCTCCAGCAAGTCACGGGCTGACGACCGTACCGTGGCCGTCTACCGCATCCTCGACCAGCGCGATCTCGAGGCGGTTGCCAGCCCGGCAACGCTCGGTTTCATCCGCCGGCAGGCGGTCACCCCGGCCGGCATCACCCTCGTCGCCGAGACCAACCAATTGCCCGTGGTCGGCCAGCCGCTGCCGATCAGGCTGGTGCCGGGCGGATCCGAGCCGCCACCAGCTGCGGCGAGCGTCAGGCTGGTGTACGACCCCGCGGTGCTGGCGGTGCGGGTAGCGGGGGGCCACCAGCTTGAAGCCGACCGCCCAGTGCCCTGCCGCGGGCTGCCCTTCACCAAGGACGGCCTGCCGCTCGAGGTTATCGCCCGACGGGAGACGGCCCGCGGGACCGCCGACAGCACAGTCGTCACCGTCACGCTTGAGGTCGGCGAAACCCGCGAACTGAGCACGCTGAGGCTCACGCTGCCAGCCGATCGCGAGCTCGGCCTGGAAGTGCGACGGCGTCCGACTGCCGACGGGCGGCGGGCGTGGCTCCGGCCGGCGACCACCGAGATCATGGACAAACCGGGGCCGCCCAC
>CBFIHA010000017.1:49517-54582 GCA_965662195.1 uncultured Pirellulales bacterium
TGCGGCACCTGCCGGGCCGGACCACCATCTGGGAGGCTGCCGTCGCCAATCCTGCCGACATCGCCCGTGAGTTCACCATCGAGGCCTATTCGGTGCCGTCCTCGCCGGAGGCGGGTCAGCGGACTGCCGCCTGGGCCGAGGCCCGCCGCTGGCTGCTTGAAGGGGGTGACAACCCCGGCCTCGTTTCCTTGGGAGAGCTGAAGAAACTCAACGTCGCCGCCGACGGCCGGGCGGCGGTCAGCCTGCCACCGCCGCCCGCCCCCGAGCAATTGCCCGCCCCGACTGGCGGCGAAGAGCCAGCCCCCCCGCCACGGCCGGCACCGGTCGGCCCCGACCTCGCCCTGCTGATCCGGGAACAGACCGCCGGCGAGCCGGCCCGCCGCTGGCTGCACCGGTTGCCGCTGCTGGTCGAGCACCCCCAAGCCTGGCTCGAGGCGACCGCGACTTGGCAGAGCCGAGACCGGTCAATTGCGATCAGCATCGAGCCGGCCGCCGCTGCGGACCTCGCGGCGTTGGAAGTCCGCTGCGAACTGACCCCCCTGGCGGCGGCACCGGTGGCTGGCCGGCAGCCGGTATCGATCCGCCGGCGGGCGGTCTCACTTGGTGGTGGTCGCAGCGACGGCAGCCTACTGGCAACTTACAACGGGAGTGACAGGGCCGGCACGGCCTGGCTCAGCGTGGCGGTTGACGGCTATCCACGGGCCCTCGTCTTCGCCGTCGAATGCTCTGCGGCCAGCGACGGCCGCCCCCAGCAGCCGCTCGCCGACTGGCGGTCGATCAGCTTCCGTGAGCCCGCCGAACGCAAGTCCCGCTGGCAGGCGCCCCGCGATACCGTGCCGCTGGTGCTTGAGGTCGACGCCCCGGCTGACGCCGTCAGCCCGCTGCTGCCGGATGCCGCTAAAGCCAGCGAGCAGCCGCTGGTCACCCTCGATCTGCGTGAGATCGGCGATGCTGCCACGGCGGTCGAGCCGACCCGCAGCTGGTCAGCCGTGACCGATCGGCAGTTCCGGTACCGGCCGACCAAGCCGGTGCCGGGGTCATTCCTGGCGATCGAAACGACCGTCAGTGACTGGAATCTTGAGCCGCCCAGCGGCGGGTTCATCGATGTCAATGTCGAGGCGGAAGCAAGCCTCCGGCTGCCGGGTGGACAGGCGCCGCTCTCCGATCGCCGGCTACTCGTTTTTGATGGTCGGCCCCCACGGATAGAGCTGCCGCCACAGGTCAATGCGGTGGTCGGTCGCCGGCTCGCGATTCCGATCCGCGTACTCGATGATCGTCGCGAGGGCTTCGGGGCGGCGGAAGGGGTGGAGATTCCCGGCGTCACCGGCGTCCGGCGGGTCGACTGGGCGGTCGATCTGAAAGGTGACGGCAAGCCTGAGGCCTGGCAGCCCGCCGTCAGCCTCGGGGGTGGACGGTACGAGCTGCGGGTCGATACCAAACAGCTCCCTCCCGGCCGCCGAACACCGCTGCTGGTGCGGGCGATCGACCGGGTCGATAACGCCGACGATCCTGCCCGCCTCTGGCTCGACACCGCAGCGATGGAGGCCAAAAGCCAAATCAGCGGCCGGGTCACCCTCGATGGCCGCGGCGAGCGGGGGCTGACGATCCGGCTGGACGGACCGACGCCGGCCGGGCCGGTCCGGTCGGGGAAGGACGGTCGCTTCGAGTTCAAGCAGTTGGAGCCGGGCAGCTACACGCTGCGGGCCGAGGGGGCGGTGCGCAACCAGCTCTATCGCGCCGAACCGCAGCCGGTCGCCGTCGAACCGCCGCCGGCCCCGGCCCCGCGAGTCACCCTTGAACTCCAGCCGCGGTAGCGGCCGGTCGCAGCTGTCCAGCGAGCGGCTGCGGCTCCGCCATCGACGGTTGCGGCTGTTGCCCGACCGCGAACAGACGGCACGATTGGTGCAACCCTCCTCTTTGCCGGCCCGGGCAAGCCGGCCCTGTGCGGAAGTCGATCTCCCCTCAACATAGAGAATCCGCGGAGGCAGCAAGGAATGCTGCCTGGTGGGCCGGATGCGCGGTCACGCGGCAAGGGAAGGCCGCGGGAAATCAGAATGGACGGAGATGATCCCCTTCGCCACAGTGAGACGGCCGTTAGCCGGGCGCGCCCGGCTTGGGGCGGTCTGCTGCGCTCTGGCCGTCATGATTTCCGCTTCCGAAGTCCGGGCGCAGACCGGTACCATTTGGAGCTTCCTCGGGGTAGGCGCCGCCCAGAACTCGTCCGATCCGGCGATCGCCGCCGCAGCGAAGGCAAAGGCGGCGAAGCACAAGATCTGTAAAAAGAAGAAGTCGCTGCAGTACCTCTCCGGTCTCGGCTGCACCCCCGAACGGCCCGAAGTGGCCGAGGCGATCCTGGCGGCCATGAGTGATCCTGACGAGCCGGTGCGGTATGAGGCGGTTAAGGCGGTGCTGATGACTGCCGGCGACTGCATGTCAGCCGAGCAGAAGAAGGCGATGCGGAAGGCGCTCGGCTGCCACGAGGCCTGCAAGATGGCGAAGCTCAAGTTCGACCAGGCGATGCACAAGTGCCTTGACCGGCTCTGCGGCAAGGCCCCACCCAAAGAGCACAAAAAACTCAGCGAGCTCTGCAGCCACTGCAATCTGTTTGGTGGTGAAGACTGTCCCGACCCGACAAAAACCGAGCCAAAGGACTGCGGCAAACGCCGCGGCACCTGCTGCACGCCCGAGATCAGGGCCAAGCTGCAGGAACTGGCCTTCGGCCGCGACGAGAATGGCTGCTTTCTGGAACGCAGCACCCGGGTGCGGACGGCAGCCGAGCAGGCCCTCACAGCATGCAACGCCTGCGCCGGCGGAGCCTGCCAGCCTGGTGCCGGTGTCATGACCGGCTGGCGGGAGATGCCGCCGGAAGAGCAGCGGGAACTTGGGCCCACAGCCGACGATCGCGGCGGCTGGGGGCAGCCGGCTGACAGTTTCTGCCGCCCCTTGCCACCCCCGGGCGGTTCGCCCCACCCAACCTGGGCTCTGCCAACCCCTGCAGCCGCCTCGCCGCAACCCGCCGGTGCCTGCCCCGACTGCCAGCCCGGCGCGGACGTCCAATTCGATCCGCCGCTTGTGCTGCCCGAAGAGACCATCCTGACGCCGGACGCATCGCGTCACGGGCTCCCACCAGCCGAACCGATTCCCGCACCGTCGGCCTGGGTTCCCCCGGCCTGGCAGTTGCGGCTGGCGATCGAACCGCCGCGTTCCCCACCGCCCCCAGTCGGGCGAAGACCCCCAACTCCTGCTGAAACCTTTACACCCAAACCGGGCGAGATGCCCTGGATGCTCCGGGGAGGACCGAGCTGGTAAGAATTCGCCTCGTGCGGTCCTCAGCCGGAACCCGATTCCCCACACCCTCACACCGACAGCCGCCAAGCCGATGCCGCCCCCGACACCGCCATCCCGACGCCGCAGCGCCCCGGCCGGCTTGCCCGGTTTGGCCGGGTCCGCGCCGGCACTTGGGCATGAGTCGTGGCGGGTCGAGCCGGAGCGCCGCAGCCCCGCCCGGAACGCCTGGCTGTTGCTGAGGCGACTCTCGGTGACCGGCCTGACCCTGCTATTGGCCGGCGTGCTGATCTGGCTGCTGTTCTCGCTGCGGCACCATGTGCCGCTGGTCGCCGCCGTCGCCTCCACCTACCGCGCGCCGCTCGGCCCATTGCCATTGGCCGGGGAGGATCGCCTCTTGCTCGCTGGGCTGGCCAACGGCAGAACGAGCGTCTTTGACCCCCCATCGGTCATCTGGCGGGACGCCAGTGAGCGGCTGCCCGGCGGCACCCCGGCGGAAATCACTGCTTCAGTCACCGACCTGCTTGCCGGCCTGCGGCCCGGGGGGCCCGGTCGCGACATGGTGATCGTCTACCTGAAGATGCTCGGTACGCTCGATGCCGCCGGTCAGCCCTGCCTGATCCCGCCAGCCGCGAGCGGCGCCGTAGCGGTCGGAGGCGACGAGCTGTTGCCCCTGGAGAACCTGGTCGGGGAACTCCGCAGCCGGCTCGCCGCCAGCACCGGACTGTTGCTGGTCCTCGACGGTCAGAGCCTCGGGGCGGGCTGGCCGCTCGGACTCGCCGACGGCAGCTTTCCAACCGCGGTGGAGAGCTGGCTTGACAGTCGGCAGCCATCCCGAACCTGGGTGTTCCTCTCGCGGTCGGCCGGCGAGCGGGTGCAGAGCGACCTGCGGCAGGGCGGCAGCCTGTTTGCCCGCTGCTTCACCGCCGGCCTCCGCGGCGCCGCCGATACCGCCGGCGACGGCAATGGCACCATTTCACTAGGCGAACTGACCGACTTTGTCAGGCGGCAGGTCCATCGCCGGGCCCGGCTGCAGTTCGGCGCGCCGCAGACGCCGCTGCTGATTCCGGCCGCCAGCGAACGTCTGGTAGCCGACGATCCCCCGCTGGCCTGGTCGGCTCAGGGCAATCTGCTGGGCCGCTGGCTCGGCGGAGGGCCCGACGACGAGGCTGACCTGCTGCCCCCGCCAGCAGCGGCCGGACCGCCGGCGACAACCGGCACCAGGCTGACCGGCTGGCTCCGCGATCGCTGGCTCGCCGCCGACCGGCTGCGGCCGCGGGCGGTGCATGCTGAGCCACTGCTCTGGCAGCAGTACCAACAGCTGCTGTTGCGGTCCGAACAGCTCCAGCGGAGTGGTACCGCCTACGACCGGCAGTTGGCCGCAGTCGAGACCCTGGCCGAACGCCTCGAGCTACGGCTGGCCGCGTTGCGGTTCACCGACCCGGAACGGTTACCCGCGTTGGCAATCGACACCGGCAGCGGGCTGGCCGCGGTGGACCAGGCCGGTGCCGACGCCACCTGGCAGGCCTCCATGGCTCAGCGACTCGCCGCCCTTGCGGCAACGGCAGCACCTGTAGCCGCGGCCCCGGCGGCTGCATCAGACCCAGAGCCGACCACTGAGATGTCAGCCCCGGACGGCCGGCAGCGGACCACTAAGAAGCCAGTCGAGGAGCAGGACAAGCCCGCCGCCGATCAGCCCAATCCCAAGCCCGCTGCAAAGGAAAAATTACCGGCAGCGGAGAAAGCAGCGAGCAACTCCGGCAACTCGGCCACATCGGCT
>CBFIHA010000018.1:0-53593 GCA_965662195.1 uncultured Pirellulales bacterium
ATGCGGGACCGGGAGGACATGGTGTTCAACGGACCGCTGAACTGGGGCACCGGCTTCATGCCGGCGGTCTACCAGGGGGCTGCCCTGGAGCTTGATGGGCCGCCATTCCCGAATCTGGCACAACCTGAGCATGTGACGACGGCCCAGCAGCGGCTCGCGCTCGATTACCTGCAACGACGCAACCGGCGGCATCAGGCCGGCCGCGACGACAACAGTGAACTGGAGGCGCGGATTCGCTCCTACGAACTCGCCTTCCAGATGCAGGCCCACGCCCCGGAGGCGGTCGATCTATCAACCGAGACGGCCGAGACCAAGGCTCTCTACGGGCTCGAGAACAAAGAGACCGCCCGATTTGGCCGCAACTGTCTGCTGGCCCGACGATTGGTGGAACGGGGCGTGCGGTTCATCCAGTGTTATCACGGATCGGGCAGCAAGTGGGACGCCCACAAGGGGATCGAGGCCAACCATGCGAAGATGTGCCGCGAAATGGACCAACCGGTGACAGCCCTACTGACCGACCTCCGTCGCCGTGGACTCCTCGATGAGACACTGGTGGTCTGGGGAGGCGAGTTCGGCCGCACGCCGATGAGTGAGAAGGGGGATGGCCGCGACCATAACCCGTCTGGCTTCACCATGTGGATGGCCGGCGGCGGCGTCCGCGGCGGCACGGTCCACGGCACCACCGACGAGGTCGGCCTGCACGCCGTCGACAACCGGCTGCATGTGCACGACCTGCACTCGACGATTCTCTATCTGCTCGGCCTCGACCACAAAAAGCTGGTCTACCATCACGCCGGCCGCCCGGAGCGGATCGACGCCAACGAAGGGCATATCTACAAGGCGATCGCTGGCTGACCCCTCGCCATGGGCCGGGTCGCCGATAAGGCCGACCAACCCTGAGGGATCACTGGCTATCGGGTCGCGTTATCAGCAATCAGCCACTGGATGCCGCAGCCATCTTTTTCGCCGGCAGCCCGCCCTGCGACTCTCGGTAGGCCTTCGGCGAGCAGCCGACTTTTTGGCGAAAGAGTTTGGAAAAGTGGTAGGGATTCTTGAAGCCAAGCACCACGGCGATCTGTTTGATCGACAGCGTCGAGTCACGCAGCATTTCAGCTGCCCTGCGGATGGTGATTTCGAGCCGATACCGGTAGGGGCTCTGACCGGTCTGCCGCTTGAAGACGCGAAAGAACTGGGCTCGGCTGACCGCAAACTGCTCGATCACGTCCTCAACCACGGCCCCGGTGCCGGGAGCCTCCTCAAGCAGCAGGCAGGCCCGCCGGACGAGTTCTTCGACCCGCGGCACCCGCCGCTGCGACAGTGACGCCACTTCCAGTCGCGCGAGAATTTCAAGCGTGCGGGCGCTGGCCACCCGTCTGGCCGCGAGCATGTCACCCCGCAGCACGTCGAGCAAACCGCGAATGCATTCAACAATGCCTTCATCAAGGGCAGCCTGCACGACGGCCCGATCAGGCGTGAACCGACCTGCGGCCACCAGCCGATCAGCGGTCTGGCCGCGGAAGTGGATCCAATAAATCCCCCAGCCCACGGCCGGCAGGGGACGGTAGCGGTGCCGCACTCCGGGGAAGAGCAGGGCAGCATCGCCTGCGGTGAGTTCGACCAGCCCGGTGCGATCAGAATCAAACCCACCCTGGCCGTGGGCGACGTAGACGATTGCATATTCATCCAGCACCCGTCCGTCAGCCCAGCGATAGGCATGACCGGGCGGATGATGCCGGCGGGGAATGGGGTCGCCGCCGGGGCCCACCGGCTGGAAGCCGGCCCCCGTCACCTGCAATCCCCAGGCATCGTCGGCTTGGATTGGCGGAAGGTAGCGAAAAAACTCGGTAGCAGGCTGCACTGATTGCTCCGGAGAAAACCCGGGGGCTGCACCGGCTGCTGGCCGTAACGGACACAAAGACGATGCGACAAATATACATCATAAAACACTTTTCGGCATTGCGAAACCGAGGCCATCAGCGACCATAAATGACGTCCTTCCGGAAATTTCACAGTTGTTCTCGCGTTTCAAAACCCGCGCTCCGGTGTTCACATGCACGCCGCATCGCCCCGGTCCCGTAGGCTCAGCGACAATAAGGTATCTCTCGATGGCATCACACCGCCGCACCGTGCTGGCTGGCCTCGCGGCCCTGCCGGTGACCGCCCTGACCTCGCGGCTGGCTCGGGCGGACCCGACGCCGCCCGCTGCAGCAGTGGGAAGCCTTTGCCTGCCACCGCCCCCCGAGACCGACCGCAAACTGCTGTTTTCTTGCAAGTACGGGATGACCAAGGGCCCCACGCTCGAGGCCCGGCTGACCGCCGCCCGTGAAGCTGGCATGGATGGCGTCGATTTTGATGCGGCCGCCGGCGTGACCCCGGAAGAGCTCCGGCAAGCTGCCGCTGCCACCGGCGTGTTCATTCACAACTGCATCAATCATGCCCACTGGCAGCAGCGGCTCACCAGCCCCGACGAGGCCACTCGAGCCAAGGCCGGAGCAAATCTCGAACACTGCATCCGGTGCTCCCATGCTGCCGGCGGCAGTGGCGTGCTGATTGTGCTTGGGAAGGCCGAAGACGGCCCCAACGGTCCTGACCTGGCCCGGGAGGCGATCCAGTCAGTCATTCCGCTGGCTGCCCAGCTCGGACAGCGGATCTTGTTCGAAAATGTCTGGAACGGCATGTTCTACGAGCCTGATGGCCCCCGCAAGCAATCAGCCAAAGCCTTTGCCGGCTACATCGACAGCTTTCAAAGCCCCTGGGTCGGCGCCTTCTTCGACCTCGGCAACCATGCCCGCTACGGTGATGTCGCCACCTGGGTGCGGGAACTCGGTCCGCGGATCGTGAAACTCGACATCAAGGGCTATTCAAATGCCCGGGCCGACACGGATGGCCCCTGGAAGGGCTTTGTCGACATCACCGCCGGCGACATCGACTGGGCATCCGTTCGGGCCGCCCTGCGTGACATTTCCTTCACCGGCTGGGTCTCGGCCGAAGTTGGAGGCGGCGACGTCGCCCGCCTCAAAACCGTCCTCGATCAGATGCAGCAGGCGTTGCTCGGCTGATCGGCATTTCATCTCTCGCCCCTTGGAGAATCTCGTCATGGCATCCATCCCCACCAGTGATCAGCCAAACCGTCGCAGCTTCCTGGCCGCTGGCACAGCCGCCTCGCTCGCCGCCGGCACGATGGTCCACTCTCCCCGTGCTGCTGCGGCCGAGAGCCGGGAACTACGGCTGGCCGTGGTCGGCTGCGGCGGCAGGGGCAGCGGGGCAATCAGAGACTCACTGTCGATCAATGAGAATGTGAAACTGGTAGCGGCAGCCGATCTCGACATGGACGCCTGCACCCGGCTGATCAAGCTCATGACCAAACAGTTTCCGGAGCGGGTCGCTGTGGCTGAAGGGAAACTCTATGCCGGCCTCGATGCCTACAAACGCGTCCTCGACGACCCTGAGGTCGATGTCGTCCTGCTGACGACCTCCCCCGGCTTCCGTCCACTGATGATCAAGGCGGCCGTCGAGGCGGGCAAGCATGTCTTTGCCGAGAAGCCGGTCTGTGTTGATGTTGCTGGATATCAGACCTGCCTCGCTGCTGATGCGCTGGCCCAGCAGAATGGCACCGCCATCGTGACGGGCACCCAGTACCGCCGGCAGGTCAACTACATCGCCGCCATCGAGCAGATTCGCCAGGGGGCCATTGGTGACATCATCAATGTTACGGCCCGGTACTGTGGCGGGGGCATCTGGTACCGGCCCCGCAAGGAGGGCATAAGCGACGTGCAGTACCAGCTGAACAACTGGATGCACTTCATCTGGCTCAGTGGCGACCAGATCGCCGAGCAGGCGGTTCACAACATCGACACCTTCAACTGGGTGATGGGAACAAACCCCGTTTCGGCCTACGGCTCCGGCGGCCGCTTCACCCGCCCCGACGACAGCGAGATGTGGGACAACGTCGCGGTTGACTACGACTACCCCGATGGTCGCACGGTCTCATTCATGTGCCGGCAGATTCCCGGCACCAAGGCCGACGTCAACAATCTGGTCTACGGCACCGAGGGCACCTGCCAAATCGGGGCCAGCAATGCGGGGTCGCGAATCTTCGACCGCAGTGGCAAACAGGTCTGGGAGATGGAGGGCAAGATCTCTGATGCCTACCGGCAGGAGCACAAGGATCTGGTCGATTCGATCCGGGCGGGCAAGCCGATCGTCGAACTGAAGCAGACCGCCGACAGTTCGATGGTGGCCATCCTCGGCCGCACCGCGGCCTACACCGGCCAGCGGGTGACCTGGGACTTTATGACAAAGGAGTCGCAGCTCGACCTGTTCCCGAAAGACCTTGACTGGAACGGCACCCTTGAATCACCCGGATTCGCCGTTCCGGGACGCACGAAGCTGATCTAGCTGACTTTCAAAGGCCCTTCGACACAGGATGCGGCGTTTCACAAACGGGAAAACCAGGGCGTTCTTGGGGGTGAACGACTGCAAAAAGTCAATGAAGAACTTCCCACGGACTGTTGGCAGAGCCCGATCGATTTCCGCACGACAACCCGGATGTCGAGGCTTGCAGACGCTTATTCGTCAGCCGCAGTGTTGACCTCGGCAAGGATTTCCTTAGCAACCTCAGCGACCCGCCGCGGCTGCCGAAAGACTTTTTCAATCCGGGTGAGCCCCTCAGCAAGGATGCCACCAACCTCGGGATTCTCGGCGATAACTGCGTCCCGCAAAGACGGAAAGCCGATGATCTCGCTGCCGACTGACTCCCCAGCCGTGTACCCCTCCAGCAGATTCTTCACCTGTGTAATCGGGGTTTCCTGCTTGACAGGAATCACTCGTTCCCGCACGCCAGAGCCACAGCCCACCGTAGCTCCGAGCAGCAGAGCGGCGATCCACCCGAACGACCCGCTTAACTTCAGCCACCGCACACATTTAGTCATCTGCGCTTTCCTGCAGCCAATCGGCGTCTTATTCAACTTTCCCCTATAGCAGTTTAGTCAGCAACCACCTGGCCGTCGTTGCGACTCCCCAGCCGCTGATAGGTCGTCAAATTGACATTATTGTCGATGAACCGAGTTGATCCATCACACATGGCCGCTACCACGCCGCCGGCATGGTAGCTGCGGGCCGGAAAGATGCCATTAACGCCGATGATCCAGGCAGAGCTGGCCGCTGTTGTACTCGTTGGGTAACTCCAGTTTGGCGGGGCAACGGTGTTGTAGCAGGACCAGAGCCAACCCGAGCAGGCCCAGTTGTCGCCCATCGTACTCTTGTGGCCGCTCGGGGCGCCTGCGTTCATCGCCTTCTCAGCGGCCTGACCGACCGCATCGATCTGCGACTGCGGCGGCATCACCGGGGTAGTCACCGCCGAAATTCCAATGCTATGGAGCATATCTCGGGGATAGGTGAAAGCCCCTCCGCTGCCGTCTCCAGGGATGATTTCGCTGGCGAGGATCGTCTTGCTCAATCCGTCGGTGATTTCGGTGAATGGCGCTTCAGCCTTCCGCTGAATGGGGCCATTCAGCGCTGAATTCTCCCAATAGATCGTTGAGCCCATGTTCCAGCCGATATTCGTGGTCGGCTTGTTGGGCTACGGCGGGGACGACGGGCACCTCCAAGTTGCAATCTGCTTGTTCACCACCTGATTATTCTGGTTTCCGCTGCTCCCCGGTGGATCGTGAGTGGCGTTCGCCCCCCAGAGCCACATATCAAAGCGAAATCTATCGAAGAGTGAGATTTCTTCCACATAGGGCAGTATGGAAACATGGGCCGACGGCAGTTAGAGCGGAGCACTCCGCCACCACATTCCATTGTCGCACGGCTTCGAACCCGACGGGAAGCGGGGTTGCGACTGGACACTGGCGTAGCTGTGGGTCGCCAGTCCCATTTGCTTGAAGTTGTTTGTGCAGGTAGCCCGCCGGGCAGCCTCGCGGGCCTGCTGGACCGCCGGCAGGAGCAGCCCAACCAGCACCCCAATGATGGCGATTACCACCAGCAGTTCTATTAGCGTAAAACCCAGACGACCTACCGGTTTTTGATTCGTCATGCGCCGATCCCGTTCCAAGTAGTTCGGCCAACCATGCACCCACCTTGACGGCGAGGTACACCCCTAACCTCTTTAGGATAAGGCTTGGTGTTTCGGGGTGAAAGTGAACTTAGGCCGATTCCGGGGATGGCTCGACGGCATGGGTCAGGGCTGTGCGAACAAAAAACGGGGCGGCAATCTTGGCCTCCGACAGCAGGGTGTAGTCATCCGAGACGGCATGGATCCGCCGGGCCAGTTCGGGGTCGAAGCAGCGGAGGACCAGCCGCAGGGGCCGCTCGGCCCGGCGGCCTTCGACCGTGCCCTGGGCGGTCAGACCGATTTCGAGATTCAGTGCATCGTTTGATGTGCAGGCAATCAGGGCCCTGGCCCGGGCCGCTCCGGCCCGGGCCAGCACCGCTGAGTTGGTGGAGTCGCCAACAATCAGTGGGCAGCGAAGGTTGAGTTCGCGGTGCTCTTCGTCACCGGCAACCGGATCGATGGCGACGACCGGAATGTCGCGGGCGAGCAGATCGCGGGTGATCGCCGCACCAACTTGTCCCAGCCCACAGACCACCACGTGGCCCCGCATCCGGCGGGCCAGAAACTCGTTCCGCATCTGGTTGGCCGCTCCTGAGACAATGAAAATTGTCAGCATTGAGGCAATGATGGCGACCAGCACGATGCCGGAAAACATCAGCAGGATGCCGAATATCTTCACCCAGTCGGGGGCGTGCTGCAGGTTGAAATCGCCAAAGCCGACGGTGGTGACAACCGAAGTGGTGAAATAGGCCGCATCGACCCAGTCGAGGCCGAGGGTCTGGCGGAAGATCAGGATCGCCGCCACGTAGATCGTCAGCAGCAGCAGTGGGATGGCGATGAACTCAAATCGCACCCGCCGGGGCGGCACATCGATGCGGGAGTCACGGCCGACGAGGACTGACTCTTCTGCCGTGACCGACATCGCCGCCTCGACAAACGACCCGGCCGCCAGCACTGCCGGGGCCATCGCCGCGGCGATGCCAAAGTCTTTTTCCAGCCGGCGGGCAAACTGCGGCTCGGAGTGTCGCATGATGACCGGCACATCGGGGGCCTCACCGCGGATTTCGAGAGCCGCCTCAAGGTTGTCAACGTCATTGGACGTGGTCAGCAGCACAGCTGCCGCTGCCGGGACCCCGGCCTCACGGCGAACCTTGGGGAAGCGGAAGTCGCCGTCGATCACCCGGGCTCCAGCCTCCTCAGCCCGCTCCCGCCGCTCGGACGAGGTCTGTTCATCAGAAATCACTGTGACCTGACGGCCCGCCGCCCGCAACGCCTCGATGACGTTGAGTCCGAACCGGCCCAGTCCACAGACAATGATCTGCCGCATGCCGCCTACTATAGCGTCATCAGCCCGATTGTCTCTCGCTTCACTGCCTCAGCCTCGCACCAAAAAACGAAGGGTCCGTAGGCTCAACCGATCGCCGGCACGACGTAGCCGTCGCGGTATTCGCGTTTGAGAAATCGGTTGGCCAGGTCAGCCTCCGCTCCGGTGAACTGCTCGCTGGCCGGGTCAACCTCGAGGATCGGGCTGGCCAGGATCTCACTCCCGTCGAGGCTGAGGCCAAAGGGGGTGAGCCAGCCGGAGAGTTCTTCAGCAAGCCCGCCGATCTGCGGAAAGCCATCGGCAAGCGTCTCGGCCCGATAGCGACTGCCAGCTTGGAAGGCGATGTTCGCCAGGTTGCACCAGCCGGTCGAGTCGTTGCCCACCTCAACCTCGGCATTAAGCAGGGCCGGATCGCCCGCCCGCACGGCGTCGATGAAGTTCTGCTGGTGCACGTGGTCGCCGTTGTTGCCCTTGAAGGTGCGAATCTGCTTGCCGGCCTTGTCGAAGGCCACGCCGCCTCCACGGCGGCCCTCGTACCGGCCGCCCTCGCAGCTGACGAGATAGCCGCTACCCGGCCCCGGATGAGCCGGGCTTTTCTTTTGATCGGGCCCCGCGGCAATGTTGCTCAGGTGAATACTCACCGGAATCGAACCGGTGTCGAACTGCACCATGTGTACGTTCGGCGTCTGGCCGGCATCGTTCCAGACCACCCGGCCACCAAGCCCCTGAATCCGCCGGGGCAGGGCGACGCTGTCGCGGAAGACGACGTTGCGGACATCATCGAGCACATGCACTCCCCAGTTGCCCATCTCACCTGAGCCGGTGTTCCAGTCCCAGTGCCAATCATACTGCAGCTTGTTGCGGTAGATCGGCTCGTCAGCCGCCGGCCCTAGCCAGAGGTCGTAGGCAACATCCTTCGATATCTCCAGCGGCGTCTCCCGCTTGCCGATCGACGCCCGCATGCCGATCCGGTTGACCCGCACCGACTCGATCGCCCCGAGGGCCTGCTCATCATGGAGAAACTGTTTGATCTCTGCCTGCATCGGGTCCGACCGCTGCTGCGTGCCCACCTGGCAGACGCGGCCGAGTTTGCGGGCGGCGGCAACCGTCTGCCGGCCTTCCCACTGGCTGTGCGACAGCGGCTTTTCCACATAGACATCCTTGCCCGCCTGCATCGCCCAGATGGCGGCCAGGCAATGCCAGTGGTTGCAGGTGGAGATCACCACTGCGTCGATGCCGTCGGCGGCCAGCAACTCCCGCAGATCGGTCCAGGTGCGGGCCTTGGGAAAGCGTTTGCTGGCCACACCCAGTCGCTTCTCATCGGGGTCACAGAGGCCACCGATGGTGACGCCCGGAACCTTTGCAAATGATCCCATCAGCGCGTTGGACCGGCCGCCGCAGCTGATGAAACCAAGATTAATCTCGTCATTGGCGTTTGCCGCCCAAACTTGCCGGGCCGGTGCTGCCAGCGTGACCCCGCCGAGAAATCCTGCCCGCACGAGATCGCGCCGTGTGATGCCTGCCATGGTTAGCCACAATTTCTGCCTGAGTAACTAAGCCTTCACGGACGCCGAGTATAAGCCGCATCTGGTTCCACTGAACAGCCGGGAGCGTGCTAAATCTGTCGCCAACTCTGGCAGAGTGCAGGCCCGGCTGATAGAACGCTCAGTTGTCGGTGAAACGGCCCGACGCGAACCACCAGCCACCCACAACCACCATCCCCGGAACCCCCATGAGCAACCTCATCGTCGTCGCCTTTCCGAACCAGGAACTTGCCTTTGAACTGCGAGCCGAGCTGATCAAGCTGCAGCAGGAGTACCTGATCGACATGGAGGATGTCGTGATCGTCACCAAAGATGCCGACGGTAAGGTCAAGCTGCATCAGCCGGTCAGTCTGACGGCGATGGGCGCAGTGGGAGGCAGCTTCTGGGGCATGCTGGTGGGCATGCTCTTTCTCAACCCACTGCTCGGCATGGCTGTGGGGGCCGGAGCAGGCGCCCTCTCAGGCAAACTCTCTGATATCGGCATCAACGATCAGTTCATGAAGGACTTGGCCGACAACTTCCAGCCGGGCAGCTCGGCAATCTTCGTGCTGGTCAAGAAGGTGACTGCCGACAAGGTGCTCGACGCGCTCGCCGAGTTCACCGGCAAGGGCACGGTGCTGCAGACGTCACTCACCAAGACCGAAGAAGGCGAACTGCGGAAGCTGATCGAGGGCCACGCCTGAGCCGGACGGCCCGACGAGCTATCGCCACTGCACTACTGCTGCGGCTTGGGCGTCGGCAGCAGTTCGACCGGCTCGTGGGTCACAACCGGTGCCGCCGCATCAGTCGTTGGCTGGGGTGTCTGCCCAAGCCCAGGAAAAACTGGCCCTTGGTCCACCGTCGCCGGCTCTTCACCAGTCACGAGCACGCTGCGGGTGCCATCGGGAATGCCACCGGCAGCTGCCGCGACTTGTGGGTCAACGACAGTCTTCGACTGTCCGGCGTTCGTTGCCGGCGGTGGTGTCACAACCCGGGGCAACTGGCTGCCTGCAAGTTGTTGGGGCTGCTCCGGCGGGGCGGAAAGCCCCTCGGCCCAACGAGCGATTGGTGGCTGGGCACCACGGGGCGTTGCTACCGCACCACCGCGGGAGAGTTCGGCAATCTCCGCAGGCGTCATGCCCTGCCGCAGCAGCCGCCGGACAACCCCCGGCCGCAGGTTCTGACTGGGAGCCACAACTGGTGCCTGCGGCTGAAATCGCTCCAGTCGCATCTCCGTCCGGGCCGCCGCCTGCTCGGCCCGGACCAGCCGCCGCTCGGCAACCCGCTCTGCCCGGGGCCGGGCCTCGGCCGACGTGGCGAGCACCGCAGCCAGCAGGCACGGCAGTCCAAGCCAACATCCCAGTCTTCGACGATGCTTTTTTTCTGGACAATGGCTGTTCACTGGATTGGTTCGTTCGACTTGTAACATGGCAGTCGTTCTCCCGTGCGTCTGAGCAGAGGTCGGCGGCTCGAATCCCTCAGGAATTGCTCGCTGTCTCCCAGCCTACCGGCCCGACCGCCGCTGCGCAAACAGCCATTCCAGCACGCCGCTGTCACGGTAGGCCGGAGTCCAGGAATCGTGGCCGCCGCCGGGCAGTTCGCTGTACTTCGGGCTGCCGCCGGCCGCCTCGAGGGCTGCAATCATCGCCCGCGACCGCTCCACCGGCACCACCTGGTCGGCATCGCCGTGAAAGCACCAGATCGGGAGGCTGGCGAGCCTCGCAGCCTGGGTCTCGTCACCGCCGCCACAGATCGGCACCGCGGCGGCAAATCGCTCGGGCAGCCGCGCGGCCAACTCCCACGAGCCGTAGCCCCCCATCGACAGCCCGGTGAGATAGATCCGGCTGCTCTCAATCGGCTCTTCCTGGCAGACCGCATCGAGAGCGGCGATCACCGCGGCCAGATCGGCGGTCGGCTCAGCAGCCAGCGGGCTGCTGGTTTTGTCGGACCAGTTAACGGGCGACCAGAGGTGCTCAGCCCGGCACTGGGGCGCGACGACGAAACAAGGAAATTGCTGCCGTAGCGGTGGCTCAGCCAGCCAGGTCGGCAGGTACTTCAGCTGCGCGGTGTTGTCGCTGCCCCGTTCACCCGCCCCATGCAGGAACAGCACCAGCGGATAGCGTTTGCCCGGCTCGAGCAATGCCGGCCGCAGCAGTCGATAGCGAAACCGGCAGGAATCACTGAGTGGTTCGTCGGGAACGGTTACCGATCCTTCGGCGAAGAGTTCGTTCATGCTAATCTGCGGGTGAGGCGGGCCGCGACTGTTGACAACGCACCTTAGGCATTCCGTATCTGAAAAACGCTGTTCTCCACCAATGAGACTAACGCACTCCAACACGAAAGATGTTCATGTCTGAGAAAATGCCACTGACAAGCGACGGGGAACCGGGTTGTGCGGCCGCGCCGACCCGGTACCGTGTTGCCCAACTCGATGCCATCGACGCGGTCCCCTGTCCCTGCGGCCAAACCCGCCGGGCCTTTGTGGCTGACGACAACCCCGTGGCCACCATCCACATGGTCGATATCTCGGCCGACAGCCGGCCCCACTTTCACAAGAAACTGACCGAAATCTACCTGGTGCTCGAGGGCGAAGGCCACATGGAACTCGATGGCGACATCGTGCCGCTGAAGCCGCTGACCACGGTCCTGATCAAGCCGGGCTGCCGCCATCGGGCAGTCGGCAACTTGCGGATCGTCAACATCCCAGTGCCTGCCTTTGACCCCACTGATGAGCACTTTTAAACCCGCTGTTCGCGCGGGTAGGTGCCGATATCGCGATTTTCAGACGGCGACGGTATGCTGCGGCTTCGGTGGGCCCCTGCAACGATTCGACAGTCACACCGCAGTTCATGTCATGAAAGGTATGCGTTTTGATGTCCGACACACTCAGTGAGTTCGAGGGTTGCACCCTCCTGGCCCGTCTGTTCCGCCGCCGTGGCTATGCGATTGAACGCAACATCATGTTCCGCGAATACGGCGTCGAGTTCCACATCGACGGCTGGGACCGCAAGGCCCGAGTCGGCTTTGAGTTTCTCACCAGTGAGGACGATGACCACGACGACCTGACGCTCGAGGAATACAACGCCCTCACCGATGCCCAGCAGCGGGGCGAACTGTCGCTGTTCATCATCGACGAGGTCGAGCCGCTCTCGGCAGCCGAACTGTTGGCCGAGGCCAATGACTTTCTTGACGAGGTCGAGGCCGGCCGCCGCCAGACGCCCACCCGCAAGCGAGCCCCGAAAAAAGCAGCCCGCAAAAAGGCCGCCAAGAAAACCGCAAAAAGAACTTCCGCAAAGAAGGCTCCCGCAAAGAAGGCGCCCGCAAAGAAGGCTCCCGCAAAGAAGGCTCCCGCAAAGAAGGCTGCGAAGAAAGCGGCCGCGAAGCATGCTGCCAAAAAACAAACTGGCGGAAAAAAGTCTGTGGCGAAAAAGGTGCCGAAGAAAGCTGCCAAGAAGTCCGCCAAGAAAAAGGCCGTCAAGAAAGCCCGCCGCCGCTAATCGCCGAACGGCTGCTGCACGACGTGGCGGGTGTCCCCTAAACCACAAAATCGCGGTGCCATTGGCAAAGGTGACCAGATCGAGGTGTCTCTCAAAACCAGCACCCTATCCATCGACACGACGCCAAAGTTGGGCGTCACCGATCGCTAATGTTGGGGCTTGGGCCACTTCTGCCAGCCGACGGGACGCTTCTTCGAGAATGTCCTCCGGCACGACGATTGGTTCGGAAGAGTTGGCGATGTCATCCCACAACGCCGTGACGATTCTGAGCTTCTCGGTCGTGGAGAGATCGGCCAACCCAGTCATGTCGATGCTCATAGGGCCTCATTGGTGAATTTTTGTTCACGATACGATCACGCCGGAGACGCGTCAACCACGCCGGCGATTTGCCGCGCGAGCCTCCCTTCAAATGGGCAAGGTGTATCGGTTGCCAATGAACGGCAGTTGTGGTGACGTGGTATTCGGCGTGTACCAACTCCTGGTCAGCCAGGCCTACGCGATCTCACCAAAGCAGAGGTACTTCAGTTCCTGGTACTCATCGAGGCCGTACCGGCCTCCTTCGCGGCCCAGCCCCGAGGATTTCACGCCGCCAAAGGGGGCGACCTCGGTCGAGAGGATGCCGGTGTTGATGCCAACCATGCCGCACTCGAGCGCTTCGGCCACCCGGAAGCAGCGGCCAACGTCGCGGCTGTAGAAGTATGAGGCCAAGCCAAACTCGGTGGCATTGGCCAGCTCCAGCACCTCGGCCTCGGTCTCAAAGCGAAACACCGCTGCCACCGGCCCGAAAATCTCCTCCCCTGCCAGCCGCATGGCCGGGGTGGCCCCGGTGATCACCGTCGGCTCGAAGAAGGTGCCGCCCAGGCTGTGGGGGCTTCCGCCAAGGACCGGCCGGCCGCCTGCGGTAACTGCATCGGTCACCAGGCCCGTCACCTTCTCGACGGCCCGGTTATCGATCAGCGGCCCGACCGCCACCCCGTCCTCACCCCCGGGACCAACCTTTAGCTGGGCGACCGCAGCAGCAAACCTCTCCACGAAGGCGTCATGCACCCCCGCCTGCACAAACAGCCGGTTGGCACAGACGCAGGTCTGGCCGGTGTTGCGAAACTTGGCGGCAAGGGCGCCTGCCACAGCGGCATCGAGGTCGGCATCGTCAAAGACGATGAAGGACGCGTTGCCGCCGAGTTCGAGTGAGACCTTCTTCACCGTGCCGGCCGCCTGCCGGGCCAGGGCCACGCCGGCGGCGGTCGAGCCGGTAAACGACAATGCTCGCACGGTGGGGCTTTCACAGATCGCTGTGCCGATCTGCCGTGATGACTCGATGCTGCTGGTGACGACGTTGAGCACGCCCGGCGGCAGGCCGGCCTGTTCGGCGAGGGCTGCCAGGGCAAGTGCCGTCAGCGGGGTCTGGGGGGCGGGCTTGACCACCATGGTGCAGCCGGCGGCGAGGGCCGCCGCGGCCTTTCTCAGAATCATCGCAGCCGGAAAGTTCCAGGGGGTGATCGCGGCTGCGACGCCGATCGGCTGGCGAATGACGAGCAGCCGCTTGTCGGCCTGGTGCGGCGGAATTACCTCGCCGTAGGCCCGCCTGGCCTCTTCGCCATACCACTCCAGGAAGGCCGCGGCATAGCCGACCTCGCCACGGGCCTCGGCCAGCGGCTTGCCTGATTCGGCCGTGATGATCGCCGCCAGGTCAGCCGTGGCAGCCGTCACCGCCTCAAACCAGCAGCGCAGGAGCTGCCCCCGAGCCTTGGCCGGCCGCTGCCGCCAGCCGGGCAGGGCGGTCGCCGCCGCTTCGATGGCATGGCCGGTCTCGACCGCCCCCATCTCGGGCACGCTACCGATCGACCGGCCGGTGGCCGGATCGACCACCTCCAGCCGTTGCCCCGACTCCGCCTCGCACCAGTTACCGCCAATCAGGGCCCGGGACCGCCAAAGTTCGGACGAAACCTGCTGCATGCTGAGACCTCTTGGTTGTGCCTTCGCAAGGCTGAATCAGAACACCGATTTTCGAAGTATATTGATTCTGCAATTTACCTGGCTCGGGGCTTGGGCTGATGGCGGAACTTCTCGAAACAGCGTGGCGGTGGTGGCTGGTGCTCTGGCCGCACGTACTGGCCACGTCGATCATCGGCGTCAATCTGGCGGCCTCGCTGCATGCCCTGCTGACCAAGCGGGACACCCGCAGCACGATCGGCTGGGTCGGACTGATCTGGCTCTCCCCCGGCTTTGGGGCAATCGCCTACACCGTCTTTGGCGTCAACCGCATCCGCCGGAAGGCCTCGAAGCTGCGGGCAGGGCAGCGGGAGGTAATCCACCGGCTGGAGGCGGCGGTACCCTCTGCCGAACGGCTCGACGACATCGGGCCGGCCGACGCCCCGCTGCGCTCGCTGGCTACCCTGGTAGGCGAGGTGACCGAGCGGCCACTGCTCGACGGCAACACGGTCGAGCCGCTCGCTGGCGGTGACGCCGCCTATCCCCAGATGCTGGCAGCCATCGAGGCCGCCACGCGAAGCATCGGACTGGCCAGCTACATCTTCGACAACGACCCCACGGGCAAGCTCTTCATCGACGCCCTCGGCCGGGCGGTCGATCGGGGCGTCGAGGTGCGGGTGCTCGTTGACGGCATCGGCTCGCGGTATAGCTTTCCCACCAGCGTCGGTCTGCTCGAGCAGCGGGGGGTCCCGGTCTCACGATTTCTGCCGACCACCGTACCGCTCTATTTCCCGTACGCCAACCTCCGCAACCACCGCAAAATTCTGGTGGTCGACGGCAGGCTCGGCTTCACCGGTGGACTCAACATCCGCCACGGCTGCTGGCTGTCAAAAAACCCGCCCCATCCGGTCCGGGACATGCACTTCCGGCTGACCGGACCGGTGGTCACCCAGCTGCTTGAAGTCTTCGCCGAGGACTGGGCCTTCGCCACCGACGAACGCCTTGATGAAACGCGGCACGCCGACGGCAGCTATCCCTGGGCGCCCGATCTGGGCTTCACTGGCGCAAGCCTCGCCCGGGGGGTGCGGTATGGCCCCGACGACACCGATGTGGGCCGGATCAAACTGGTGCTGATCGCTGCCCTCGCCTCGGCCCGGAAGTCGGTGCGGATCATGACACCCTACTTCCTGCCGGACGATGCCATCTGCCAGGCTCTCGGGGTAGCGGCGCTCCGCGGCGTCTCGGTCGATATCGTGCTGCCGCAGCAGAATAATCTGGCCCTGGTCGGCTGGGCCTCTGAGGCACTGCTCTGGCAGGTGCTCACCCGCGGCTGCAACGTCTGGATGTCACCGCCGCCATTCGACCACACCAAGGTGATGGTGGTCGATTCAGCCTGGAGCCTGTTCGGCAGTGGCAACTGGGACGAGCGGAGCATGCGGCTGAACTTCGAGTTCAACGTCGAAAGCTACGACCGACAGCTGGCAACTGCCCTCGATCAGCACGTCAGGGAAATCATCGGCCGCTCGACCCGTCGCAGCCTCGCCGAAGTCGATGGCCGCTCACTGCCGGTCCGCATCCGCGACGGTGTCGCCCGGCTGTTTGCTCCGTATCTGTGACAAGGCCTTTGCTCAGCCGGCCTTCGCTGCGGCGTCGGTTGCGGCCTCGATCTTCTGTTTGATGAACCGTTCGGCCACGTCGCTGCCGACGCGGATCACCCACCAGTCGCCGACCAGTTCGGGCGTGATCCCCCGCGCAGTTGCCTCATCGGTCGGCACGACCATTTCACGGAACCGGTCGAGGGCCCGGTGGGTGGCGTCCCAGAGGCTGATGATCTGGCCGGTCACCGAGGCCCGCGGCTCACCCTGCACCCAGAGTTCGATTGGCGCCCGCAATTGCTTCGACTCTTCCGGCAGATCGCCCCCCGCCTGATCAATGTGCATCGAACGGGCCTCAATCCAGCGGGCCGCATTGCTGAAGTGCCGACGGCGACCGGGCCCCGGGTGAGTTAGCAGGGCCACCGTCTCTTTCCAGGGCAGGTTGGCGTTCAAGTCGGCCACGAGTTTGTCGGTCTGCTTGCCGAACTCTGCCAGCACTGTCCGCTTTGCATCCTCGCGGGCAATCCGGTCGGCCGTCGGCCGCTGCCGCTCGACCTGGGGCCGGGCGACGACCCGCGTGATGCAGCCCCGCAGCCCCGACGGCGTGCCGATGCCCGCGACTGTCGAGTGATAGCTGCAGTCGATCGTCCGCTCGCCCTTCCGAAAATCAAGCCCGTCAAAGCTGATCTCACGGCGGACGTCAAACTCAGCCAGGCCGGTGCTGTAAACCCTGACGTCTTTCTTTGTTGCCACCGTATTGGTTCGGGTGCTTCCCTTGAAGTGCAGCACCAACACCGGCTGCGTGTCGGCTGGCTGCTTGGCCATCATCGGCTTGCCGTTGGTCACCGCCGTACCCGTGACGTGGGCACCGAACAGGCAGCGATCCACCGGGGTCTGCCGGTCAACCACCGCCGGCGTATGCTGGCGGATGAATTCCTTGGAAATCCTCAGCACGAGGGTCCGGTTTTTGAGGAGGTCGGTCGGGGGCACAGGATCGGCCGACGGGGTGTCGGCGGCAGCGAGACCGGCCACCAGCACAATGACGGCGGCCCCCAAAAGCGGAACGGTGCGGGCGGGCATGGCTGACTCCTTGCGCGAGATTTCTGGCAACCGTAATTCAGTGTCAGCCAGAGTGCAAATTCAGAGCGGCGAGCCCCTCGAACCGCTGCCATCAAGCGTTATCGTCATGCCTCCAGGATCGCCAGTGGGCCGCCGCCGCTGATGCCGACGGCAGCCGCACGCTCTGAAAGCGTGGCCAGCGCCTGCCGGCCAACCCCGCCGAGATCGACCGTCCAGTCGTTGACGTAGAGCTCGACATGCTGCATCAACACGGCGTCGTCAAACTCCTGGGCAGACCGCCGCATCGTCGGCAGGGCGGCAGCTGGGTCGGCCAGAGCGTGTTGCAGCGAGTCATGAATCACCTGCTGCACCGTGGCCAGCGTCTCCTGCCCCAAACTCCGGCTGCCCACGATCCCGCCCAGCGGCAGCGGGCTGCCAGTCTCCGTCTCCCAGCGAGTCCCCAGATCTTCGACCAGCTGGAGGCCCTGTTGCTGCCAGGTGAACCGGCCCTCATGAATACAGACGCCAAAGTCGGCCTCACCAGCCTGGAGCCGCGGCATGATCTGGGAAAACACCGTCTGCTCCACCCGGGTGGTGCTGGCATGAAACAGCTGGAAGAGCAGTGCCGCGGTCGTGTGCTGCCCCGGGCAGAGCGTCAGCTGTTCAGGAGAAGCTGGCACCGCACCGGCCCGGGCGGCCAGCAGCAGTGGCCCCACTCCAAAGCCGAGGGCGGACCCACTCGGCAGCACCAGGTAGTCAGCAGCCAGCATGATGGCGGCATGAAAGCTGGTCTTGGCCACCTCGAAGCCGCCGACGAACAGCCGGTCGTTGAGCTGCTGGATGTCGAGCAGCTCCACCTGGAAATCAAGCCCCCGCCAATCGACCGCCCGGGTCAGCAGCCCATGAAAGGCAAAGGTGTCGTTGGGGCAGGTCGAGATGCCCAGCCGGATTGTCGCCATCAGCCCGCCTCCATCAACTGGTCACGGGCCAGCGCCGCCGCCGCCCGCAGGGCCTGCTCGACCTGCCAGTTGGCCTGGTCACGGTCCCCCGCCCGATTCGAGATCCCCCGGATGATCTGGCAGGGCACCGCTGCAAGCTGGCAGGCGAGGGCAACGGCAAAGCCTTCCATGTCCTCCGCCATCGCAGCAGGAAACTTGTTCCGCCGCAGGGCTGCATCAGCCACCGTCGCTGAAGCCGCACAGGCCGACAGCAGCAGCCCGACAGGGACAGCCTCGGAGCGCTGCCCTTCCAGCGCCGGAAGAGTGAGCGGTAGCTCGTCCCCCACCGCTGCCAGGCCGGCGGCTGGGTCTCCCGGCCACTGGGGCCAGCCGACCTCACCCGCTGACAGGAACTCCGGCCCCGTGCCAACCCCAACCCCATGGCAGGCGACCCGCTGGAACCAAGCGGCCCTCCCTACAGCAAGCTGGTGATCCAAGCTGCCGGCGATGCCCACCAGCAAAACGGCCGCTGGCCGCGCTGCCGCCAACAGAGCCGCGGTCCGGGCCGCAGCAGCAACCGGGCCAAAGCCGACCAGTTCCAGCTGGGACGACTCAAGCAGAGCCGGCCCCAGCTCGTCAGCGATGATCGCCCGTTCGTAAGCGGTCGGCACGAGAATCAGCATGGCGCCAGTTTGCAGTGGGGTGATGAATCGACCGGGCGACCCGCCGACCCCGCGGGTGATCGGCGGCGACCGCATTTTTCAGTGTAAGGGTCCGGCGGCCAACGGCTGGTCCGTTTTCAGCGGCAGCGACGGCCGGTCGGTTGCGGGCCAGATGTGGCATCGCCTACAGTTCGGGGATGGAACACCTTCTCGAAGCACCGTCCGCAGGGATGCACGTGGCCAGCGACGACGCCGTCGCCGGCCTGCGGGCGGTCGGCCGCGAGTTTCATGCCCGGGGCTGGTCACTCGGCACCAGCAGCAACTATTCGGTCGTATTGGGCCGCGACCCGCTGGAACTGCTGATCACCGCCAGCGGCAAGGACAAGTCAGCCCTCGGGCCGGACGACTTTGTACGGGTCGACACCAGCGGTCAGCTGATCGACCCGGCCGCCGCCGGCGGCCGGAAGTCGTCGGCCGAGACACTGCTGCACTGTCTGATTGCCGAGCAGATCCCCGCAGCCGGGGCAGTTCTCCACACCCACTCGGTCTGGGCGACCATTCTTTCGCGGGCCGGGCTGCCGACGGGGGAACAGCTTCGCAAGCTTCAGATCAGCGGCTACGAGATGCTCAAAGGCCTGGAAGGCATCGCCACTCACGAGAGCTGTGCCGACGTGCCGATCTTCGCCAACAGCCAGGACATGACCGAACTGTCGGACCGCATCCGGGCGGTCTTGACCGCGGCCGACTGGTCGGATGACCGGCGGCCGCCGCTGCACGGCTTTCTGCTATCGGGGCATGGGCTCTACACCTGGGGCCGCACATTGGCCGAGGCCCGCCGGCACATCGAGATTTTTGAGTTTCTGTTCGAGGTCACCGCCCGGCAGCGGATGCTGCCGTCGGCCTGACGGCCAACCGATAGAGTGGCCATTTCACCACCACGCCCCCGGGAGTCCCGCCATGGCAATCGTCACCATCCCCGCCGAATCCCGCCGCCTCACCGATGCCGGCGAGATCACTGCCTTCCTCGCCGACCAGGGGCTCCGCTACGACGCCTGGCCGCTGGAGGACCGGGTCGACCCGGCCGCTCCCGCCGAGGAGATTCTGGCGGCCTACAAAACGGAAATCGACGTCCTGAAAGAGCAGGGGGGCTTTGTCACGGCCGACGTTATCGACATCTACCCCGACACGCCGAACCTGGACGCCATGCTCGACAAGTTCAATAAGGAACACACCCACACCGAGGACGAGGTTCGCTTCATCCTGCAGGGCAGCGGCGTGTTCCACATCAATCCGGTCGACCGACCAGTCTTCGGAATCGAGGTCTGGGCCGGCGACCTGATCAGCGTGCCGCTGGGCACCCGGCACTGGTTCGACCTCTGCAAGGAGCGAAGGATCCGTGCCATCCGGCTGTTCCAGGACACCAGTGGCTGGACGCCGCACTACCTCAACGACGGCGTCCACGCGGGCTACGAGCCGCTCTGCCTCGGGCCAGCCTATCTGGGTGGCACCAACGGAGCTGCCTCGTGATCGTGTTTGGCGGCCAGGGAATCCTGCTCGACGTTGAGGGCACCACCTCGTCGATCGCCTTCGTCTACGACGTGCTCTTCGCCTACGCCAAGGAGCACATCGCGGCGTTCCTCGAGCAGCACGCCACCGAGCCGGCCGTCGCTGAGGCGGCCGCGGCGATTGCCACGGAAACCGGCTGCGTGGGCCAGCCCGACACCCCCGAGGGCCGCACCGCCATCGTGCTGGCTGCCATCGACCTGATCAACCGTGACATCAAGTCGACACCACTGAAGACGCTGCAGGGCATGATCTGGCGAAACGGCTTTGAGTCGGGCCAGCTCACCGCGCACGTCTTCGAAGACGTGCCCCCGGCCCTTGCAGACTGGGCTGACTCCGGACTCGACGTGCGGATCTATTCTTCGGGCTCGATCGAGGCCCAACGGCTTTTCTTCGGCCACACCGCGGCGGGCGACCTCACGCGTCACCTCCGGGGCCACTACGACACCACCACCGGCCCCAAGCGGGAGCAGACCAGCTATACGGCTATTGCCGCCGACATGGGCCTGCCACCGCGGCAGATCCTGTTCGTCAGTGACGTCGGAGCCGAGCTCGACGCCGCCCGGGCGGCTGGCATGGCCACGGCGGCAGCCGTCCGCCCGGGCAACCGGCCGCTGGAGAGTCTCTATGACCATGAGGCGATCGAGTCGTTCGCTGAAATCACCTGCTGATCTTTCGCCACCGCGATCTCCTCTCACTCACCACCAGGTTCGTCCATGCCGTCGCCTTCCGAGTCCGCCACACAGCCCCGGGCGGTCCGCTGTGCCGCCGCCGCATCGATGCTGCCCGAGCTTGACGCGGCGATTCGCGAGGCGACGCTCGAGGCGGTCTCCCAGCTCGCCGGCCGCCGGCCCGACCTGGCCATGGTCTTTGTCTCGGCTGCCTACGGCCCGGCGATCCGCCCGACCCTCGAGGGCCTGGCCGACCTGATCGACGCGGGCTGCCTCGTCGGCACGACGGCCGAGGGGGTGCTGGCCAATGCCGAGGAGTATGAGTCAGGACCGGCGGTTTCCGTCTGGATGGCATCGCTGCCAGCCGCAGTGATCACGCCGGTGGCGCTTGAGCATGTCCAGACGCCGGACGGTGGAACATTTCTCGGCTGGCCGGATGAACCTAACTGGCCCGCACATGCCAGCCTGCTGCTAGTGGCCGACCCGTTCTCATTTCCGGTCGACGAGCTGATCGGGCGACTGGCCGAGGATCGGCCGGGGGTGCCGGTCATCGGCGGCATGGCCAGCGGCGGGAATCGTCCCGGCAGCAACACCCTGGTGATTGATCGGCAGACCTTCGACGCCGGCGCCGTCGGCGTGATTGTCGGCGGCGGGGTGCGGGTGCGGCCGATTGTCTCGCAGGGCTGCCGACCGATCGGCCAGCCTTTCGTCGTGACCAAGGCTGAAGACAACATGCTCTTTGAGCTCGGTGGGCGGCCGGCGTTCGGCCAGCTGCAGGCCATTTACGGAACCCTGGACGACCATGACCGGCAACTGGTCCGCAGCTCGCTGCATGTCGGCCGCGTGGCCAGTGAGTACCAGGACCGGTTTGAGCGGGGGGACTTTCTGGTTCGCAACGTCGTTGGCGCTGACCCGGAAACCGGCGTTGTCGCCGTCGGCGACTGCATCCGTACCGGCCAGACAGTGCAGTTTCATGTCAGGGACGCCACCACTGCCCACGACGATCTGATCGGACTCCTGCGTCAGCGGGCCGGGCCGCCGCCCGCCGGCGGCCTCATGTTCACCTGCAACGGCCGCGGCAGCCGAATGTTCGAAACGGCCAGCCACGACGCCCGCTGCCTGCAGGAGGTGCTCGGCCCCCTTCCGGTCGCCGGCTTTTTCGCCCAAGGCGAGGTCGGCCCCATTGGCCGGAAAAACTGCCTGCACGGCTTTACGGCCAGCATCGCCCTGTTCGAGCCGGCCGGCTGAACAGTCTCCGAGTTCACGGCTCAAGTCGGTCTTGCTGCCGCCGACTGCGATTTCCTACTGTCTGAGGACAGGCGGGCACCTGAAGGAAATTAGCTATGTTCCTGCGTGGTATTCCGCTTCGTGGCCTGGCTCTTGGCCTCGTTGCCCTGGCGATTAGTCCGGGCTGTGCCCGGCACCGCCAGAGCCCCTACGCTTACGCCCCGCCCTACGCCCCACCGGTCTATCCGCAGCCGGGTGCTCCGCAACAGGGCGTACCAGCCCAGCCGGTGGCCTATCCGGCCCCCGGCGCGGTCCAGACACCGCTGCCGCCAGGTGCGGTCATGCCGATGGCCCCAACCGCTGCGGGCGGTGGGTTCTCGCAGACGATGGCCGCCCCCGGTGTCGTGCCCGCCGGGGCAACGATGCCCTGTCCACCTACCTGCGACCCCTGCGCCGGATCGGGCCTGGTCACCCCGGTCGTCTACGAGGGGGCCGTGCAGACCCAGCCCTGCCCGCCCGGCATGTAACCTCGGCTGAATCGCGGCCTGCTCGTGTCGCGAGCCGACCAGCGGGAATGGGCCACTCGCATCTCAACGAGCCTGTACCATGGCAGGGGTTCCGCCCTCCGCAAGCCCGCCATGCCCCCGCTTCCATCACTGGCTGACCGTCCACCCGAGTTGATGGACGACCCCGCCCTCGATCAGGCGGAGCATGACCAGGCCCTGACCGCGCTTGCGCGGATCAACCTGATCTCAGGGACCGCCTCGCAGCTGGGCCGCCGTGCCGTGAAGCTGCTGCAGACCGCGGCCGCAGCAGACCGTCGCCCTGTGCGGATCATTGACATCGCCTGCGGCGGCGGTGATCTCACGGCGGCTGTTGGCCGGTATCTTGGTGGCAGGCTTGCGCAGCCGGTCGAGGTAATCGGCCTCGATGTCAGCGAACGGGCGATTGGCTGGGCCCGGCAGCGGCAGGCTGGCCGCAGTGGATCGGCCACCCTCACGTTTACCCAGGCTGACATCGTGCGTGACGGCTGTCCCCCCTGCGACATCGCCATGCACTCGCTCTTCCTGCACCATCTCAGCGACGACGCTGCGACCGAACTCCTGCGGGGCATGGCCGCTGCAGCCGCTGTTGGCTGTGTCTTTTCTGATCTACGCCGCAGCCAGCTGGGACTGCTGCTGGCCCACGTCGGCACCACGCTGCTGGCCCGCTCACGGGTGGCCCGGGTCGATGGCCCACTGTCGGTGAAGGCCGCCCGCACGCCGGCCGAATACCGGCAGCTGCTTGACGCGGCCGGTCTGTCCCAGGCCCAGATCGACCGCACCTGGCCCGAGCGGGTCTGTGTGAGCTGGGGACGGAGAAAGGAGAGTCGCCCGTGTTAGGTGAGACCACTCCACTTCCGGCCACGATTTCTGCCACGGCCGCAGCAGCAGCCAGTTGGGATCTGATCATCGTCGGGGCCGGCCCGGCTGGCGGGGCGACAGCGATTCGGACCGCGCACGCCGGCCTTCGGGTGCTGCTGCTCGACCGTGAGTCCTTTCCCCGGCCGAAGGTCTGCGGCTGCTGCCTTTCACCGTTGGCCTTGGCGGAACTGGGCCAGCTGGACATGACCGGCTCGGGCGGTGAACTGGAGCCACCCCAAACCGGTTGCCGCCTCCCGCTCGGCACCGTGCAGCTCCTCGCCGGCGGCCGCGTTGCCAGCCTGCGGCTGCCGCCGGGGGCCGTGCAGTCACGCGAGTCCCTCGACCCGGCAATCATCCGGTCGGCCATCGCAGCCGGTGCTGCCTGGCTGCCGCAGACCCGGGTTGTCTCCTGCCGGCCAGCTGCAACCGGTGTCAGCCTGCTGGCAATCGCGGCCGACGGCAGTGAACGGGCCCTCGCGGCTGATCGGATCGTGCTGGCAGGTGGCCTGGCTGACGCGGTCCGGGTCGAGACGGCCGCGGGCAGTCGGCCCGCAGCCCGGCGGCGGCCAGGACAAAACCTGATCGGGATCGGGGCCACCCTGCCTCGGGACAGCAGCCGCCTGCCGGCGGGCCAACTCGTGATGGCGGTTGGCCGGTCGGGCTACTGCGGGCTGGTACGGCTCGAGGATGGTCAGATCGATCTTGCCGCGGCGGTGGCGCCGGCCTGCGTGGCCGCTGCCGGGTCACCGTCGGTGGCCGTCGCCAACCTGCTGGCTGAGGCGAGTGGTGGTCGAGCGTCCCTGGTCGAGCGAGTGGCAATCGAGGCTGCCACCACCCGGGCCACCCCACCACTGACCCACCAGACGCCGGTGGTCGATCCGGGCAGTGACCGCATCTACCGGGTGGGCGATGCCACCGGTTACGTCGAACCATTTACCGGCGAAGGCATCGGCTGGGCCCTCCATGCCGCTCGGCTATTGAGCGAGTCGGTCATTGGCCCAACCGGTCAGCTCCTGCCACCGGCCGCGGCGGCGGCCCGCTACGGCCGACGGCACCGGGCGGGTCTTCACCAGCGGCACCGTCGTTGCCGCCTGGTGGCACTCGCCCTGCGTAGCCCGTGGCTGGTGGCCGCTGCGGTTCGGGCCGCGACCTGGTTTCCGGGCGCTGCTGGTTACGTCGCCCAATGCTGCACTGGAAACTCTGTCAGGCTCGCCTCCAGGCCGACCACCAGCCCTGGTTGAGTCCGCGTGCCGCCTGGATGACGCAGGCAAACCAGAAAACCCGCGGCTGCAGGCTCCCTGATCGCCGCCACAGCCCGAATCTGTAACACTGCACGCATGACGCTTGCAATTCTCGGCATCGGTTCGGCAGCCCCACAGCACGGCATCGCGCAGCGGGACGCCGCCGTCCTTGCCGGCACCCTGGCCGGACCGGCAGGAACCCGCCCACGAACCCTGTCGGCGATCTACCGGCAGACCCAAATCGAGAACCGTGGTTCGGTGCTGCTGGAAGATCCCGGGACCGAAGCTTTCGCCCAGACGTTTTTTCCGCCAGCCAGCAATGCGGCCGACGCCGGGCCGACAACGGCCGAGCGGATGGCCCGCTACACCTGCGCGGCAGGCCCACTGGCGATCACCGCCGCAGAGCGAGCCCTCGCCCGGTCTGATGTTGCTGCTGCTCAGATCACCCACCTGGTCACCTGCTCGTGCACCGGTTTTGCCACTCCGGGGGTCGATCTCGAGCTCTGCCGGGTCCTCGGTCTGCCTGCTGACGTTGCCCGCACCCACATCGGCTTCATGGGCTGTCACGGGGCGTTCAATGCCCTGCGTGCCGCGGACGCGTTTGCCGCGACCACGCCAGCGGCGGTCGTGCTGATGGTCTGCGTCGAACTCTGCAGCCTGCATTTTCAGTATGGCGCTGCGGCCGATTCAATCGTCGCCAACAGCATCTTCGCCGACGGGGCCGGTGCCGTGGTGGGTCGGTCAGCGGCCGCCACCGCCTGCCGGCATTGGCGGCTCGTCGATCAGGCCTCGACAATCCTGCCCGACACCGCGGACCAGATGGGCTGGACGATCGGTGACCATGGGTTTGAGATGACGCTGTCGGCAGAAGTGCCCGGCAGTATCGCCGGCCCCTTGCCCGGCCTCATCGACGAACTGCTTGCCCGGCACGGCCTGCATCGAGCCGACGTCAACCACTGGGCGGTCCACCCGGGTGGACCACGGGTGCTGGCCGCGGTCGAGACCGCCCTCGGGCTTGCCCCCGAACGACTCGCTGTTTCCCGAGGCGTCCTCGCCGAACATGGCAACATGTCGAGTGGCACGATCCTGTTTGTCCTCGAACGGCTCTTCGGTGGCGGGGAAGAGCCGAACGGCCATCCCCGGGGTGCCGCTGAGACCTGTGTGGCGATGGCCTTCGGGCCAGGCCTGACCGCCGAACTGGCGGTGTTTGTCGCAGGCGACTGACCGGCCTGCTTCAGGCCTCATACAGCACTGGGTTGAGCGGGTCGTCCATGACTTCACCAACGGCAGTTGAGGGCGTCCACTTTTCGTGATCAAGCTGCTGGTTGGGGTTCTTCGGCTCGGCCAGCCGCATGTCGATGTCCATGAAGATCACCGTGTGGACCTTCCGCGGCCGATCGGTGGTGTTCGGGCCGGCCCGGTGCAGGGTCCAGCCGAGGTGAAAGGAGACATCGCCCAGGGCATAGGGCTCGGTCACCTCGATTACTCCCTGCTCACGAATGGCGTCACGGATCAGCTGCTCGGATTCATCCGAGATGGCCAGGTCGCGACCGATTCGCTTGCGGTGGCTGCCGCGGCCAAATGACAGCGGCCCCTGTTCCAGCGGCACGGGATGGAGGGGAATCCAGGCAGTTACCGTCAGGCTGCTGGCCATTGGCCAATACTGTTGATCGACATGCCAGGGCGTGAAGCCACCCGACGGCTCCTTGTAGAGCGACTGATCGTGCCAGAGCCGTACGCCACGGGTGCCAAGCAGCGCCGTGGCGATCCCAGCCAGCCGCCGCGAGAAAGTGACACGCCTGGCCTCCGCCCCTTTCTCCCAGAGGTTGCCCACCTGAACGAAGGCCTTGGCGTAGGTGTCGCGGTCATCCATCGCTGTGTCGGCGAGCGGGTTGTGCGCAAAAGTCAGCGCGGTGATTTCCCGCTCAAAATGGGCGAGGGTCTCGGCGTCGAAGACACCTGCCAGCTTGATGAAGCCGTCTTCGCGGAACTGCTCCTGCTGCGCGGTGGTGACCGGATAGGGGTCGTCGAGCAAGGGAAAAGCGGGAGATACCCCGGCTGAGTCACTGACCGACATGAGCAAAATCTCCTGAGACGAAATTGGCCAACCGAGCGGGAACTGCCCTGGCAATCCTGATCGCCGCCGCATCCTGCGCCGGCAGATTTTGCCCCGCCGTCAAGCACTTTACAGCTGCCACCCACCCCAAGTCTCCGCGCCGCTTTGCTCAGACTGGTGCTTTTTTTGCCCTTGATTAGGGTAAATTCCCGCAACCAGCAATTTTGCAACGCAAAATCTTCTCCTGATTACTCAACGGCTGCGGCATTGATGCTTCCCCTTCGCGAAACCGTCGAACCGTCGGCCGGCCAGTCGTTCGCCTGGCTGTCCTTCGATCTGCCGGCCTTTCCCTACCGCTGGCATTTTCACCCCGAGTATGAACTGACGCTGATCAGCTCAGGCCGCGGCCAGCGTTTCGTTGGCAACTCGATTGAGCGGTTTGAGCCAGGTGACCTGGTTCTGCTGGGACCGCATCTGCCGCACACCTGGGAATCGACCGCCGACCCGGCGGAACGGAGCAGGGCAGTGGTCATTCAGTTCACCACGCAACCGCTCGGTGGGACCGATTTCGATCAGCCCGAGTTCGCCGACATCCGCCGGCTGCTGGCCGCCGCCGTGCGGGGGCTGGTGTTTGATCACAGCACCGATCCGATCACGCGGCCGCTGATCGAGTCGGGAGCAACGTTGCCGCCCCTGGGCCGGCTGCTGCGGCTGCTTGAGGTGCTCCAGCAGCTGGCCCGCAGTGGCGGCGGTCGCCCACTGGCCGACACCGCCTTCTGCCGGCAGCCGCGGACCCGCGATGCCGATCGAATCGACCGCATTTGCCGGCACGTCCTGAAACACCTGGCTACTCCTCCAGGACTCACCGAAGCGGCCACTCTGACCGGCATGTCTCCAGCCGGTTTCAGCCGATTCTTCCGACGGATGACCGGCCGCACCTTCACCGGCTGGACACACGAGGTCCAGATCGCCCAGGCCTGCCAGCTGCTGGCCCGCACCGGCCAGTCAGTCACGACCATCGCCGGCCAGGCTGGCTTTGACAACCTCTCCCACTTCAACCGCATCTTCAAACGACTCCGGGGCTGCACGCCACGGCAGTTCCGCCAGCAGCGGTGATTGCTCAAACGCGATGGAGCCAACCGGAGCCGGCCGGCAACTGAGCCATTCGAAGCCCAGGACTGAGGTTTCAGGCAGCCTTGCCTGCAGACAGCCTCGTTTGCGCGGACGCCAAACCAGCCGGTGTGTTCCGCGGTCTTCCTGTCGCCCGACGGCGCATTCTCAAGGACCATCACACCCGTCACTCGCGGCCCGTCCTGCTGCGTCGAATCGGCCAGCTTGACCTTCTCCCGCGGCCGGTTTGTCTTGCCGCAATGCGGATGATCGCCAAGGAAATCACCGCCGTGTTTGACGTCAAATTCCACCAGTTCAAGCTTCAACTCACCCGGTTTGCAGCAGCCTCGCATGGAGTTGAGGTCGGTCTGCGTGCCCCACAGTCCAGCACGAACAATCTGCCTGAAACAACCTAGTGATGAACGGTGATGCGGTGGTGTTCGCCGCAGAGGGAGGCCGCGACCCCGTGCCTGACCAGACGTTTCCAGAACTTGCTGTCAGTTCCGCCCTGCATCATGCCGGCACTTGTTTTTTGCTCTTCACCGGCCCGATGAGCGGCTGCCGATCATCCGCATTCGCGGGCTCGGTAATAATCCAGTAAGACCCCCGAATCACCCAAAATGGGTTTTGAGTCATCGCAGGCGGCCTCGGGACATAGTTCTGGGAAAGCGATTGCGTCAATCCAGGCTTGCCTGCCCACATCCCACCAACCGGTCCCACTATTGCCGATGCGGCTTCTGATTCTTCCAGCAGCACTGGCCAGCGTTCTCGCTGTCACCGCCACTGCCAGCGAACAGCTGATGCACCGGTTCTGCGGTGATTGCCATACCAATGGCAGCGCTGAAGGGGGAATAGCATTCGATCACCTTCTCGAGTCTGGGGATGCCCCAGCGGCCGCTGGGGCAAACACCGATGATGACCCTCCGCAGGAATGGATTGCCGCCTGGAAAAATGTTCGTGCCGGGACGATGCCACCTGCCGATCACCAGCCGCAGCCGACAGCGGACGACCGCAGGGCGCTGGTTACCTGGATCGAGCAGGCCGTCTTTCGGCTGACACCGGCTGATCCGGATCCTGGGCGGGTCGTGCTCAGGCGGCTCAACCGGACCGAGTACGTCAACTCGGTCAGCGACCTCACCGGCATGAGCATCGATGTCACAGGGGAGCTTCCGCCCGATGACACCGGTCACGGCTTCGACACGATCGGGAGCGTGCTCTCAACGTCGCCGCTGCTCGTGGAACGGTATCTCGCCCTTGCTGACGCGATTGGCCGGCAGGTCCTGGCTGACCTGGCGGCCACCCGCGCTGGGAAATCAGTGAAAGCGTCCTCCCCCGACACCCTGCGAACGCTCTTGGTTGAGCCGCCGCCCCCCGGTGACAACCCCGCCGCCACGGCAGCGCTCGTGGCCACGATTGAGCGGATCGGCCGCCGTGGATTCCGCAGGCCGCTCGATGATGACACCCGGAAACGACTGGTTGGGGTGGCCCGGAAAACCCGCGACGCCGGCGGCTCTGTCGATGAAGCGGTGGTGGCCGCGCTGACGGCAGTGCTCGCCTCACCACGATTTCTCTTTCGCGATGAACGCGCTGACCGGAACGGCTCGTCCACACGCCGGGCTGAACAGCTCGATGAGTTCTCTCTTGCATCGCGGCTCTCTTATTTCCTCTGGAGCACGATGCCCGATGAGGAACTGTTCGAACTCGCCGCCGCCGGAAGATTGCGGGCATCGCTCAACCAGCAGATCGACCGGATGATCGCCGACCCGCGATGCGATGCATTCGGCCGGAACTTTGTCGGCCAATGGCTCCAGATTCGTGATGTCATGCACATGCCGTTTGACCTCCCGACGATTCTTAAAGAAACAGACCGGGCCGCAGCGGAAAAAATCTTCAGCGCAGATCTGCGACGGGCCATGCAGCAGGAAACCGAACTGCTGTTCCTGCACCTGCTCCGCAACAATCTGCCTGCCGCCGACCTGTTGGTCGGCGATCAGACGTTCCTCAACGAGCCCCTGGCCCGCTTCTACGGCATCGAGGGGATCACGGGCAACACCATGCAGCTGGTCTCGCTTCGTGAAGAAAGCCATCGCCACGGCCTCTTGACACACGGGAGCGTGCTGGCGGTCACCTCGAACCCCTCGAGGACGAGCCCTGTGAAGCGGGGACTGTTCATTCTGGAAAACCTTTTGGGGATGCCCCCGCCACCGGCTCCTCCGGACGTGCCGCCGCTGGAGGCGACCGCGTCGCAGCAGGACGCCAAAAACCTTTCGATGCGAGCGTTGCTCGCCCGGCACCGGCAGGAACCGCTCTGCAACTCCTGCCATGCCCGATTCGACCCCCTTGGCCTGGCACTGGAACAGTACAATGCCATCGGTCAGTGGCAGACCGACGGCATCGAGATTGAAACGGCTGGCGAACTGATCACCGGCGAATCATTTCCTGATGTCAGGGGGCTCGCCCGGCGGATTGCCGTAGACCGCCGCGATGACTTCTACCGCTGCCTGACGGAAAAGCTGCTGACCTACGCACTTGGCAGGGGCGTCGAATATTACGATGCCCCAGCGGTGGATGAAATTGTGCAGCGGTGCCGGGACGATGGAGGACTACGAACCTTGGTCGCGGCTGTCCTCGAGAGCGTACCATTCCAAATGCGGCGGATCACCCCCGACGGAGATCATTAAAATGAACGATCGAAAGCTGTCATTCAACCGACGCCAATGGCTGAAAACAACAGTCCTCCGGGGGCCGGGGGTTGCCCTCGCCGTTCCACTGCTGGAATCGGCCAGTCGGGGTGCGGCGCCGGCCAGCGCCGCAGTCCCCCAACGGATGGCCTTTCTCTATCTGCCAAACGGGGTCAACGTTGAGCAGTGGATGCCCCGGGGCGAAGGCAAGGACTACGAGTTGGGACCGTCGCTCGAACCGCTCGCCCGGCATCGTGACAAACTGACATTCGTGCAGGGCCTCGCCCACCGTAACGGCTTTGCCGGCCCCGATGGGGCGGGCGACCACGCCCGGGCGACGGCCAGCTTCCTGACCGCAGCCCGCCCGTTGAAGACCGCCGGGGCCGATCTGCGGGCGGGTATTTCGGTCGACCAGGTCGCGGCACAGCATCTCGGCGGGCGGACCCGCTTTCCCTCGCTCGAACTCTCCTGTGACGGGGTCCGCAAGAGTGGCAGCTGCGACTCTGGGTATTCCTGCGCCTACCAGTTCAACCTTGCCTGGCGATCGGCCCGACAACCGGCGACACCTGAGTCCAATCCCCGACTCGTCTTTGAACGGCTCTTCGGCCGTGGCACCGGGGCAGAGCGGAAGGAATCATGGAAGGCCCGACAGCAATCGCGAAGGTCACTCCTCGACTTCGTCCTTGAGGAAAGCCGGAGCTTCCGGAGGGAGCTCGCCGCCGTCGACCAGCACAAGCTCGATGAGTATCTCGCCGGCATTCGTGACATTGAACATCGCCTTGATCGGTTCGAACAGGCCGGTATTCCCGACGCCCCTGATCTGTCGTTACCCGAAAAGCCCCCTGGGGTGTTCAGTGAACATCTGCGGCTGATGGGGGACATGCTGGTGCTTGCATTCCAGACTGACTCAACCCGCATCGCCACCTTCCTGTTGGCCCACGACGGCAGTAATCGTTCGTTTCCTGAAGTCGGAATCGGCGAGGGTCACCATGCACTTTCTCACCATCGTGATGATGCGGACAAAATCGCCAAGCTGGCAAAGATTGATCGGTTCTATGCCGAACAGTTTGCAGCCATGCTCAGACGGCTCGATGCGATTGAGCAGCCCGACGGCCGCAGCCTGCTTGACCACTCAACCATCGTCTACGCTGGCGGCCTCTCGGACGGCAACCGCCATCGTCACGATCAACTCCCTGTGGCTATTGCCGGTGGCGCGGGCGGGCGGCTCCGAACGGGCCAGGCAATCTCCCTGCCCAGCGAGCAGCCGATGGCAAACCTGCTGCTGACGCTGCTCGATACATTCGGGGTTCCGGCCAAGAGCTTTGGTGACTCAAGTGGCTCACTGGATCAGCTCCGCACCTGAGCCTGAGCCAGTCCTGCTCCGCGGCCACTACCAGCCTGCTAGACTGCTCCGCGCACGGTCAGGCCTGCGGCATCTGGGCGCTGCCGCAACAATCCCCCGCTCAGAGAACACCCCCGTGATGCCCCCCCAGCAGCAGCCCGATCGTTCCGACCAGTTCCGCCGCCGGGTGGCGATCGACCGGATTCTTCCCGATGTCGATGGCGGCCGGTTCGCCGCCAAGCGGCTGGTGAATCAGCCGGTGACGATCGCGGCCGATATCGTCTGCGACGGCCACGACGAACTGGAGTGCCGGCTGCACATCCGCCCGGCTGGCCACGAGGGCTGGACCAGCATGCCGATGTCCTGCGAGGGCAACGACCGCTGGCAGGCCGCCTTCACGCCGGGCCGGATCGGCCCCTGGGAGTACACGGTCAGCGGACGGGTCGACCACTTCGCCAGTTGGCGGCGTGACCTGGCCCTGCGGGCGGAGGCAGGCGAAGACCTGGCCGGTGAACTGGCCGAGGGCCAGCTACTTATTCAGACGGTTGCGGCCCAGGCACCGACGGCCGACGCGGCCGAACTCACCGCCTTTGCGGCAGCCCTCACGCCAACAGCCTGGCGGCAGACGGTGCATGACGACCGCCTGCTCGCCCTGATAAGCCGCCACGCGGATCGCAGCAGCGAAACCTGGCTGAAGCCCCTCCGGCCGCTCTGGATCGACCGCGAGCGGGCCGCTTTTGGTAGCTGGTACGAGGCCTTTCCCCGGTCCTGGGGCCCGGCCGGGCAGCACGGCACGCTCGCCGACCTGGCCAACCGGCTCGGCTATGTTGCCGGCCTGGGCTTTGATGTGCTCTACCTGACACCGATTCATCCGATTGGCCAGTCGTTTCGGAAAGGCAAAAACAACGCCCTCACCGCTACCCCGGATGATGTCGGCAGCCCCTGGGGCATCGGCTCGAAAGCAGGCGGCCACACGGCGATCCACCCGGACCTCGGCACGTTTGCCGACTTTGAATTCCTGCGGCAGCAGGCGGCCCGCCACGGGATGGAACTGGCCCTCGACCTGGCCCTGCAATGCTCCCCCGATCACCCCTGGGTGACCGAATACCCGAACTGGTTTCGCCACCGGGCCGATGGCAGCATCCGCTATGCCGAGAATCCACCCAAAAAATACCAGGACATCTTCCCGCTCGACTTTGAGTCGGCCGAGTGGCGGTCACTCTGGCAGGCGGTCCTCGATGTCCTGCGGTTCTGGATCGGCCGCGGGGTGCGGATCTTCCGGGTCGACAATCCACACACCAAGCCTTTTGCTTTCTGGGAATGGCTGATCGGCGAGGTTCATGCCACCCACCCCGACGTGCTGTTCCTGTCGGAGGCCTTCACCCGGCCCAAGACGATGTACCGGCTGGCCAAGCTCGGCTTCACCCAGAGCTACACCTACTTCACCTGGCGGACGGAAAAGCAGGAGCTGGGTGATTATCTCACCGAAGTGTCCACGCCGCCGGTGAGCGACTTCTTTCGGCCCAACTTCTTTACCAACACGCCCGACATTCTTCACGCAACACTGCAGGAGGGAGGCCGGCCGATGTTCATGGTGCGACTAACGCTGGCAGCGTTGTCGGTGGGCAACTGGGGCATTTACGGCCCAGCCATGGAACTGCTGGAGGCGACCCCCCGCGAGCCCGGCAGCGAAGAGTATCTCGACTCGGAGAAGTACGAGATCAGGCACTGGGATCTCGACTGCCCCGACAGCCTCGCCCCGTTCGTCACCCGGCTCAATACAATCCGCAGGACCGAACCGGCCCTGTCACAGGTACAGCCGCCGCTGGTCCAGCCAACCGACAACGATCAACTGCTGGCCTGGTGCCGCCATGACCCTGCCAGTGGCAACCGGGTGCTGGTGGTGGTGAACCTGAAACCGCAGCAGCGGTGCCGCGGCATGGTTCACTTGAATCACCCGCAGCTCGGCCTCGACGCTGACCTGCCACTAGAGGCCGTCCCGCTGTTTGACGGTGGCTCAGCCCGCGTCACCAGCAGCGGCATCGACATCAGCTGCAGCCCATCCCGACCGGTCGCCGTAATGCGGCTGGTGAAGGCCGCCACCCAGCTCACGTTTCCCGAGGCTACCGATGGCTGATGCCGACACCATCGCCGCCCTGGCCCGGTGGCTGCCGGCTGCCCGCTGGTTTGCCGACAAGGACGTCGCCGATGGAGCCTGTCGGCTGGAGCTGGTCGAGGAGGTACTGCTGCCGGATGACTCTTCCCCGGCCGGGCTGCGGCTGTTGCTTGTCAGACTTGCCGGCCAGAGCCAACGCGGCTGCTATGTGGTGCCAGTGCAGCGGTTGCCGGAAGCCGATGGCGGCCCCGACAGAGTCGACGCCGCTACCAGCCCCGACTTTGCCAGCTGGCTGTTGCAGCTGATCAGCTGGGAGGCTGAGCAACCCGGCCGACATGGCCGGCTGGTGGGCCGACGGACTGCTGCTGCCGCGGCGGTCGGGGCCGACGCCCAGCCACTGAAAATCATCCCGCTGGGGGGCGACGCTTCAAACACCTCAATGCTGGTGGCGGCTGCCGACGATGGTGACGGGGGGCTGCCGGTGCTGATCAAGCTGATCCGCCGCTACCGCACCGGCATCCAGCCGGAGGTCGAAATCGGCGCATTCCTGGCCCGAGGTGGCTTTGCTGGCTCCCCGCCGCTGCTGGGCTGGCTGGAATATCAGCCCGCCGGCGGGGCAGGGGAGTCGGGTGTGATGGCCACCGTTCACGCCGGCCTCGCCGGTACCGAGAGCCTGTGGGACTACCTCTGCAGCCGCAGCCAGCAGCCCGACTGTCAGCCGGAAGAATTGGCCGCCGTCGCGGCCGATCTGGGCCGGCTCACCGCCGCCATGCACGCGGCCCTGGCTGGCCAGGATCATCACCCAGCCTTTCAGCCGCAGCAGCCGACCGCCGCCGATGCTGAGGCATTGGCCGAGGCGATGGTCGAGCACGCCCACACTGTCTTTGCCGATCTGGCCGACGGCTGCCCAGCAGCCTTGGGGCCACGGGTGCAGGCGGTCGTGGCCCAGCAGGCGACCATCATCGATCGGCTCTCGCAGGTGGCCCGGCAGCCGCTGGCCGCCAGCTTCATTCGCGTCCACGGTGACTACCATCTGGGACAGGTGCTGATTGACCCGGCCACGAAAAAACTCTGGGTGATCGATTTTGAGGGTGAGCCCTCCCGCTCATTGGCTGAACGGCGGGCCAAGACGAGTGCCTGCAAGGATGTGACGGGCGTCTGCCGCTCGTTTGACTACCTGGCCCGGCACATCGGCCGGCAGCAGGACAGCCGGCCCCTGGCGGCCGAACCACTGGCGGCAGCCTTCCTCAAGGCCTACTGCACCGCCGCCGTCGGCCAGTGCTTCTGGCCGGCCGACGCCAACGAAGCCGACCGGCTGCTCGACGCCTTCACGCTCGACAAAGCGCTCTACGAACTGGCCTATGAACTCCACCATCGGCCCGACTGGCTGGAGGTGCCGCTCGCGGCAGTTGAAGCGGGCTGATAGCAAGAACGGCCAGCGGTCCTCCTGCCACCATCAGGCTGGTGCCGCCGAACTGAAAACGCAATTCGCACTCGGACGGGAACGGCAGACTACGCTGAGGCGATAGCTGCTGAAGAAGTCATCTGATTTTATGAAATTCGTGATAACAATGGGGGCAAGAAGCATGAAAAACGGCATGGTTCAGCGGCCCTGCCTCCAGGGTGTCAGCAGAGCCGTCGGCTTCTTGCTATTGGCGGCGGGGGTGCTCGCGCCGGCAACGCCAGCGGCAGCGGATCGTCCTCCCCACGTTGTAATCATGCTTGCGGATGATGCCGGCTGGGGAGACTTTTCGTTTGTTGGCAACACCAACTTGGCCACCCCGGCGGTCGATTCCCTCGCTCGCGATGGGGCTGTCCTGGAACAGTTTTTCGTCCAGCCGGTCTGTGCCCCAACCCGGGCAGAATTCCTGACTGGGCGCTACCACCCTCGCAGTGGTGTCCGCGGAGTCACGCTTGGTGAAGAGCGAATGGCTCCTGATGAACAGACAATTGCCGATGTTTTTTCTGCGGCAGGCTATGCCACCGGCTTGTTTGGCAAGTGGCATAACGGCACCCAGTGGCCCTATCATCCGCTGGCCCGCGGATTCGACACGTTTTACGGTTTTACCGAGGGGCACTGGGGAGACTACTTCGATCCGCCGATGCAGCGTGATACTGCGTTCGTCACTGGCAGGGGCTACATCACAGATGACATCACCAACCAGGCTATTTCGTTTCTCGAAAAACACCTTCGCGCTCCCGCTGCCCGGCCAGTCCTCTGCTTCATCGCCTACAACACACCCCATTCACCGATGTGTGTGCCCGACGTCGACTTCAACCGGTTCGCTGACAGGCCGCTGACACTACGGGGGCCAGAGCCCGACAAGGAGGATCAAACCTTCACCCGGGCGGCCTTGGCCATGGTTGAAAACCTTGACTGGAATGTTGGCCGCGTGCTGGAGACGATCACCGCCGCGGATGTCAGCCGTGAGACGATCGTCGTCTTTTTCTCCGACAATGGCCCCAACAGTGGCCGCTGGTGCGGTGGGATGCGGGGCAAGAAGGGATCGACCGATGATGGTGGTGTCCGCAGTGTCTGTTGCCTCAGATTCCCGGGCAGGGTGGCGGCCGGCACGCGCGTGCCGCAGGTCAGTGGGGCGATTGATCTGCTCCCCACGCTGGCGGCGCTGGCTGGCATCGGCTTTCAGCCACCCGCGCCACTTGACGGCGTTTCTCTGGCTCCATTGCTGGAGCACAAAACAACACCGACCGACCGAAAGGCATTGGCCGACACGTTGGCCAACAGGCACATCATTTCTTCGTTTCGTGGTCGCGTGAGTGTCCGCACGGAGCGGTACCGCTGTGACCATCAGGGCCGGCTGTATGATATTCAGGTCGATCTCGGCCAGACCAAGGACCTTGCCAGAGACCAGCCGGCCGAAGCCGAACGGCTCCGGGCAATTGCGGCTCAATGGCGGCACGAGGTCCTGGAAGTTGTGCCCAAGCCAGAAATTGCATGGTTTCCCGTCGGAGCAGCCGGGGCCCCCATGACCGAACTGCCGGCCCGTGATGGTCGTGGAGAGGGCCGCGTCGTCCGCAGCGGTCGTGCGCCAAACTGCTCGTACTTCACGAACTGGATAAGCCCGGAGGATGCCATTGTCTGGGATGTTGAGGTGCTCACGGCCGGCCGATACGGGGCCGAACTCTGGTATACCTGTGCCCCACCCGATATCGGCAGCGCAGTCAGGCTCACGTTTGGTGAAGCCGCCGTTACAACGACAATCAGGCCGGCTTGGGATCCCCTGTTGAATACTGGTGAAGACCGCGTCGATCGCGGTAGTGAGAGCTACCTGAAGCCTTTCCGGGTTCTGCCGCTGGGTGAGATTGATCTGGCAGCCGGACGAGGAGAGCTTCGATTGCGAGCCACTCGCGTTCCCGGGGGATCAGTTGCCGATGTTCGCCGCCTGGTGCTGCGACCGTTGCAACGATAGTGCTGTAGGGCACCCCAGTCACGATGCGTTGACGCGATTGCCGGTGGGCTTAGCCGACTGCGGACAACACTCGTTGTGGCGAGGTCAGAACAATGCTCATGCTGCAGCAGTCAATCGAATTGGCCGCGCCTGAGTCATTGGCGGTCTGGCCCAACAAGTGCCTGCCTGCCGCCATCAGCAATTGGCAGTGAGACATGGCCGGCCGACCGGGTCTTGCGGATGGTTCGTGGGTGGTATCCCGCGCGTCGGGTTTGGCCTTGCCGCAATCAGCGGCCGTCGCCGGTGTAGATGATCCGGCCTCCTTGCGGGGGCTGTGGCCAGGGGGTCTTGCCGGGCGGATATGACTGTGGCTGCGTCGCTCGGAGGGCCTGTACTTCAGCCTTGACCCACTCGGGGGCGGTGGCGTTTTCATCACGGCCGTAGACCCAGGGCAGCGCCGGCGTCATCAAGATCGGCAATTCCCCAAGCGGCGGCCGCTCGCGGCTCACCGCCGCCAGTCTGGCCCTGAGTCGCTCGACCAGGTCGGGCTGTGCGGTGGCGATGTCATGCAACTCCGACGGGTCGGCTTCGATATCGTAAAGTTGCTCCCCGACCAGCTTGAAACGTCCTGACCGGATGGTCGGCAGCCGAACGCTTCCGGTGGCCTCGACGATGATTTCCTGCCGCGGACTCGGCCGGTCCGCAAAGATGGTTTCGGTTGCGTCATAGCCGTCCAGTGGCAACGATTGCGCGAGCGAGCCGCCGGCTAGCGTTACGAGCGTTGGGTAAAGATCGGTGACGTGCAGTAGCGCATCGTTGGTTGCGGCCGCTGGCAGGCGGCCGGGCCAGCGGAGGACACAGGGCACCCGAATGCCGCCTTCGTAGGTGGTATTTTTCGTGCCCCGCCACGGGCGGTTCACCTCTTCGGTGAGCCCACCATTGTCGTTGGTGAAAATCACCAGCGTGTTGTCGGCCAGTCCCAGTTGGTCGATGGTGCCGACAATCCGGCCGACGGCTTCATCGAGGCATTTGATGGCCGCCTCGCGTTTGGTCAGCTGCGGACGGTGACGGGGAATTTCCTCAAGCGGGCCGTGGATGGCGTTGAAGGCGACGTAGTGAAAAAATGGCTTGTTCTCGCGGGCATGTTCGCGAAGCAGGCGGACGGTCTCATTGGCGATCAGATCAGTGGCGTAGCCCTGTTCGTAGAGCGGCTGCTGATCGCGGTGCCAGTCGTAGACGCAGAAAATCGCCGGGGCGTTGTGGGGGATGGTGAAGTTCGTGTAGTCGATGCCCCAGCCGTAGTGGCCATACTGGTGATCGAAGCCCTGCCCCATCGGCAGGTGCTCGGGCAGCCACTCGCCAAGATGCCACTTGCCGAGCATGGCGGTTGTGTAGCCAGCCTCCCGCAGGGCCTCGGCGAGTGTCCGCTCGGCCGTGTTGAGGCCCATCACACGCCGGGTGGACGTGCCATCGGGCAGGTGGGCGATCCTCATGCCGAGGAGCTTGAGATAGTTGGGCTTTCCAAAATCCTCACTCCGCCAGTCCATCCACTGCCTGAATGGATAGCGGCCGGTGAGCAGTGCCGCCCGCGAGGTTGCACAAACTGGTGTCATGCAAAACTGGGTCAGTCGGGTGCCCTCCGCCGCGAGGCTGTCAATGGCTGGCGTCAGCGATGCCTCACCACCATTGAAGCCGGGGTCGGCCCAGCCGAGGTCGTCGGCGAGGATCAGCACGATGTTGGGCGGGGAACTGTTCAAAGCCGCTGGCTCGGCAGCCCGGGCCGGTGTTGATCCTACCAGGGTCGTCCCGCCGGCCAATACGACGGACACAAGCACTCGGAGAAGACAATCGGGAATCATGCTGAAAACCTCATCGCCAGCGAGAACGGCTGCCGTAGCCCATTCGCAATCCTCCCGGCCGAACGCAGTCAGTGTTCGAGCGGTTCGACGCGAATGTCGTCGAACCACGTGTCGAGCGTGTCTTTCTTGTTACCGCCCGGCTGAAGCCCAATACTGGTCTTCGGCTCGTCTCCGGCCAGCGTCATGTAATCGAGCACCTTCCTGCCATCGACGAACGCGGCCAATTCTTTTCCACGCAGTTCCAGCGACAGGTCATGCCACTCCTCCGGAGCGATCTGCACCGCTTCTTTCTTGGCGTAGAAGAACTTCCGATTCCACTTCCCCTGCTTCGCGAGAGCCGCCGCCTCCGGTGAGTCTTTCGGATAAAGCACGTTATTGTCAGCGGCCGTGATGCTCGTCGGCCGGATATGGAGGACGGCTACGTGAAAGTCGCGTTCGACGATCGGGTTCGGCCCACGCACCGTGATGCCGGCCATCCCACCTGCGGAAAACTTGAATCGAAACGATACCCGGACGTCGTTGCCAGCAATTTTCCGCGTGATCCCGGCCGGGTGAAACTCCTCCGGGAAGTTGCGTCCCCGCAACGCGCCATCGACAATCTGCCACCAGTCTGGACGCACGTTCTTCCCGGAAACCGGTCGCCCATGCGGATGTTTTTCGTCACGGCCTTCCGCGAGAAAACCGTACTGGGACCAGTTCCGCTGAAAAGCGGTCTGATCAGTGAAATCCTCGGCCCAGCCCGAGGCGATTGAGCCCTCATCGCCTCCTGCCAGGGTGGAGCAGCAAGACATGACGGCGACGGCCATCCAGAGGTGTGCTTTGTTCATCGTGAAAAAGATAGAATGGGCACCAGCACTTTTGCAAGCGACTGACCATAAAGAGTGAATTGTCCGTGGAAAAGTTCCTCCATGGCCTTTTTCACGTGGGCAACCCCGTGCTCGAAGGAATCTGGCTCGCCAAGGGGTTCCAGTTAACGCAGTTCAAGCATGACGACGTTGAGTACGGACCCGGCACGCAGCAGACAATCTTTCTCGTCAGTGCCTTCGACGAGCGATGCTACCTCGTCACAAAGCTTGACTACTATTCTGCGGCGGATGGCCGGCTGGGCATCTTTGGCTCAGGTCACACCGGGGCACTCACCCAGTGGCGGGCTTGGCTTGCGCCAATCGGCGAGCGGCGGTATCTCATTTGTCGTCAGATCAAGCCCGCGATTCCACAAGACCAGGACGTCACGCGGTCATGGCGGAACTTTCTTCCTACGTTCGAATTTGAACGCAACGGCAAGACGGCCGTGACACTGAAGCCGGTTATGTTTACCGACATCCTGCAGCGACTTGGCGAGCCGATATCGACTGAGGAATATACCTCGCGGCTCACGGAGTTCCCGCCTAATGAAATCATCGCGCGAATCAAGAGCGACCCCGACGCCGCCACCCCGGACGACCCCCGACCGATCACAGTCCGCCGGATGGAGGCGGCCACTGCACCACACGTGCAGCGGGTGCTCGAGGCATTTCAGATCATCAATCCCCACAACCGCCCAGCGCAGCCCATGCCGCCGCGGGATGACAGGGGCACTTCAGCTATCGAGTGATAACTGTGCGGGGAGAAAAGCCACCGGGGCCTTTGCCCGCCAATGTGGGCGATCGCCAGCCAACCAGGGCAACTCCCGTGCTCAGCTCAGATCGGCCGTGGCCCGGTCGGCGTAGATGGCATCGAACTCCCGAATGTGCCGGCAGGCGTACTTGCCGATGATTGCCCGGGCAGTTTCGAGCAGCCGGTCACGGGCCTCCTCGGGCTCGAGCACCTCGACATGCTCGCCAAGGGCCAGCAGCTGCGGCAGCATCTCATCGTCCCAGGCCCGCGGAATCTCAAGCAGCAGGCTGCCGTCGGCCTGCTGCCGGACAATCTGCCCGGGATGGAAGGGTTTTTCGACCGCCCAGCGGGCCCGTTCGGCGGCAATCCGCAGCCGGTAGCGACGGGGCGGATCGGACGAGCGGAACATTGTCATGCTGTCGGCCAGGAGTTCCTCGACCGGCTGGGGCCGCCGCTCAAACGACCGTGACAATGGCCGCGCGTCGCTGATGCGGTCGAGCTTGTAGAACCGAATCTGCGCGGTCTCGGGAGTGTCCGAGGCCTTGTAGGCAGCCACGTAGATGCTGCCCTCATAGACGACGAGGGCCTCTGGCTGGATCGTGCTTTTCTTCGGCTTGGCAGCGGTCAGGCTGGTGTAGCGAATTTCAAGTTCGACCCGCTGGCGAATGGCCCGATTGATGCCGGCTAGCATCCGGCTTCCGTACTTACCGGTGTTTGGCCGGGGGTGGACCACCAGACCTTCTTTGTGATCGTTCACATAACCGAGCAGCTGCGGGGTGGCCACCGTCTCCAGCCGGGCAATCAGCTGGCCGATGCCCCGCCAGTAGAAGGTGCCGGCCAGGGGGGCGAGAAAGTCACGGGCCACCGCCAGTGACAGCAGCTCCACCACGCCGATGACCGGCGGCCGCAACTCGTCCTTGCCGAGGCCGATGCTGATGGCGAAGGCGAGGCAGCTGCCGCCTTTGGACGACCGCTTCTTCGAGCGGGCGATCGAGTAGCCAAACTTTTCCAGAAACTCGATGTCGCGGCGGATGTTCTTGTCAGACATCTCGTCGATCACCCGCCGATCCTGCAGTTCACGCTTCAGCTCGGAGACCGACAGCGGCTGCCGGGCGGAAAACAGAATGTCGATCAGATGGAACACCCGAAGCAGCTGTTCGTGGCGGCTAATGGAGTCCATGGGCGGGCAGGGCAGCGGCAGAAAAGGGAAAGGGGGAAAGGGGGAAGGGGGGAAAGGGGAGGGGGACGAAACGGCTGGGGAGACCCCCGCGATCCTACCAACGGGCCGCCCTGCTTGCCCGGCAAGCGGCTCGGCGGCCGGCAGATTTTCTGGCCCCGTGGGACCAACGTTGTCCATCCGAGGCCTTAGGGTTTGCCCACGCCGCAGCACCGGAGCAGCGGCGGGATCCCGACATCCTCCAGCAGGGAGAGGCTTTTCATGCAGACCGCCACCGTTCGCCTGGTCCGTCCCGCAAAGCCATCTGGCCGGATTGACCCGGCTCCCCCGAATGAGACCTATCGCCCCCTCGTGATCGGCTGTGTGCGGCTGGTGCGATCGAAGGAGGCCGGAGGCGAGTGGCTGACCCGTGTGCTGCGGATCGGCTGGATTTGGCCGACGGCATGGGCGTTGGCCGGAACGGTCAGACGGGAGGGTCATCGTGGTGGCCGCCATCTTGCCGCCAGGCTGAGCCACAGTGGCAGCAGACACCACCAGCAGCAAGCCATTCAACGGCTGACGCTCGGCCTGCTCTGCGGGGCCGATCTGCGGCCACTCGGTCAGGAACCGCCCGCACTCCAGTTGCAGCCCTGCGACGCCGACATCTACGGCTGGTCACTGCTCTATCAGCCGCAGCGGCTGGGCGGGCCGGCCGGCGGCCTGGCGGTGGTCGATGCCAACCCCGACATCCCGGAGCTTCCGGCGTTTTATGAGTCGCCGCTGGAACTAGCCGACCGGCTCGACTTCCTCGACCGCCGCGGCATCCCCGCCCGGCCGTTGGCGCTGGTGACGCGGCCAGAAGATTTTGTCAGGGAGCACCAGCCGCAAGGGGGCATGGCAGCGTGCCGCCACAACCAGTTCATTCCGGACGGCAGGTTCCGGCCCCCCGCTGATCTCTCGCAGCTACCCGGGGGGTAACCCTTGGTTGACGGCGGACAAACCTGTCGAACAATGTTGGCAGCCGTGACGGCAGCCGGCTCACTCAGCGAGGGCTTCCTGCAGTTCCAGCCAGCGATCCTCGGCCTCGGCCAGGCTTTGGGTGATCACAGTCAGCTCAGCATGCATTCGAACCGCCTCGGCGGCGTCGGTTACCGCCAGCAGCCGCTCGTTGACCTGCAGCTTTTCGCCATCGAGCCGGGCCACCGTCTTTTCCACCGCGGCCAGCTCCTTCCGCAGCCGGCGGTCAGTATTGGCGTCGGTCTGCCGCCGCTTCGGAGCGGTCCCGCCGCCTGGCCGCACAGCCGGCCGGGCCACTTCAGCGGCGTCGATCTCGGCATTCATCCGCTCGACATACTGGCGGTAGCTGCCGGGGTACTGCACCACGCGGCCGGCGGCCACCTCAACCACACTGGTGGCAACGGCCTGCACGAAGGAGCGGTCATGGCTGGTGAAGATGACGGTGCCGGCATAGTCTTCCAGCGCAGTGGCCAGGGCCTCGACGGTTTCGACATCGAGATGATTGCCCGGCTCGTCGAGCACTAGCACGTTGAAGCCACCCAGCAGCAGTCCGGCCAGACAGAGCCGGGCCCGTTCGCCGCCGGAGAGCACCCGAACCTTCTTTTCGGTCGCCTGGCCCCGGAAGAGCATCGCCCCGGCCAGGTCGAGGATGCGTTGGGTCTTGGTGCCAAGGGCCGACACCCGTTCCAGGTAGCCGAGCACCGTCTCATCCTCGGGGAGGGTGGTGTAGACGTGCTGGGCGTAGGTGCCGATCTCGCAGCCATAGCCCCACTTCACCCGGCCGGCGGTGGGCTCGAGTGAGCCGACCAGCGTCCGCAGAAACGTGGTCTTGCCCTGGCCGTTGTCACCCACGATAGCCAGCCGCATGCCGTGGTCAATTTCGACGGCGACAGCTTCCGCGACGGTGTGGTCGGGGTAGCCGATGGCCAGATCGATGCAGCGGACGGCGGGGCCCTGACGGGGAGCGACCTCGGGGCAGCGGATGGCGGCGGTGGGGGCGTCGCTGGCAATCTCCTCCAGTTCCAGGCGTTCCAGTTGCTTGGCCTTTGAGCGGGCCTGCGAAGCGGTCGAGGCCTTGGCCCGGTTCTTGGTGATGAACTGTTCCAGCTGCCGCTTTTTGACGAGGGTGGCGGCGTTCACCCGCTGGAGGTGTTCCCGCTGTTCCCGCTGATGGTCGAGGAAGGCGTCGATCTTGCCGGGATAGGTGGTAAGTTTGCCGCGGGAGAGATCAAGGGTGCGGTCGCAGGTGGCGGTGAGGAAGCCGCGGTCGTGTGAGACGATCAGGCAGGCTTCTTTGAAGGTCCGCAGAAAATGCTCCAGCAGCATCTGGGTACGGAGGTCGAGAAAGTTGGTCGGCTCGTCGAGCAGCAGCAGGTTGGGCTCGTGGAGGAGCAGGGCGGCGAGTTTGACCCGGGTCTGCCAGCCACCGGAGAGTTCCCGGACGGGGCCGTGCAGGTAGTTGCCTTTGAGTTCGAACTGGCCGGCGACTTCGCCGCATTTCCAGTCGGGCTGGCTGCTGTCCCGCATCAGGAAGTCGAGGGCCGACTCATCGGGCAGGAACGGGTCGTGCTGCCGCAGGTAGCCCAGCCGCAGCCGTGGGTGGTGAATGACCTCGCCGCCGTCGAGTTCCTCTTCGCCGAGGATCACCCGCAGCAGGGTACTCTTACCGGCGCCGTTGCGGCCGACGAAGCCGACCTTGCCGTCATCGGTGATCGTGGCAGAGGCCTCATCGAGCAGGATCTGGTCGCCATACCGCTTCGAGGCATTCTTGATGTCAAGCAAAACCGCCATGCAGAAAGAGAACCGAAGTCGAGTTGCAGGCAGGCAGACAAGGGTGCCGAGGCGTGGCAACCGCAGAGGCCATCAGCGGGGACCAAGCGGCGATAACGCAGCCATCAATATTTGAGAGACCATCAGCGGAGGGCATGGGATTCGAACCCACAACCCCTTGCGGGGCACCACAATTCCAATGTGGCTGCTAGCCAATTCGCGTACCCTCCTGATCCGCAAAAAATAGGGTTTTTGGGAACCGCTGATTCTTTGCGCCCACCGCTGCGCTGGCTGTGGCGGCTGCGGCGCTTCCCAATTCTACCGGACGTTAGACCGGACGCCATAGGGGCGCAGAATCCCGTTTTCGGCTAGTCGGCGGCTAGATGTGATTGGGCCACCGGTGCAATGCTGGCGGCTGTGATGCCACGCCGCTTGCAATAGTCGGTGGCCAGCCAATCCGCCAGCGGTTTCACCTCTTTTGATGCGTTGCATCGAGGCGAAGGGCAAAAGCTTTCGCCTCCGGGACGCCCGCAGGCGGCAACGACGGGCCTCCGGCCCGTCGTGACACACAAATCCTTGGAGCAACCGGCTACCCCGGAGTAGATTCAATCCATCCCCAGCGCTGTACTTTTCGACCGCCGCGGGCTGCACTTTCCAACCGGCGTTCACACGTCGAGATCTGCGATGGCGACCCAGCCATGTTCAACAGAACCCGCGGGGAGCGGGTGTTCGCGACGCGGACGCCCTCCAGGTCGACGACTTCGCCCTAGCGGCTCGCACGCGCATGCAGCGGTCAAGCAGCGCAGGTCGTGAGGCTCCCTCAACTCCGCGCGGTATCCGTCATGGGTTTCGTGTCGGCTACCGCTCACGGCTTCGCAGGGATCGCCGACGCGTGGCCGTTGACGCACTGCCACGCTCCATCTTTCAGCACCCACACGTTGGTAAAACGCGTCCGTCGCTCGAAGGGCTTTCCGTCCTTGTCGGTGCCGGCCTCCGCGTAGTCGCCGATGTCAACGGCCACCGTGCCGCCGCCGTACACCCGCACGTCGATCGAACTCGTCTTGGAAACGGTGTGGTTCTCGCCCCCCGCCTTGAGCGCGGCGATGCCCTCCGCCTTGGTGAAGCGGCGGCCCGAAGGTTCGACGTAGACGAACTCGGGGGCCCAGATCCGTTCGAGAACCGAGGGATCATTTTTGAGATACGCGTTCGCCCACTCAGCAGACAGACCATTGATGGCCGCCTCGACGCCGGCCTCCCGGGCCGGAGTGACGGCCGCTGTCGGCTGCGCATGGGCAACGGGGCAAGAGGCCCCTGCGATCATCACAAGTAGGAAGGCCCTGGTAGTCATTCGTGAAAGCAACATGTCTGGCGAATCCATTGTGAAAGGAAGTGAATAAACCCTGAACATTTTTGTCGCTGCATCGCGCGGGCGGCCCGCTTCCGTAACGACTCGTCCCATATCCCCAACCAGAAACCATTTCTTTCCAATTTTCAGGAAATCCGCCCCGGTCAAGGCTGATAGTTCTTGATGAGCTTGTCCAGCAGGGTCTGATCGCTTTTCGAGGCGAGCACGGTGGGAGTTTCCACGACCGTCGGACCCGTTCCCGCGATGGCATTCAACGCCTGATCGACGATGTTCGCGCCAAGTTCGTTGACAAGGATGGCCGCCGACGCCTTGTACACGCCGCCCTTGTTGACCGCAGCCAGACCTTCCTGCAATCCGTCCTGACCGGCGACAAAGATCTTGTTCGGTGCGATGCCTGCGGCTTCCACAGCTTGCAATGCACCGAGAGCAGATTCATCGTTGAGTCCAATGATGATGTTCAGGTTTGGGTGTTGCTTGAGTGCGACTTCGGCGGCCTTCAACCCGGAGGTCTGGTTCGCGGAATCCTGGTCATTCTTGGCGACGATCCTGATGCCGTTGGCCACAAAGATGCGTTCCACTTCAGTCCATCGTGGGGAAAGGCTGGGGAGACCGTTCAATGTGGTCACCAGCGCGATTGGATCCTTGACCTCGTTGTCCCTGACCCACTTGACGGCTGCGTTGGCGACAATCTGGCCTGACTGAGAATGATTGAAAGACACGTAGCCGTCGCTCTGTTCCATTGTTCCGAGGTATGTCAGCCATTTGATCCCTTTCTTCTGTGCCTCTAACTGAAGCGGTTTCAGAGCCCGTTCGTCGATCGGCGTAACGACGATGGCGTCGACACCTTGCGTCACCCACGCTTTCACCGCATCAAGCTGCTGCTCGAGGTTGTTGGCCTGCGTATTGTCGTGCAGCATCGTGACACAGCCGAGTTCCTGCGCCCGCACATCGGCGAAGCGTCGTACCGCTTTCACGATCGCCGCTTCGGAGAGGGAGTGGCTGAAAGCGATCCTGAACCTCCTGCCCGTCGCGCAGGCCTTCAGGCCGCCGGCACGTGTTTCCTGGATCTTGGCGAGGGAGCTCGCATCCTGGGCAACCGCGGGTGCCTGCGAGACCGCAAGACTGAATGCAGCGATTGAAAAAAGCAAGACACGCGACGCCATGGGAGTTTCTCCCTGAAGGGAACTGGTCAGAAAAAGTCAGGGCCCTTGTTCACGCACGGAGGTGCGTCGCTGCTTTCGTTACCCAAGGATAGGACGGTCAACGGCACATTCGCAAGCGTCTCGCCCGTCGGCAGCAGCCAGGCAGGTGGTTCCCGATCACTTTTTAGGGCCAAGTCGCCGACTCGCTCGTCTTGTGAACAGCCGAAAAAGGTGAAACAGAGCCAGCTCACGCGCTGGATTCTGCCACCCGTGCGGACCACTTCCGAATCGCGTTCAATGCGGCCACGGGATCGAGCGTCGCGAAAGGGGGCGCACCGGCTGTTAGCGGTGATGAATGTCGACCATGGGCAGATCAGCCTCCATACCCCATTGCGAGGAACATCGGCCGGAATGGAGCGTGTCTCACCTATCATTGGCACAGAGGGGGGCGTGGTGGCGAATCGGCGCTGAAATACGGTGATCATGCACGGCACGGAGCAAAACCCGTGCGTGGTGCGATCGCCTTGACCGGTAGGTTCGTGGTCGTGAGCAGACGCTGCGCCACGGCAAGCCGCACGCAGACGACGTCCTCGTGGATCGAATGCCCCACGATCTCCCGGAACCGCTTCTCGAGCTTCCACCGCGGCAACCCCACGATCGCGGCGAGTTCGGCCACCGACAGCTTGCCGCCGGCCCGCTCGCGGGTCGTCTCGATCACCTTGGCGAGTTCCTGGTCCGCGACTGCCAGTGTTTCGGGCGATGCACGAGCCGCGATCCCGGCCGGGGGCGTCGTGATCGGTCGTGACCGCAGGAATGGCCGACGACGGGTCGTGGCATGCCATCCCGCCGACCGCGACCACCGGGACCGGCGATGCCAGAATCGCGTCGACCGTTTTTTCGTCGTCGAAGGCTGCAAGAATGCCTTGGCCTCGCCAACTGGCGAGCTTCGGCAGCCGATGCACCGCCTCCTCCTCCACGTACAACTGCCAGTCGCCTGCCTCGCGGGCGTACTGCGCGGCGACTGCCACGATTTAACGATCGAACCAGACCGACGTGTTCATGACGATGACGATGGCGATCAGCGGCGGGGCGTGCGGCTTCTCCTGCGTTCCGCGGGGCTTACGGGAGGCCCTGGCTCCTCCGATGTCGAACATCTGTGGCTATGTCTCGCCGAGTCGGAATCACCATCCGGACCCACAGGCTCGGCCGCGTCTCAAGAAACGCAACCGGGCACGAAAAATCCATAACAAATCACCCCGGCGGCCGGGCCTGTGATGGTCCGGTCGTGTGCTACGATTCACGGGTGTTTCGCCGGCATCACGGCTCATACGATGAGGTGCGAGGGTGTCTCGACTGCAGATTGCGATCCATGAGAACCGGACGGCCCTCGGACAGGCAGCGGCCGAACTCGCCGCAGAGGCGCTTACCGGCGCGTGTGATCGTGTTGGGACCGCAACGCTCGTAGTCGCAACCGGGTCGTCCCAGTTCGAAGCACTCGCTGCGCTCGGCGGCATGCCCTCGATCTCTTGGGACCGCATCACGATCTTCCACCTCGACGAATATGTCGGCCTCGATCCGGGGCATCCGGCGAGTTTCCGCCGCTTCCTGCACGACCGCTTCGTCGATCGCTTGCCCACTACGCCGGCGGCCTTTCACGAACTCGACGGGACGGCGGCGGATCCGGTGGCGGAGTGCAAACGGCTCGCGACGATCGTGCCCGACGGGCTGTTCGACGTGGCGCTGATCGGCATCGGCGAGAACGCCCACCTGGCCTTCAACGACCCTCCCGCCGACTTCGACTGCGAGGAGCCGTACCGGGTCGTCGCACTCGACGACCGCTGCCGTCAGCAACAGGTCGGCGAGGGCTGGTTTCCCACGCAGGCCACCGTGCCGACGCATGCTATTTCTATGTCGATCCGTCGCATCCTCGCGTCCCAGCTGCTCATCTGCTCCGTGCCCGACCGGCGCAAGGCCGAGGCCGTGAAGGCGTCGGTCGAGGGAGTCGTCATGCCCGCCGTGCCGGCCTCGATCCTGCAGGAGCACGCCGACTGCCATCTCCTGCTCGATCGGGAATCCGCCAGTCTGTTGAGGCGGTGCGAAGCACTCCCCACGTAGAGCCAACGAATGGCCCGTCTGAAACCTTTCGACCTGCAGCTCAACGGCTACAAGGGCGTCGACTTCAACAGCGACGACCTCACGCTCGAGTCGCTCGGGCAGGCGTGCGAGGCCGTCCGCATCGATGGCGGGGGTCGCATGCTGGCCACCGTGATCACCGACAGCCTCGACCGCATGACCGCCCGCATCGCGCAACTCGTGGCCTTCCGTGCGCAAGATCCGCGGATCGCCGACGTCATGGTGGGCATCCACGTGGAGGGCCCGTTCATCGACCCGACCCCCGGGTTCGTCGGTGCCCATCCGGCGGAGCACGTCCTCCCGGCGACCATCGCGGCGGCGGAACGGCTCGTCGCCGCCGGTGCCGGCCTAGTGCGGCTCCTGACGCTCGCCCCCGAGCAAGACGCCGACTGCCGCACGATCCGCTGGCTCGCCGACCAAGGACTGCTCGTGTCCGCCGGGCACTGCAATCCCTCTGCCGACGTGCTCGAAAGGGCCATCGACAACGGCCTTGGGGCGTTCACCCACTTGGGCAATGGCTGCCCGCTCACGCTCCACCGGCACGACAACATCATCCACCGCGTGCTGGCTGCGGATCGTCTGGCGTGGGTGATGCTGATCGCCGACGGCATTCACCTGCCGCCGTCGCTCATCCGCGTCTTCATCCACGCCGTCGGCATTGACCGCGTGATCGCCGTCACCGACGCCACCGCGGCCGGCGGAATGGCCACGGGCCGCTTCACGCTCGCCGGCCAGCCGGTCGTTGTCGACGCCGCCGGCGCCGCCTGGGCACCTGATAGGTCCCACCTCGTGGGCTCGACCGCATCGATGGGCCGCATCCGGCAGGTGCTGACCGAGGATGTCGGACTGTCTGCCGCGCAGGTCCATCAGGTCACTGCGGTCAATCCGGCCCAAGCATACTCGCGAAGTGCCTCGCGCACCGCCGCAGCGGAATGACAGTTCCGCAGATAGCCCCCAAGATCGCGTTAAGGAGGCGATCTTGGATGAGACGACGGGTGTAACACGCAGATATCGCCGATATCGCGTCGCGGATGGAAAGGCGGAAGTCTCGGCTGTCTGCCAGCAGGCCGCTCGCATCCACTGGCAGCCGCCGCGGCACTTCCAGGTAGCGAGCGGTGACCGCGGGTTCGTCGACGCGGAGGCTCGACGCCAAACAAGCCAAAGAAACCCGCCTTGACAGATTGCGCGGCTCATGACGAGCAGCGATTGTTTCATTCTTTCGCGCCCGGCATTCCACTTCTTTTCACCCGCTGCTTGCGATCGCTAATCGGTGGCCGAAAACCCCCCCCTCGTTCGCTGCCTTGCGATACAGTAAGTCCATCCGCAAGGTTGCATTTGTCTTTCAGACTCGGGCCCATCAGATCGATGACAGCTTCCGCAGTGAGCCCGATGCCGAAGAAGCTGGTCGAGCGACCGCTCGTCGCCATCGTGATGGATACGGCCGTCTCGTTTGACCGGGAGATCGTCGCCGGCGCGGCGCAATACGCCCGAGAGGCTGGAGACTGGCAACTCTATATAGAGGAGGAGCGGGGCCACCGACTCCCTAACCTTGCCGCCTGGAAAGGGCACGGCATTCTCGCGTCGTTTGACGATCGCGAGGTGGTGGAAGCGATTGTCGCCACGGGGCTGCCGGTGGTCGCCGTCGGTGGGATGGGGTGCCACGACCCGAAGTCGGGCATTCCCCGCGTGGCAACCGACCATGCACGGATCGCCACGCTCGCGGCCGACCATTTCCTGGAACGCGGCCTGCAGTCCTTCGCCTTCTACAGCCCCGCTCAGACCGACGCGCTGCGCTGGTCAGATGCGCGGGCCGCGGCATTTACGGCCCGGGTGAGGGAGGCAGGGCTGGCATGCCAACAGTTCACGGCCGCGCAGGGCCCCGAAGACTGGGCCCGCCTCCAAGACGCCCTCGGCGACCGGCTCATGACGCTCCCCAAGCCGGTCGGCGTGATGGCGTGCGACGATAGCCGGGCCCGGCATGTGCTTGAAGCCTGCCGCACCCGTGGGCTGCGGGTGCCACACGACGTGGCTGTGATCGGAGTGGACGATGATGAACTGATCTGCGAGCTCGCGGTGCCACCGCTCACGAGCATTCGCCAGGCCGCCCGCCGCATCGGCTACGAGGCTGCCCGGCTGCTGGATGCCCGCATGCGATCCCGTGACGACAGCAGCTCCCCGCCATCGGCCGGCCCGGTGAACGTGCTCGTGCCACCGATCGGCATCGTGCCGCGGGCTTCCACCGACACGCTGGCCGTGCGGGATGCCGTGATCGCGGATGTCATCCACACGATTCGCGCACGGGCCTGCGACGGTCCCTCCGTCGAGGATCTGGCGACCCACTCCGGCCTGGCCCGGTGGAAGCTCGAAAAGCAGTTCAAAGATGTGGTCGGCCACTCGGTCCACGACGACATCGTGCGGGTGCGGCTGGCCGAGGCGCAGCGGTTGCTTCGCACCACCGACCTGCCGCTCAAGGTGATCGCACCGCGGGCGGGGTTTCATTCAGTGCCCTACATGATCACCGTCTTCCGTCGCCGCTTTGGCATTACTCCCGCCCGCTTTCGTCGCCTGGAACGCGGCCGCACGGTCGCCACTGCGGAGGGCAGCGAGTGCGACGACGACGGCGATGATGCCGGCGGCCTTCCAACGATCCCAGTTAACCCGAAATAGGTTTTGTCTCCATGAATGGTCTCTTTGCGTTTCTGCGTTCGATCGGCCCGGCCATCATCGTGGCCGCCGTCGTCTGCGGCCCTGGCAGCATGCTGATGAGTTCCAAGACCGGAGCGATCTATGGCTACTCCATGATCTGGCTTGTGCTGATGGCGGCCACGCTGATGTGGAGCATGGTCGCGCTCTCGGCCCGGCTTGGCGTGGTGCTCGAGCGAACGCCGCTGGGGGAGCTGGCCGAGCGGCTCGGCCGGCCGGTCGCCGCACTCGTCGGCACGATCCTGTTTCTTGTCGTCGTCGGCTTCCAGGTGAGCAATAACATCGCGATCGTGGCGGCTGTTGAACCATTCCTGCCCGCTCAGGTGTCTGCCGCCGGCCCGGGCGGCCTGGCCACACCGCTGACGATCCTCACTGTGCTCAACCTGTTTGTGCTGGCTGTGCTCTATCGCTTTAGCAATCTCTATCGGCCGATCGAGCGGCTGCTCAAGGGCATCGTGCTGGTCGTGATCTCGGCGTTCACGATCAATCTCTTCCTGGCTGGCCCCGATCCACTGGCGATGCTCGCCGGGCTCGTGCCGACGCCGCCGCCGGGGGGCTTCGCCGCGATGCTCGAGCCGCGGGCCGATCCGAATGTCACGGTGTTGCAGGCCCTCGTCGCCACCACCTTTTCCGTGGCGGGGGCCTTCTTTCAGGCCTATAGCGTGCGGGCCCGCGGCTGGCAGCTGGCCGACGCGCGGCAGGGCATGATCGATTCGCTCGTGGGTGCGACCGTCTTGGCCGGCGTGTCGGTGATCCTGATGAGCACCGCGGCGGCGGCCCTCCATCGAGCCGGCGTCGAGTCGGGTGAGTTGGCGACGATTGGCGATGTGGCCCGCCAGCTCGAGCCGCTCTTTGGCCGGTATGCCACGCTCGTCTTCAGTACGGGTGTCTTTGCCGGTGGCTTCGGAGCCTTTCTCGTGAATGCGCTGATCGGCGGCAACATGCTTGCCGACGGTTTCGGCCGCGGGGCCACCATGAACGATATCGGCACGAAGCATGCCACCGCCGCCGCGCTGCTGAGCGCGATGGCGATCGCCATGGGCTGCCTGGTGGCCGGTGTGAAGCCGGTGGCGGCGATCACGATGGCGCAGGCGTCGACCGTCGTCGGCCTGCCGGCGCTGGCCCTCGCCCTGCTCTATCTCGCCACGCGGCCCGATCTCACCGGCCCGCGCCGCATCCCGCGGTGGATGCTCATCGCCGCCTGCATGGGCCTCGCGGTCACACTCTTCCTCACCGCCCGCACGTTCATGCAGCTCAAAGCGGTTTTTTCGTGAGTCGATTCCCGGGGGTTCAGCCGGGGGTTTCTTTGGCTCTGCGCTCAACCAGCATGTGCATCTGCATGCCTGCGTGACCGACGGAGTGTTCGAGCGGTCCACCGATGGCGGCGGCGTGACGTTTCACGCAGCTCGGCCTCTGACCGCATCAGATCTGGCAGCTGTGAGCCAA
>CBFIHA010000019.1:0-51707 GCA_965662195.1 uncultured Pirellulales bacterium
AACAGCACCAACGATGCCGCAAACAACGCCGTCTGATGTGCAAAACCGCGGGGCCGGGCCATCAGTGAATTCCTAAAGAACGTGCGGAAAACCAATATCGGGCCGGAGGAATAGCCGCGGCTTCCCTCCGGGGTCAACCCCAAGGGACATGGGTGGCAGGAGCCTTTTTGCCCTGCTTGCCAGGCTTTCCCGGGGAAGCCTGCCGCGGCTCACAATCAACAGGCTGCGGGGCGGTGACTAATGCACCGTTCGACCGTCTCAAGTAACTGGTCGAGGCGGAAGGGCTTGAACAGCACCAGGTCGACGCCGGCCTGGCGAGCCTTCACGATCGAGTGGCCCGGGTCATAGCCAAAGCCGGTCATCAGAATCAGCGGGACCGGATCGAGTACCGACTGCAACCGGGTGAGCAGGTCGTAGCCACTCATGTCCGGCAGCCGGATGTCGGCGATGATCGCGTCATAGCCGCCATCTCCCGCCGCCTTCACCATGGCCACCGCCTCGGTACCGTCGCGGGCGGTCTCCACCACGCAGCCCTGCCGCTCCAACAAATTGTGGGCCGCCGCCCGCACCTCGTCGTCGGCGTCCGCCACCAGGATGGTCCGGCCCCGCAGGTTCGCCCGCCGGTCGGCGGCCCGGCCCTGCAACTGGGCATGGCTGGGGGTCATCCGCTCGCCCACTCGCTGGATCACCTGCTTAATGTCCCGGGCATTCCGCAGAATTCGGCGGAGCCGCTCGACCACGTCGGGGTCGTGGCCGATGTATCGCTCCATCACGTTGACCGCATCGTTGAGGATCTGATCGACCGGCAGGGCAACCGCCCCATGAATCGCCTCGATGCTCTCCGCCGCCGTCGTCGCCTTTTCGGCCACGAGCAGCTCCAGCGTGTTGAGCGCGGCGGCAACGTCCTGAGAAAAGATTTCCAGAAACTGCAGGTCTGTTTCGGTGAAGCTTCCCGGGACCGGACTTTCCACGTTGAAGGTGCCGATCACCTCGGCGTGCATCAGCAACGGCACCGTAATCGAACTCTTGGCACCCTTGCAGCCCTCGAGAAACCGTGAATCCTCGACCGTGTTGTTGCAGAGATAGCTGCGGCCAGTGGCGGCAACATAGCCGGTGACGCCGTTGTTTTCCTCGCGGGCATACAACACCCGCGACTCGGCCTCGGGCTGCATGCCCTCGGCCAGCAGCGGTTCAAGGCGACTCGTTTGGCGGTCAAGCAACCGAATCTCCAGCACGTCAAACTGTAGAAGATCCTTGGCGTAGTGAATGATGTTGCTCTTGAGGAGTTCAATCCGCTCCGCAACCGTCATGTCGGCCAGCTCGGTGGGAGACAGATCGGCGAGCGTCTGGCCAGCCTGGTGAATGGCCGCCCGCTTCTGCTGCTCGAGAATTGTCCGGGTGACGTCCCGCACCACGACAACCGCGCCCTGCGTTCCCAGTTGGCTGTCCTTCGCCACCGATCGGAGGGCGGGCGGCGGCAGAGTGAAGACGGGTGAGGACTGGACGTGCAGAAAACGGTCGTCGGCCATTCGCAGGGTGACCCCACCGGCCTCGGATGAGGCCTCGTCCCGCAACCAGGTGGCCGGCAGCGGATGGTCGGTGGCATGATCGACCCAGGCGGGTGAACCCAGCGCAGTCAGAAAGCTGGCCGCCGGGCCACCCCGTCCGGCGAACCAGCCGCTGAGGATGTCATTGGCCCAGAGCACACCCCCGGTGGAATCGAGCAGGGCAACCCCGTCGGGAAAATGCTCGAGTACCGTCGGCCCCGAAATCAACGCCAGCACCGCCTCGGGGGCGGTGGCAAGCGGGCCGGCCAGAACCAGAGCCGCCACGGGGCTGCCGGAGAGCAAGGCGACCATTTCAGCGGGCGTATCGGCCCTCACCGTGTCGCAGGTGAGCGGGTCGAACAGACCCTCCATGCCGGCGGGAGCCGCCGCGGACGCGTCGCCGGTGGGCATTCCTGCCACGATAATTCTGGGCTTTGCCACCCTCGTTGCCCTCCGCTTGCGTCGGGTCGGCCTTGAATACCGAAGTATAAATCGCGAATGAGCCTCTCGCCAAACGCCGGTGGCCCGTTGCCCTGCCAGTCCCACAACCTATACTCCCAGAGGAGCATTCGAAGCGTTTTCGTGTGCCCTGGCCACCGGGTGTCGTTCGGCCCGGAAATGCCAACTGTGAACGTTGAGGCCCGTGGTTTGGGCAGCGACGCAGGAATGTCCCAGGCCGCGGCCGGCTGGCTTGCGACGGGTTGCCGAAGGGCCTCAGGAACATAGCCGAACATCTGCTGAGGAGAATCGTGGTCGCTTCCACCCCGTCGGATGATTCGTTTCTGAGCCGGAACCAGTTTCTGCTGTACCGGCTGTTCTCGCTGGCCGGACTGATTCCGGTCGGTGCGTTTCTGGTGGTGCACCTCCTGACCAATGCCTCGGTCCTCGGCGGGGCCGCCTCGTTCCAGTCCCGGGTCAACCTGATCCACTCGCTCGGGCCGCTGCTGCCGGTGGTCGAGTGGGCCTTCATCTTCATCCCGATGATTTTCCATGCGGTGATGGGCTTCGTGATCATCGCCAACGGCATGCCCAATGTTGGCTCCTACGCCTACATGGGCAACATCCGCTATACGCTGCAGCGGGCCACCGGCATGATCGCCTTCGCCTTCATCCTCTGGCATGTGACCCAGCTGCACTGGATGGGAGCGCCGCTTGGAGGGGGACAGTTTGACCCGCACCATGCGTCCAGCTCGGCGGCAGTGGTGCTGAAACCGCTGCTGGTCGCCCTGCTCTACTCGATCGGCATCCTCTCGACCGTCTTCCACTTCGCCAACGGCCTCTGGAGCCTGGGCATCACCTGGGGCCTCTGGACCAGTCCGTCCGCCATGCGGCGGGCCAACTGGCTGAGTGCGGTTGTGGGGGTCGGGCTGGCGGCGGCTGGGCTTGGAGCCCTCGGCGGCATGCGGGCGATCGATGTCGACGAGGCCCGCGAGGTGGAAAGCCGGATGGACCGGGCCCGGCAGCTACTGGAGGGCGAAACGGCGGGCACCGGCGGGACCACGCCAATGCATTCGGTGACACTGCCCGCCGGCGGTACGCCCGAGACGAAGGCCGCGAATCTTCCGGCCAACGAATGATTCAAGGAAACCAGTGACGCAAACCCAAGAGAGGGACTGAACGATGGCACAACCACGAGTGCTCGTGATCGGTGGAGGGCTTGCCGGTCTGTCTGCCACCATGCGGCTGGCCGAACTGGGCGTGGGGGTCGATCTGGTCAGCCTGGTGCCGGTGAAGCGTTCGCACAGCGTCTGTGCCCAGGGCGGCATCAACAGCGTCAACGCCTCGACCCGGCAGCAGGGTGACAACGAGTGGAAGCACTTTGATGACACCGTCTACGGCGGCGACTTCCTCCAGCACCAGCCGCCGGTCAAGGAGATGGCCGACTGGGCCCCCCGGATCATCGACCTGATGGACCGGCTGGGCGTGCCCTTCAACCGCACCCCGGAGGGCTTCCGCGACCAACGGCGGTTCGGCGGCACCCTCTACAAGCGAACCGCCTTCGCCGGCGCGACCACCGGCCAGCAGCTGCTTTATTCGCTCGACGAACAGGTCCGTCGCTGGGAGGTCGAGGGCCGGGTCAAGAAGTGGGAGTTCTGGGACTTCCTTGAACCGGTGCTCGATGACGACGGCCGCTGCATCGGCGCCGTCTGCCAGGACATGGTGACGATGAAGTTCCGGGCCTTCGCGGCCGACGCTGTCATTTTGGCGTCGGGGGGCTGCGGGCTGCTCTACGGCCGCTCAACGATGTCGATGATCTGCACCGGCAGCGCCGTCAGCCGGGCCTATCAGGCCGGCGTGAAGTATGCCAATGCAGAGTTCATCCAGGTGCATCCCACCGCCGTTCCCGGGGCCGACAAGCTGCGGCTGATGAGTGAGAGCGCCCGGGGAGAGGGGGGCCGGGTCTGGGTGCCACGAACACCACAGGATCCGCGGGACCCGAAGGACATCCCAGCCGCCGAACGGTACTACTTTCTGGAAGAGCGGTATCCGCAGTATGGCAACCTCGTGCCCCGCGACATCGCCACCCGGGAAATCTTCGACATCTGCACCACCGATGGGCTTTCGGTCGAGCAGGATCGGCTGTGCGTCTACCTGGACCTGACGCACATCCCCCGCGAGACGCTCGACCGCAAACTCGGGGGCATCCTCGAGATTTATGAGAAGTTCCAGGGGGTCGACCCCCGTGATGCCCCGATGAAGATCTTTCCGGCGGTCCACTATTCAATGGGTGGGCTCTGGGTGGACTATGAAAAGAGTGCCAGCGGCGGACTGTTGGAGGGCTCACCCCGCAACCAGCAGACCAACGTCCCCGGCCTCTACGCAATCGGTGAGTGCGACTACCAGTACCACGGTGCAAACCGGCTGGGGGCCAACTCGCTGCTGTCCTGCATCTTCAGCGGTCTGTTCTGTGCTTCCGGCGTCATTGCCGGGGCCGCCCGTGGCGGCAAGGAGCAGGGCCGGCTGTTCACCGCGGCCGTCAAGCGGCAGGAGGACCGGCATCAGGCGATTTTGTCACGGCCGGCCGGTGGTGACTCAAACCCCTACGACATCCATGGCCGGCTCGGCGACATCATGACCCGGGTGGCCACCGTGGTGCGGCGGAACGATCAGCTGTCACAGGCCTACGACGAGGTCTGCCGGCTGGAAGACCTCTGGCGGCACTGCAGCCTGTCGGATACCGGCAACTGGACCAACCAAAACGTCGTCTTCACCAAGTCGCTGGGGGACATGTTCCCGATCGCCAAGCTGATCCTGAGGGGGGCCCTGCTGCGGGACGAGTGCCGTGGAGCCCACTACAAGCCCGATTTTGCCATGCCTGGTATTGAGGCGACCGACCCGGTCGAGCAGCGGGCCGAGGCCGAGCGGTGGTGCGACCGGTTCGAGGCCAATACCCGCAAGTGGTTGAAGTCGACCATTGGCACCCACGGGGCCGACGGCCATCCGGTGATCACCTATGAAGATATTGACACCTCGCTGCTTCCACCACGGCCCCGGCTGTACGGCTTGGTCGGTGGTGATGTGATTGAGGATGTCTGGAGGGAACGGCAGGCGATGGCGGCCGAACCGGCTGCGGTCGGGGCCGCCTCGTAGTCACAGTCTGGGCCGACAGGTCACGAACCGGTTGATACACATTCGGTGAAGGAGAACGACAATGATTCGGGCAGTTGACAACAGTGAACTGGTTGCCGACCAGCAGGCTCAGGCCTCCCCCCCCCGGGAAATTCGGGTGCGGGTGCTGCGGCAGGACGCTCCCGGCGAGGAAAGCTATTGGGAGCGGTTCACGATTCCCTACGAACCGAACATGAACGTGATCAGCGTGCTGCAGCGGATTGCAGCGCTGTCGAAGTCACATGACGGCCGGCGAGTGGCCCCCGTCACCTGGGACTGCAGCTGTCTCGAAGAGGTCTGCGGGTCGTGCACCATGCTGATCAACGGTCGGGTGCGGATGGCCTGCTCATCGCTGGTGGACAACCTGTTCACGGAATCACCGGGTGAGATCGAACTGCGGCCGATGACAAAGTTTCCGGTGGTCCGCGATCTCTGCGTCGACCGGGGCCGGCTGTTCCGATCACTCGAACGAGTGAAGGCCTGGGTGCCGGTCGACGACTCGTACGACCATGGGCCGGGCCCCCGGATCTCGCCCGAGGAGCAGGAAGACGCCTACCCACTGGCCACCTGCATCAGCTGCGGCTGCTGCATGGAGGCCTGCCCGCAGTTCAATAAGATTGAATTGTCCCGTCGCGAGGGAGAAGCCGACGAGGCCTTTGAGACGCGGAAGCAGGAGGCCTATGACAAGCAGTTTCTCGGCCCGCATGCGATCAGCCAGGCGATGCTGTTCAACGGGCACCCAACGGGCAAGATGAACGCCGACGAGCGGATGGAATCACTCACGGGCCAGGGCGGCATTCAGATGTGCGGCAATGCCCAGAACTGCGTGGCTGTCTGCCCCAAGCGGATCCCCCTGACCCGGTCGATTGCCCGGGCCGGCCGGGCGGCCACGGTGTGGGCGATCAAGAAGTTTTTTGATCGGTAGCTTGGCGGCAAACCCGGGCGTCCTGCCTGCCACTGAACCACGCTGCCACCCCCGAATGCGGCCACTTACGCCCGGGATGACGGCACCGACCAAGCCATCCCTCTTCCTCCGGAAGCCGAGGGCGATTTGCCGGTTTCTCGGTGGCGTGGTATCGTTCACTCAAATGGAACGACGTTTGCAGGCCCAGCCGCTCTCACGGTGACCTGTCCGGCCGAATTTGTTGGCGGAGCCAGGCGAAGCCACCCGCTGCGGGAATGCGTGATCGCATCTCACCGCTCCACGCCCGGCGTGCCGAGAGTAGCCCATCAACTTATGGAAGGTATTGAGTGACTTCAGAAGAACAGCCGCGGCGGCAACGCCGCCGGCGCCGTCCCGCCCGGTCTGGCGGAAGCCCCTCCCCTGGCAAGGAAGACCGCGGGAACGACCGCCGTGAATCCACCGGTCGCCGCCTGCCGCCACCCCCTCCGCCCGTGACACCCGCCGGCGACGGTCCAGGCTTTGACGGACTCGGACTCTCGGCCATCACGCTCGAGGCGGTCAGGCAGGCCGGCTACAGCCAGCCGACACCGGTGCAGGCGGGACTGATTCCGCGGGCGGTTGCCGGCGTCGATGTGCTCGGCCAGGCCCGCACCGGCACCGGCAAAACCGCGTCGTTCGTGCTGCCAATCCTGGAACTGCTCACCACCAAGTCGGGGCGTGATCAGGGCGCACGGGCGTTGATCCTTGTTCCCACACGCGAACTGGCGGTGCAGGTCAGGGATGAGTTTGAAAAGCTGGCCTCAGGTTCACCGCTGCGGTGTGTGGCGATCTACGGCGGCAAGCCGATCAAGGGCCAGATCGACAAACTGGCCAAGAATCCCGAGGTCATTGTAGGCACTCCCGGCCGCGTGCTCGACCACATGAGCCGTGGCACGCTCAACCTGAGCACCTTGGAGATCGTCACCCTCGACGAAGCTGACCGGATGCTCGACATCGGCTTCCGGCCCGACATCGAAAAAATCCTGCGCCGCTGCCCACAGAGTCGCCAGACGCTGCTGCTGTCGGCCACCGTACCGCCACCGGTGGCCAAGCTGGCCACCCGCTACATGCGGGACCCCGAAATCCTCGACTTCTCGACCAATGAAATTTCGGTCGAGACGATCGAACAGTTTTATTTCACGGTCGAGCCGACCCGGAAGTTCAATCTGCTGGAGAAGTTGCTCGAACAGGAAGACCCCCGGCAGGCGATCGTCTTCTGCCGGACGAAGCGCGGGACCGACAAGATCCACGAGCGGCTCCAACGGCGGCGGAAGCGGGACGATGGCAGTATCGCCTGCATCCATGGTGACCTGGCCCAGAACGTCCGCGACCGGGTGATGCGGGAGTTTCGCGATGGTGATGTGCAGGTGCTGGTGGCCACCGATGTGGTCGGCCGGGGCATCGATGTCTCCGGCGTCTCACACATCATCAACTACGATATTCCTGAGTTCTGCGACGACTATGTGCACCGGGTCGGCAGGACCGGCCGGATGGGACGTGAGGGAGTTGCCTACACCTTTGTCTCGCCCGAGGAAGGCCCGCAGCTGACCCGCATCGAGATGCGAATCGACAAGCTGCTGCAGCGGGCAGAGATTGAGGGATTTGTGGCGACCGACCCGAAACCGACGGCGACGCCGGCCGAATTAGCGGCGGCCGACAATCGTGAGGCAGCCGTTGCTCCGGCTCCGCCACCCAAGCCAGCCGGACCGCCACTGGGCAAGAAGCGTGGTCCCAAGCGGTTCCGCCGGGCGTTGTGAGCAGCTGACCCGCGCCAGTTTCCCGGAGGCCGCAGCGATGTCGACACGGGCGTTACGGCAACGACTGGAAAGCCTTGCAATGGCGGGTGTGACCAGCCTGCCGAAGGCCAGGCGGCCCCGGCAGCAGGCAACGCTACCGCCACCGGCAGCTGCACCATCCAGCCCGGCTGGTGACGACCGCGGCTCGGCCTTAACGCTCCTGCAGGCGGAGGTTGCTGCCTGCCAGCGTTGCCCGGAACTGGCGGCCGGTCGCACGCAGACGGTCTTCGGTGCTGGGCCGCTCACCCCCCGGCTCTGCTTCTTTGGCGAGGCCCCCGGCGCCGACGAGGATGCCGCCGGCGTGCCCTTTGTGGGCCGTGCCGGCCAACTGCTGACAAAGATCATCGAGGCCTGCACGCTGTCACGGGATGAGGTCTACATCCTCAACGTGCTCAAGTGCCGCCCCCCCGGCAACCGCCGGCCCGAACCCGAGGAAGTGACCAACTGCCGGCCGTTCTTCGAACGGCAGCTTGAGGTTTTACAGCCCGAGTTCATCTGCTGCCTCGGCGCGACCGCGGCCCAGGCATTGCTTGGGACCAAGGCCTCGATGTCATCACTACGGCAGCAGTGGTTTGACTATCGGGGCAGCCGGGTGATCTGCACCTATCACCCGTCCTACCTGTTGCGAAACCCGGCGGCCAAGCGGGATGTCTGGGAGGACATGAAGCGACTGATGGCGGCGATGGGCATCGACATGCCGGCACGGTAGGCCGCTAAGGCAGCCGGCCAGTCACTCACCCAGCAGGGCCGCCCGACCGCGTTCAATCGCCGCCTCAGCGTCGGCCGTTGTCGCCGCCTCAGCGACAATCCGCACGATCGGCTCGGTGTTGCTGGCCCGTACCAGCAGCCAGCCGTCGGGCCAGTCGACCCGGACGCCATCAAGCCTGCTGACCGCCGCCCCGGGAAAGGCCGCAGCCACCCGGTCGGATGCCGCGCCGGCATCCTCCTGCCGCCAGCCGGCCGGCAGGTTCACCTTGGCCTTGACGATTGTCAGTGCCGGAAAGCCGGCCACCAGATCCTCCAGCGGTGTCAGCTTCCCGCCGGCGGCCATCCGCTCAAGCACCAGGGCCATCGCCACGAACGAGTCACGGACCAGACCAACCCGCGGGTCGATCACACCGCCATTGCCCTCGCCCCCGAGCACCGCACCGCGGATGAGCATCTCATCGACAACGTTCGCCTCGCCCACGGCCGAGAAGGTGCAGGGCACGCCGTGCCGCTCGGCCAGCCGACTGGTGAGCGCACTGGTCGAACAGTTGGTCACGACCGGTCCGGGTGTCCTGGCCAGCACCGCATCGACGGCCAGGCCGAGGGTGAGCTCCTCCCCGAGGTAGCGGCCGGTCCCGGTGGCGATCGCCAGCCGGTCGGCGTCGGGGTCTTGGAAAAAGCCGACGTCGGCACTGGCCGCAGCGATCCGGGGGAGCCAGTCGGCCAGATTGTCCGCGGTCGGTTCAGGCTCGTGCTCAAAGGCTCCGTCGGCCGGTTCGCCGACAATCGTGTAGTCGCAGCCGAGGGCCTCAAGCAGCGGCCGGGCCAGCCGGCTGCCGGCACCGTGACCGGCATCAAGCCAGACCCGGGGCCGAACCTGCCTGATCGCAGCGGCATCGACGATGGCCAGCACCCGGGCCAGGTGGGGGGCGACGCCATCAACCGCCCGTGCCGTCCCGGACCTGCCAGTCGCAACCGGAGTCGGGGGCGTCCGCCGCAACGCCTCAAACCGCCGCTTGACCGCCTCGCCGGCCGCTGCCGGCAGCACGCGGCCATCACCCCCGAAGAGCTTCAGGCCGTTGTAGCGGGCGGGGTTGTGACTGGCTGAGATCTGGATGCCACCGGCGGCCTGCTGCTCGGCCACCACAATGCCAATGGTCGGCGTTGCCGCCACATCGCAGTCGAGCACGTCGCGGCCGGCGGCTGTGAGGGCTGCTGTGATCGCCAGTTTGAGCTGCGGCCCCGATGCCCGACCGTCGCGGCCGAGCACGATCGCCCCGGGGGGCAGCGTTTCGGCAAAGGCGAGGGCGTAGGCGGCAGCGACCCCGGGCGACAGGCTTTCACCGACAACACCACGGAGGCCGGAGACACTGACTATCAGCGGTTCCCCCGGCGTGTTCACGGGTGCGGTGGTGGTCGTCGTCATGGGGAGCCTCGCTGCACGTTCTGGACGCCGCGAGTATAAAACCGACACCGCTAAAGCAACCAGACGAAGACTTTCCTCAGCGAGGTTCACCATGCCCGACGCGACTGCCAGCCGCCAGCTGGAACTGCTCGATTCCGCCCGGACCGCCGGGACAATCACCGACCATTCCGCCACAACGATGCGGGCCTGGCTGACCGAACCACGCTATGCCGAGTTTGCCGCCGAGCTGGCGAGGCTGATCGACCGGGCCGCAGCCGAGCCGGCGGTCTGGAAAGAGCTTGACGACGCCTACTGGACGGTCATTCCCTTCGGCACGGGCGGCCGCCGCGGCACGATGTATCCGGTCGGCTCAAACGCCATCAACGACCGCACGATCGGGGAAAGCGCCCAGGGACTGGCTGACTATGTCCGCAGCGTGCTGCCCGCCAGTGAGACTCCCAGCTGCGCGATCGCCTACGATACCCGCCATCGCTCGGAACACTTCGCCCGGCTCTGCACCGAAGTGCTGCTGGCGGCCGGCTTCAAGGTCTACTTTCTGCGAGGGGTTCGCAGCACGCCAGAGCTTTCCTTTGCCGTGCGGGAAACGCAGAGCAGCTGCGGCATCATGGTGACAGCCAGCCACAATCCACCGAGTGACAACGCCGTGAAGGTCTATTGGTCCGGCGGCGTGCAGGTGCTACCGCCGCACGACAAAGGCATCATCGACCGGGTGATGCAGGTGGATGAGATTCGCCGGGAGTCTTTCGATGCCGGCGTGGCAGCCGGCCGGGTGGTCTTTGTTGAGCAGGAGATCGACCCCGCCTTTGTGGCTGCGGTGCTCAGGCAGGCCGCACCGGGGCCACGGGACATCTCGATCCTTTACACGCCGCTGCATGGCGTGGGGGCGACGGCGGTGGTGCCGGTGCTGACAGGGGCGGGATTCGATCGGCTGCGGCTGTACGGACCGCAGGCTGAGCCGAGCGGTGACTTTCCCAACGTGCCAGGCCATGTCGCCAATCCGGAAAACCCAGCCGTGCTCTCGGGCGCCATCGACGAAGCCCGGCAGCGGGGTGATGACCTGGTGCTGGCCAGTGACCCCGACGCCGACCGGCTGGGTGCGGCCGCCCCGCTGACGCGCCAACCCGGCGCGGATTGGCGGACCTTCACCGGCAATCAGCTCGGCGGCCTGCTCTGCCAACAGGCAATCGCCAGCCGCCGGGAGCGGGCCGCCAGCCGGTCCGATGACTATGTGGTCACCACGCTGGTCACGACGGGGCTGGTCCGGCGGATCGCAGAAGACCAGGGCCTGCGGTGCGACGACTCGCAGTTGGTCGGCTTCAAATGGATCTGTAGCACGATCGATCGGCTGGGCCCGGAGGGATTCGTCTTTGGCACCGAGGAGTCGCACGGCTACCTCGCCGGCACCCATGTCCGTGACAAGGATGCCTCGGTGGCGGCCCTGCTGATGGCCGAACTGACGGCAGCCCTGAAAGCGGCCGGGCGGTCGCCGCATGAGGAACTCGACGACCTCTTCTGCCGCTTCGGCTGCCATCAGGAGCGGCAGGTGTCGGTCATGCTGCCCGGCGCCAGCGGCATGGACCGGATGAAGGAAATCATGGCCACGCTGCGGGCCGAACCACCAGCCGCTTTCGGTGGCCTCGATGTGGTTCGCACCCGCGATCAGGCGAGCCTGACGACCTGGACGCCGGGGAACGAACCGCAGCCCTATGACGGCCGGTCGGGTGACCTCGTTATCTTCGACCTCGCCGGTCTCGAGGGGGCGGGTGAGCGGCTGCCCGACGGCCGTTTCCCGCCGCTTGCCAACGCCGTGGCCGCCCGCCCCTCGGGCACCGAGCCGAAGATCAAGTTCTATCTGTTCACGGTGTCGGCCCCCTGTTTGTGTGAAGAACTGCCCGCCATCAAAGAGTCACTCAGCGCCCGCCTCGACGCCCTCGAACGGGGGCTCCGCGAACTGACCGGGGTCTGACGATCGGTGAGGTGACCCGCTCTGGCACTGCCGTGGTGCCGGAGCATTGCCTGATCTTCCCTCTTGGTCCACGTTTTTCGAGCTGGTTCGAGATCATCGTTCCGAATGCTCACAGGGTGGGCATGGACCGGCTGCCCTCGGTGTCGATGATGCCCATCCCCCTTGCACTGAGACTTTGATGGCCACTCGCTTTTTTGAGATCACCAACACCGTGGCGTTGCTCGCCTGGATCGCGCTGGTTCTTTTTCCGGGACGGCGGGTTGTTTCACACCTGTTCTGCGGAATCGTGGTGCCGGCGGCCCTTGCCGCCAGCTACGCGGTGGTAATCGGCTGGAAGCTCACCCAAAACGGTCCGCCACCCGGAGATGTCATGACCATCGCCGGCCTGCGGGCGGTATTTGCCGATGACTGGGTGTTTGCCGCGGCATGGACCCACTATCTCTGCTTCGACATGGTTGTCGGAGCCTGGATCGCACGTGACGCCGTGCGGCTGGGCATTCCTTGGCCGCTGCGGACCGGCGGACTGGTGCTGACATTTCTGGCCGGCCCCATCGGCTTCCTGATCCATATCGCTGCCCGGCTGGCCCTCCGGCAGGCGCTGGCGACCGACGGTCCGCCGGCCCCGTCTCGGGGCTGATCGCCGGTGAGCGGCCGAAGGGCGGTGGCTGCAAGCGACACCCGTCCGGATCAGCCCGAGGCTGCGGTGATTACGACTTTTCTGCTGCGCTTGGGGTACCTTGGGTACCATCACCCCTGATGGCCGGCAGGCTTTGGGAGCATGTCCCAGGCCCACCGGGAACATGCTCCAGATCGACATTCTGGAGTGAAGAGACAGTCCCTGCTTGATTGCGCGGGAGGTGCCCCGGGATGCCTGAAGAGAAGTTGACTGGCTGGATCACCGCAATGGTGCTGGGACCGTGGCTCTGGGCGGTGGCTGGTCAGGCTGCTGCGGTCGAACCGGCTGAGCGGCCCCGCTCGACGATTGCCGCTGTGCGGGGACTTCCGCGCAAGCAAATCATCCAGACACCCCGGGTGCTGATCCGCGGGGTCGTGACGTACGTGCATCAGTCGGCGCGGGCATTGTTCATCCAGGATGACACGGCCGGCTCCTATGTCAGTTTTTCGCTGGCGGCCAGCCGGGGGCTCTGGCCGAATGGCGGGATTCCCGCCGACGTCACCGCCGGTGTTGAGGTTGAGATTGACGGGGTGATCGATCCCGGTGGATTTTCACCACCGATTCTGCCAGCCTCGATCCGCGTGCTCGGTACAAAGCCGCTCCCGGCACCGCAGCCCATCGACCCCGAGCGATTCTTCACCGGCGCCGACGACAGCAGCCTCGTCGAGGTCGAGGGGCTCGTGCAGGATGTCGTTTCCTCTGATCACGTGATTCGGCTGTCGCTGATGGTGGCCGGACGACCGCTGTTGGCCGAGGGGCGCAGGGATCGCTTTCCGGCCGACGCGACAAGCCTCATGAACGCGACGGTCCGGGTCGCTGGCCCAGCCGCCTCGGTCTTCAATACCCGGGGGGAATTCATCATGCCCCGCATTTACGTCGGGCGTCGCGAGTGGCTCGAGGTGGTGACGCCCTCACCCCATGAGCCGTTCAGCAGCCCCCACTACGCGATCAGCGATCTCGCTGGGTTTCAGCTGAATCCTTCGGGCGCAAGGCAGATTCGCACCGAGGGTGTCGTGATCCATGCCGAACCGGGCCGCGTGATCTATCTGCAAAGCGGAGCCGGAGGCGTGCGGGTGAAGACCCGATCCACGCTGCCACTGCAGCCGGGCGACGAAGTGGAGGTGGCGGGATTTGTCGAGCGGACCGGGCCGGTTGCCGGTCTCACCCATGGCCTTGTCCGCAGGCTGGGAACCGGCCCGCCCCCTCGGCCGATTCGGATCAGGCCGGCTGAGATCATCGTGATCAATCAGAAGGCCGCCGAGGCGTCGCTGATGGCTCAGCCGGGTGACTACCAGGGCTGCCTGGTGCAGTTTCCTGCCCGGTTCATCGAGGCTGGCAAAACGGCTGCTGGTGGCGGCCTGGTGCTGGCCGCCGATCAGGCAAACGTGTTCGCAACCGCCACGGATGGAGTCCTGGCAGCTCTCAGTGGCCTCCAGCCCGGCAGCGACCTGCTGGTGACGGGGATCGCCGAGTTGGGCTGGGCATTTGACCCTTCGGTCTGGCCGCCACGACTGCCCGCGCGGCTCCAGCTGCTGCTGCGATCAGCGGCCGACGTGCAGGTGCTGCGGACCCCCTCGTGGTGGACACCATGGCGGCTGACGGTGCTGGTTGGCGCGATCGGCCTCGGACTCGCGGCCACGCTGGGCTGGGTGTGGCTGTTGCGACACGAGTTGGCGACGCAGAAAAATCTGCTGGCAACGGAAATGCATTCACGTCGAGACGCGGCGCTTGAGTTCGAGGCGACATTGACTGAACGCAACCGCCTGGCTGCCAATCTGCACGACACGCTGCTGCAGACGCTTGGTGGCATCGGCTTCCAGCTGGACGCCTGCGAAGGCAGCCACCGGCAGGACGAGGACGAGGCCCGGCTGCACTTCGATGTTGCCCGCCGGATGGTGAGCCATGCCAGTAATGAACTCCATCAGTCGGTCTGGGCGATGCGGACGCTACCGCTGGGTGACGAGTCGCTCCCGGAGGCACTGCAGACCCTGGCCGACCGGCTGGCCGAGGGGCACACCGCCACGGTCAGTGTTCACACCAGCGGAGGGTTCACCGAGATCCCCGATTTCGTGGCGGGCCACCTCCTGCTGATCATGCAGGAGGCGGTGACCAATGCCCTGCGGCACGGCCACCCGACCACGATTACGGTGCACGCGGAGGAACATCCCTTGAACCAGACCGTCACGCTGCGGGTTGCCGACAACGGCGCCGGCTTTGACCCAGCCGCAGCCGCGACGCTGGCCCAGGGGCACTTCGGCCTGCACGGCATGCAGGAGCGGGCGGAGCGTCTGGGGGGCAGCCTGTCGATTGTGAGCCTGCCAAGGCAGGGCACGACTGTCACGGCGGTCGTGCAAACAAGAGACTATGATCGTCAGATCGGCGGAGCAGCGGCTGCCGCACGCATCAATTCTGAGGATTTGGCCGATGACCACTGACGTCTATTTCACCGCCGGGTGCCTCGCTGTGACCGACGCCCGAGTGCTCTGCAATGGCCGGCAACGGTTGGCCGAAGAACTGCTGCGGCAGCTCCAGCGGCTGCCCGGAGTTGTCTCTGCCTGCCTCGACCTGACGGCAGGACGTTGCCAGGTCTGCTGGACCGATGCCGGCCTGACCTCGCAGCGGGCGGCCGATGCCTTTGTCGCCGCGTTGCAGGCGGCATTACTGGCGGAGCGGAGCGGGGCCCCGGCCCGGCATCACCGCCGCCGCCTTCGCCCGGGAGCAGCGCTGGTGCCGGTGCGCGAGCCCGGATCGACCGAGGGACCGGACCTCGTCCGCGGTCCAAAGCGATTGCTCTACCTGGCGGCGGGGGCCGGCAGCGTGGTCATGACCGTCGTTGGGGTGATCGTACCCGGCATTCCCACAGTGCCTTTTCTGCTGGCAAGCAGCTATTTTCTCGCCCGCTCCTCGCCGCGGGCCCACGCCCTGCTGGAGGCCACTCCGCTGTTCGGGGACATGGTTCGCGAGTGGGATGCCCATCAGGCCCTCAGTCGCTCCTCCAAGCGAAAGTTAGCCATCTTCACCCTGGTGATCATCGTGCTGACAGTCTCGCTGGCCCAGGCCAGTCCTCTGGCAATCGCGGTCGTGGCGGTTGTGGCACCCGCCTGCCTGATTGGCATCATCCGACTGCCGGAGATTGAGAACGCTGACCAAGATCGGCTCGCTGTCTCTGAAAAAACTCCACCACCGCCCGCAACTGTCCCGTTCCGGCTGGCCTGCCCGCCTGGCGGCTAACGGCAGACCTCCAGAAGCCTGCCCGTCCGGGGGGGGCATTGGAGGATGCTCCAATAGCTGAAGAAACTTTATTTCCTAGGATTCAACTAGGAAAGTGTTTTTCTTCGGAGGAGTTTTCCAATGTCGTCATCAACGCTGCCGCAACGGCAGGCACATGCTGGATTTACGCTGATTGAACTGCTTGTGGTAATCGCCATCATCGGCGTCCTGGTGGGGTTGCTGCTGCCGGCCGTCCAGACCGCCCGGGAAGCGGCCCGGCGGTCTTCCTGCAGCAACAACCAAAAGCAGATTGCCCTCGCGCTCCACAGCTATCACGATGTCAATAAGGAATTGCCGCCGTTGATCCTCAAGCCGTCGGCCTCACAGTCTGGTGACTCTGACTGGAACAGTCCGGGCTGGGGCTGGAACGCCCTGATCCTACCGATGATGGAGGAGTCGTCGCTCTACGACACGCTCAAGGTCGGTACCAACACGCTGTCACAGACCGGAGCCGATGCGGCGATTCGCGATGCACTGTCAACGCGGCTCTCAGCGGTCATCTGCCCAACTGACCCGACGACCAGCCCTCTTTCCGCGCGAACTGTTGGGAGGCAACTGGGCCGTTCCAACTACCCGGCAGTGAATCGGGTGGCAGTAAACGTTGGGAGCGGTGGTGGGGCGAACGTGAGAGGTGCATTTCAGGGGGCGTGGCCCCATGCTGACGCCTCTGCGAATGCCACGCGGAAACCCCGGCCGTTTCGTGACTTCACCGATGGGCTGTCCTCAACGTTTCTGGTTGGGGAACGGAGTGTCGCCCATCCCTACTCAACCAGTACGAACAACATGACCAATTGGGTCGGCTCAACGGAGCCGGAGCAGAGTGGATCGAGCTACCGCGGGCCGCCCGAGGTGGGAGGGGCGACGCAGTACGCACTCAATGAGTCTCCCAGTGTGACCTGGTACTGGAGGCACTGGTTCCGCAGCATGCACCAGGGTGGCGGCCAGTTCAGCATGGCGGACGGGAGCACCCGGTTTGTGTCGGAAGATATCGCATTGACAACCTACCGAGCGTTGACAACGGTGGCCAACGGGGAGGTGATTGGCGAATGGTAAGCACACGTTTGCGAGCTAGGTGCTGGAAGACATGGCTGGCCTCTGTCGTATTGCCAGCTGTAATAGGTGTCATCTTCACCATGGGCTGTGGGCCGGCAAAGCCCAACATTCCTCTGGGGAAGGTGACGGGCCAGGTCACATGGAAGGGAGAATCGCTGCCCAACGCACTGGTCGCCTTCGAGCCCGAAAATGCCCGGGGCTCGTACGGCCGAACTGATGCCGATGGGAACTATACCCTCAGCTACCGGGGGCAGCCCTGGGGAGCTGTCATCGGGCCGCACGTCGTCCGGATTACGACCCAGCAGTTGCTCAATGAGGAAGCCGAGAAAGAGGGTGAGACGCCCGAAATTTCAAAAGAGATTTTGCCGCCACAATTCAACCGGCGTTCAACCCTGACCGCCGATGTTTCGGCAGGTGACAACACGATCAATTTTGACTTGTCGCCAAAATGATCGTGAACGACCGTGCAACGGTGAGGTAGGGTTTTTCACCAGCGGCAATGGCAAGGAAAGTAGTCACCTGGCGGCAGCCAGCTGTCGGGCGGAAGTTCATCCGGCATTACTCGACCGTTTTGTGTGCGATCAGCCCGCGATAGCGGTCGTCGCTATCTCCCTTGCCAGGCATGTCGATCGGGTGGGCCTGTCCGTCAATGGTGACGGTGATGGTGTCACTCAGCTCACTCAGATTGCGGGTGCAGGCGGCCAAAGGGTCTTGCAGCGAAAGCACCCGCTGTCCGGCTGCCGTGCTGTGCACCATGACAGCAGCTGGCCGGTCGACGCTGAGCGTGGTCGCCGCGGTGTGAAGCTGCCCCGGCTGATGAAAGAAGGCATGGATGCGGCCGTCCCGGCTGTCCTCAACCGCCTGGAGGCCGGGGGTATTGGCAAGGATCACAAACGGCAGGTTTTCGGAAAGTGTTGCTGCATCGGTCTGCCCTGGCCGCATGCAGACGTAGTAGGCCGCCTGGGCATTGGCCGGCAGCGGGCCGTGATCAATCCAGAGTTCCAAGACGAGTGTCCTGCGGGGCGTATCGCCGGCCAGGAGTTTTTCACACTTGGCCCGGTACTCCGCGTAGTCGTCCTGTTGGTTTTTCCAGACGTCATCGCCGAGGCGATTTATCGGTGTTCGCATCACGGTCCGGACATGCAGGGTGCCGGGGCTGCCAGGGCCTTGCTCAGCCCGGGTCGGGAGTACGAGATAGCCAACGTCGTGGTGGCTGATGAAAATCGGGGCATCGAGCGGAATGCGGTACTCGCCCACCCGGCCTTCCGCAATCGTTACCGTTTTCGCGTGTTTTGTCAGGGTAATGTCACCTCTGACGCTGCACTGATTGATGGTGCTGCGATGGCTGTAGCCGGGGCGAGACTCTGACGCAGCGTCGATACCGGCACCAAGCACCACCATGCCGTCCTCGAGGAAGGCGAACATTTTCTTGGCTCGGGTGCCATTCGCAAACTCGAAGCCGGCATGGCCGTAATGGCCATCGCTCACCCCGCCCGCAGTTCCACCTTGCCCAACGCGATAGCGGTCGAGGGTCCGCCATTTTGAAAGCGTGCCCCACTCGAAGTCGTTCTGCGTGGTGCCCGGCAGGCTGCGGAACCGCCAGAGGCTTTCGGGAATGTTGTAGGCATGGATCGCCCGGTACTCATCCCCATGCCGCAGGATGGTCGTCACCCCATCACCGAAGGAGAGATTTCCGGGCGTGGCACCAGCGAATGTCTCCATCCCGCCAACCAGCGGAGCACTCAGCTTGACATCGAGATAGTAATCGTCCCGGCGGTGGATCAGCTGCAGATGCCGTGGAAAAAAGTGACTCCCGCTGACGAACGTCCCGGCAGCACAACGGTTGACCATGGCCTGCAGCCGTTCCCGCAAGGCTGGGCTGAGCACGCCTTCACGCAGCCCCAGCAGCCGCTGGGCGAAGGCCGGGTTCAACGTGCCACGGTGGGTGTTGTGGCGACCGTTGGTCGTGAACGCCGCAGCCTCCTGCTTGTAATAAAACCATTCGGCAGAAAGCGTGTATTCGGCAAGTCGGCGGTATTGCTCGCTGGCATGTCCCCAGGGGGTGCCGTCACGGTTCGCGTTGAGCACGCGGGTGAGCCAGTCGCTACCGTAGCCGCCAACGTGCAGTTGCCGCCCGTTGGCATTGTGAAAGGTGAACAGGTTGTCGCTGTGCAGGCCGTCGCCCGTCCCGCTTCGGTAGGTGAAGTGATTGTCGTACAGGCTGCGAGCCTGATCGTAGGCCAGGGGATCGTCCCAGATGGCTGCGTACCGCCAGATATTGGTAAGGAAGTTGTTGTCATCGTGATAGCCATCATTCGTGCCGGCATGGGTCTCACTGAAGAACGAACGTCGCGTAATCGTCGAGGCGTGACAGAGCATGGCGGATCTGGTGTTCAGCGCCAGGTGCTGCAAACGCGGGTGCCGTATCGCCGCTTCGAGGAAGCCGCGGAGCTCCAAGAAATGCCGCATGATTGCGCCGGAGAACTTGCCATGACCGTCCGGTGCGACGCTTGCGTCAGCGGATAAAGCCTGGAGATAGGCCGCAATCAGCTGCAGCAAATAGTCGGCCAGTGCGGTGGTATCGGTCTCGGCCTGAGCCTCCTGCCACCACAGCAGGAGTGTGCTTGCGGCGTGGTGGTAGTCCTTCCAGCTGCCACAGTGAGCCGCAGGCGGCTGGGCAAGGAGCGGGGCAGCTGCCGCGGCAGCGGGTCTACGGGGGCGTTGCGGAATGGCACTCTTCCGCCACGGCATCTGGCTGGTAAAGCGACGATAGGCAGCGTCTCGACGGGGGTCGCCCCAGTGCATGAACAGATCGCCGCCGGCAGACTGATACGTGGTTTCATCGGGCCATTTGATTGCCAGCTGGATGGATGGTGGGTCGGATTCAGCGGGACGGTCGAGGGTCAGTTCAACCGGTACCATTCCGGCCGCGAGTGAGGAGCGAATCTCAAGCCGAAACGGTGTGGCTGCCTGGGGATCAGTCGGAGAAGCGGCTTCCACGACCTGGTCACCAACGCGGAGGCGTACCGGCATGCTCGAGCTGACTCGAAACGCATGGTCGCCGGCATGATGAATCAGGCATTCACCCTGAATCAGTGCGGCTATTCGTTCTTTTCGCAGCAGGTCGTCGAGAGGAAATGCAGGGTCGCACCCCCACTGCGCGTTGACCGCTGCGTCAGCACTCAGGCAGAGGTGGGCAAGCGTGCCGTGATAGTAGTCAGCCGGCGTGAAGGTTCCATTGCCGAGGCCAGAGGCGGGCGGAAAGACCGACGGGCAGGTCCGGTAGGCCGGATAAGACTCATGCACCATCTCCGTCGCCAGATCAGTTGCCAACGCCTGCCGCGGCGCAAAGCGATCTGCGGCCGGCAGGAACGGCTCGTCTGTTCGCGGACGGATCAGTCGGAACCAGAGCCCGGGAGAAAGCTCGCGTTCGCCAGCGACGGTGAGCACGAAGGTGTGCTCGCCGGGTAGCACCGTCGCTGTTCCGGCAAAACGCGCCGTCAGCTCGATGTCACCGCTGCGAATCAGGCGATGATCAAGTCGGAAATCCCGCGCTGGCCCGTGATACCAGACGATTCCGGTGGCCTGCTCCCGCAGGGTGAGATCGGGATTGGCCTGGAGCCCCACAGCAGTGAACTGCAGGAGCTGACCCGCCGTTGCCGCAAACCGCTGTCCGACTGCCATGCCGTCGAGGGCAATCCGAGCCTGACTCGACTTCACCAGAGGGCCGTTGATGACCGCGAGTGTGAACTCGCCCCGGGGGAGCTCGAGCAGATCAAAGTTGACCAACTCGGCTTCGTTCCGGCTCTCCGCGATGACCGTAAAGGGAGCCGTGGGGGCAGACCGGTGAAGCAATCCAAAATGCCCATCGGCCAGCCGTAAGTCGCTTGCGCTGGAAAGATCGAACTGCAACGCCAGCGGAGCCTTCGCTCCCGAGCCGGACCACCTCCGGGCGAGCCGCATGGTGCCTCCCGATGGCAGGCCCTCCTCCACCACGAAACGGAGTGGTTCGCCGGAATGCCCGAACCGGACCGGCGGTCGCTCGGTCACCGTAGCAGGGAAGGCGGCCCGCAAACTGCCGCAGCGAGTCACCGTCACGGCAGGGCCAATGGTGGTGAAATCGCCACGGAACTCTGGCTCAGGCGTCAGCGTGGATGCTGCGAGTCCCCAAAAAGCGTTGAGTTCGGCAGCAACATGCTCGTGCTGGGCTGGGGTAAGCACCGGATAAACACGAAGCTCTCCGATCAAGCCAGAAAATTTCGGTGCGGTGGCATAGCCCGCGCCGAAGGAGTTCAGCGTGAGGGCTGACGGGATTGCCAGCTCGGCCGAATGAAGCTGGATGCTGGCCGCCGCCGCTGGTTCTGCCCGAAGCTGCAAGAGAAACGGTTTCTCCGGGCCGACCAGCGGGTCCTGCGTGACAGGCAGCCGAAACGACCCGCCGTCGCTTCGTTCCCCAAAAATCTGAAAGCGGCCATCACCCAGCCACCGCAACGCAGTGAAGTCGTCCCAGTTGCGACCGGTTCGCCCCCACAGTCCGTGCTCCTGCTGCGCGTCGGTCTGAAGCACCATGAACACGCTGTGACCGGCCAGCGGAACTCCATGCTGAAAGGGAACAGCCTGATTGTTGAGCGTGGTCCACTCGCGGTCCTCGGAATCGCAAACAATCTCGTTGCCAGTGAGCTTCAGAGCCTGGCCCAACGGCCGTCCCCCGCCCCCCTGGATGATCGGCTCGGGTAGCGGTTGGAGTACTTGAGCGGTCGGAAACTGGTGAACTTCCGGAGGGGCTGCCGGCAGCGGCTCTGGGCTGAGGCAGAGCAGAAACAACCACAGCACGAGATGACGGTGGTTGCGAGAAGACATCAAGCACCTCAATTTCAAAATGCGCGACAGCATCTGTTCACTGGCAGGTTCACGATCGTGCCGGTAGTTTCAGAATGCCCAGTTCAAAACCGATCGCGACTGCCTGCGCCCGGTCTGCCGCCTGGAGTGATGCCAGAATTGAGGTGACGTGGGCCCTGACGGTCCGTTCGGAGATACCCATGAGTTGCGCGATCTCATCATTGCTGAAGCCCTGCTTGATAAAGCCGAGCACCTCAGTCTCCCGCTGGGTGAGTGGACCACGCCGCGGCGCGGGGCGGGTCGCGGGGGCTGCCGGGCCCAACTGTTCCCCTGCATGCACCTTCCGAATCGCCGCGGCCAATTCATCATGCCGAACGGTTTTCAGCAGATAGCCACAGGCACCCGACTGGAGGGACAATTCCCGGTCTTCGGCCGCCTTGGATGACGTCAGCATCAGCACCCTGGCGTCCGGAAATTCAGCCCGCAGCCGGCGCAGCGTTTCGATGCCGTCCATTCGATCGAGGCTGATGTCGAGCAGGCAGACGTCGGGCCGGTGCTGCCGCCAGAGTGCGATCGCCGAGGGGCCGTCATCGGCCTGGGCCACAACGGAAAAGCCATGATTGAACGACAACACGTTGGCCAGGCCCACCCGCATGACCGGGTGGTCGTCCACCAGCATCACGCGAATACCCAGCGGACTCCGGGTGGTCCGGGTTGGGGGTGGGGCAGTTGCCAGACCCATTGTGAAGCCTTTCTTCAAGCAGTGTCCGCCCCAGGCGGTGCTGGTCCAATTGGAGCATCCTCCAATGCCGCCAGCCAGCCTCACGCGGGGCCGGCTGGGCTACAATGGAAAGGTGATTGAGCCGCCCGATCCATCCGCCGAGACGCTGCCTGCCGACACTGACACCGCGGCGGCGGCCCTTGACCGCTCAGTGGCCGCCAGGAAGGTGCGTGAGTTCCCCCAGACGCCAGGCGTCTACCTGATGAAGGACGCCGCCGGCCGGGTAATCTATGTCGGCAAGGCAAAGAACCTGCGGAGCCGGGCGGGCAGCTATTTTCTGAAGGCGGCTGAGCTTGATCGCCGAACGGCCGACTTGGTGCAGGAAATCCGCGACATCGACTACCTGGAGGCTGACAGCGAGGTCGATGCCCTGCTGCTGGAAAGCCGGCTGATCAAGGACGTGCAGCCGCGGTTCAATTCACTGCAGAAGGACGACAAGACCTTTCCGTACCTGCAGATCACGACCCACGAGGACTTTCCCCGGGTCGAGTTCACCCGGTCGCCGGCTTCAAAGGGCGTCAAGCTCTACGGCCCCTTTCCCAGTGCCGGCAGCCTGCGGGGGGCGATCGTGGTGCTGCAGCGGATCTTCAAGTTTCGCACCTGTTCACTCGACATCGACGCCGACGACCCGCAGTGGCGGTGGTTCCGCCCCTGCCTGCTCGCCTCGATCGACCAGTGCACGGCCCCCTGCAACCTGCGGATTTCCAAGGCCGAGTATCGCAAGGACATCAACCGGCTGAAGACCTTTCTGGAAGGGGGCAAGCAGAAATTGCTCAAACAGATGCGGGAGGAAATGCTCACCGCCTCCACCGCCCTCGAGTTTGAGAAGGCGGCCAGGTTGCGGGACGAGATCAAACTGCTTGAGCGGCTGCATGAGCGGGGCGACCTCGAAGAGCATGTTCAGCCCGAGGTGTTTCTGGTCGATCCCAAGAAAGGGTTGGCAGGCCTGGAAAAGGTGCTGGGGCTCACCAGGCCCCCCCGGGTGATCGAGGGGGTCGACATCGCCCACCTCGCCGGCAACGAAACCGTCGCCAGCCTCGTGCAGTTCATTGACGGCCTGCCGTTCAAGCCGGGCTATAAGCGGTACCGGATCAAGACCGTTGACGGCATCGACGACTTCAAGAGCATCCACGAAGTGGTCGCCCGGCGGTTTTCCCGGCTGGCCCGGGAAGGGGCGGCCCTGCCCGACATATTTCTAATCGATGGCGGCAAGGGGCAGCTTTCGGCAGCTCTCGATGCGGTCGACTCACTGGGAATTGAGCCCCCCTGCATTCTCTCGCTGGCCAAGCGGGAAGAGGAGATATTCCTACCGGGGCGTTCGGAGCCGCTGCGGCTGTCGCGGCACGCCTACTCATTGCGACTGCTGGAATACGTCCGGGACGAGGCCCACCGCTTCGCCCAGCACTATCACCATCTGCTCCGGGGCAAGCGAACGCTCGCCGACGGTGATTGACCAGTCAGTCCCCTCGCAGCCAGGACCGGGCGGTGTCGATCTGCCCCTGATCAAAATAAGCCACCTTGGCCGTGGTGAAGGGCTTGCAGAACCAGGCCATGCCCTCCTCCCACTTTTTGTCCCCCACCAGGGCGAGGCGTTCGATGTCACCAAAGTGCTTGAAATCGAACTTGATGTCTTCCCAGAGCGCTCCAGCATCCCAGCCGGTAAAGTCCTGCATCGAAAATAGGATTTTTACCTTGCCATGCTTCATCCGGTCCTCGAGCACGGGAACGAACGAGCCGTAGTCCTCAGTGACCAGCTTTCCGTGGACCGTCACCTCGATAACTTCACCGTCTTCGGCTTCATGAACTGAAACTGCCATTTTGGCACCACCTTATGGATCGTGTTTGTCGGTAATATGCATTTTCAGAGGGCAAAAATCGCCTTGCCTCCGGGTGAGCCTTGGTTTCTGCGGGCTACTCAAATCGCCCAGTCAAACCGGAGTGACGTAAGGCCATCATCTGGTCGACATTGTTGCAAGCAAAGACCACTCGGGCGAATATATACGGGTGGCAAGGGAGTGTTTTGTTTTCCAGCACCTTACGTAGGGCAAACAGATGAACAACCAGAACCCGCTGGGATCGAGTTGTCGGGGTGGACACCTGGCGTTGCCTGGTCGCCGTGATTTTCTGCAGGTCGGGTCACTGGCCGGACTGGGCCTGACGCTGGGGTCATTTTTGAAGGCCAAGTCGGTGCTGGCCGATGCCAAGCAATTCGATCACTTCGAGGGATCAGCGAAAAGCGTGATCCACATCTGGCTGCCCGGCGGCTGGGCCCAACAGGAGACGTTCGACCCCAAGCCGCTCTCACCGCTCGAATACCGTGGTGAGATGGACACCATTGAAACCGTGATCCCCGGCGTGCGGTTCAACCAGCACCTGCAACGCACCGCAAAGATCGCCGACAAAATCACCGTCATCCGTTCGATGACCCACGGCGAGGCAGCCCACGAGCGGGGCACCCACAACATGTTCACCGGGTACAGGCCCAGCCCGGCGCTTACGTTCCCGAGCCTCGGCAGTGTTGTCTCCCACGAACTCGGTCCCCGGGCGAATCTGCCACCCTATGTCTGCCTGCCCAATCTGCCCGCTCCCGATGCCGGGGCGGGCTACCTTGGTAGCGCATTTGGTCCCTTCACGCTCGGTTCGGATCCGGCGAGCGACAACTTCACCGTTCGGGACCTTTCGCTTCCGAAGGGAGTAGACGGTGGCCGATTTGAATCGAGGCGGCGGCTCCGAGAGGTTGTCGGCCGTCACTTTGAACGGATGGAACACTCCAACGACATTGCGGCAATTGATACCTTCTATCAGCGGGCATACGACCTTGTCAGTTCCGCTGAGGCTCAGGCCGCCTTTGATATCGGCGCCGAATCAAAGGAGATTCGGGACGAATACGGTCGCAATCAGGCGGGTCAGCGAATGCTGATGGCACGACGGCTTGTCGAGGCTGGTGTTCGCTTCGTCACCCTGTCGTACGGCGGCTGGGACATGCACCAACGGATCCGGCAGGGGATTGACAAAATACTGCCGTCTTTTGATCAGGCCTATGCTGCCCTGATTAATGACCTCGACCGCCGCGGGCTGCTCGACTCGACGCTGGTGATGGTTTCCAGTGAGTTCGGACGAACACCAAAAATCAACAATGACTCCGGCCGGGACCACTGGCCGAAGGTGTTCAGTGTCGTGATGGCGGGCGGTGGCATGAAGCGGGGGCTCGTCTATGGTGCTTCTGATGCGATTGCAGCAGAGCCATTTGAGGACCCGATGACAATCGAGGATCTCGCGACCACCGTCTATCACTGCCTCGGCATCACAGCCGAGAAGGAACTGATGGCTCCAGGTGCGAGGCCGGTCGAGATCGTCGACGGTGGCAAGGTCCGACGTGACTTGCTGGTCTAAGTGCTGCAGGTGGACTGCAGGGTCAGTTCACTGATTCTTTCTTGCGTTGGAGGACTTTCATGAGTTGGCCCGAAGTCTCTCTTGTCAGCCTCGGCCGGCAAGCGGCCCTTGTTTCCTGCCTGCTGATGGCAACGGTGGTGTCCCGTCTCTGCCAGGCCGCTCCGGCGATCAGCCGAATGATGCCACCGGCAGGACAGCGAGGTGGGGAGTGCGAGGTAACCATCACCGGCAGTCGGCTCGATGAAGCGATTGAGCTGTTTTTCGAGGACGGGCTCGTCAAGCAGGTTGGCCTCGAGCAGGCCAATGGCGGAACCGTGAAGGTAAAACTGCAAATTCCTGCTGATTGCCCCCTGGGGGACCACCGGGTCCGGGTGCGAACGCCAGCCGGACTTTCGGAACTGCGGACATTCGCGGTCGTCGACAGTCCTGTCCGTATCGAGCAGGAAACCACCACGGGAAACAAGCAGCGGAACGACAGCCCGGCGGCCGCGGAGGCAATCGAGTTGCCCGGCGGCGCAACCCAGACCGTGGTGGGTGTCGCCCGTCGAGAGGACGTTGACACCTATCGGGTTGCCCTGAAAGCGGGTGAGAAAATCTCAGCGAGCCTGCGGGGCGTCCGGCTCAACCACACGCCGTTCGATCCCGCGGTCGAACTTGTTGATGCCGATGGATTTGTTCTCGCCGCCTGCGACGACCATCCGCTGTTGCAGCAGGATGCAATGATCTCTGCCCGTGTTGAGAGAGACGGCGATTACTTTCTGCGGGTTCGGGAAAGTGCCTACCTTGGGGATGACAACTGCTTTTACCTCCTCCAGATTGGACGGTTCCCCACGCCGGTGGTGGGTCTGCCACCCGGCGGCAAACTGGGCGAACGGCTGACGGTCGAGTGGCTTGGTGACTCCGATGGTGCCTGGAAAAGTGAACTGACCCTGCCGATGCAGCTGGTGCGGCGAGATCTGCTGCACGACGGCATTTTCAACGCCGTCGCCATCCGTGACGGTGTTCCAACCGCTGAAGGCGTTCCATTTCGCCTGACTCCGTTGCCGGCAGCGCGGGAAGCAGAGCCCAACAATGAGCCCACCAATTGCCAGACATTTCCGACCCCGGCTGCTGTCTGGGGCCAACTCCAGCAGGATGGAGACATCGACTGGATGCGATTTGAGGCGGTCGCCGGCTCGAAATGGTACGTGCGGGCGTGGGGCCGTCGCTTGGGGTCGCCGATCGACCTTACCCTGAACGCCTACCACGATGACGACAAACGCCAGCGGATTACCGGCAACGACGATTCAGCCGGCCCCGATAGTGCGATGACGGTTACTGTGCCGAAGGAAGGATCATTTCTTGTTCGGGTGAGTGATCACCAGGATCGGGGCGGCGAGACCTTTGTCTGGTGGATTGAGGCCACCCCTGTCGAGCCCGAGATGCGGGTATCGGTACCTCCGGCCACCACCAAATCGCAGCAGCGGCTGATTCCCCAGGTCCCCAGAGGCAACCGGATGGCACTCATTGTCAACGCCTCGCGCACCGATATCGGTGAAAATGTGCAGCCGGTGTTGACCAATCTCCCGGCGGGTGTTCAGGCCACGGCGACGCCACTCCCGGGCAATTCACCGTCGTCACTGCTGGTCTTTGAGGCCGCGGAGGATGCAGACCTCACCACGACCATGGCAGCGGTTGACCTCGTCGTCGCGAAGAAGGCCACCGAATCAACTCCTGACGCAAAATCAGAAGAGGGCAAGGATGCAGAGAAACCACAGGTTATTGGTGGGCTCCAGCAGCCCACGGAACTCGTCCACGGAAATCCAAACCGCACCTGCTGGCGGCAGAGCTTCAGTGATCGGATGCCGGTGAGTGTCGTTGCCGCGGTGCCGGTCGAAATTGACCTGATCGAACCGGCGGTGCCCTTGGTGCAGTCGGGGCGACTCGATCTCCGAGTGACAATCAAACGGGCAGAGGGATTTGACGGTGCGATCCGGCTGACATTTCCATTCCGGCCGCCCGGAGTTGGGGCGGCTTCGGGCGTGAATGTCCCAGCCGATGCCAACGAGGTGGTCTACCCGATTAACGCAACTGACAAGGCGTCGATCGGTCCATGGGGGGTGGTCGTGACCGCCACCGTGACGCCGAAGGGTGAGCTTGCCAAGACACGGCCGAGCTTTGAGATCGCAAGCCGACCCGTGACGCTGAACGTGCAGCCGCCGATCCTACAGCTTGCCGTCGATCGGGCAGCGGGTGAACTCGGCAGCGAGGTGCTGATGGTCGGGAAGCTCGCTGCCGCTGCTGAGACCTCAGCCAAAGCAGTGTTGCTCGGCCTGCCGGCAAAGTGCACGGTGAGAGAAGTCGCGGTTGCGGCGGGCGATACGGAGGTGACGTTCCCGATTGTTGTCCCCGACGACGCCCCCGTCGGCAAGCATGGTTCGGTTGTCTGCGAGCTCCACGTCCCTCAAAACGACGACTGGGTCATTCACCGGGTGAAGGCTGGGGAGCTGCGGATCGACAAACCACTGCCTGCCCCGGCCAAGGTTGCTGAGAAAAAGCCCGCCCAGGAAAAGAAGGCTGAGGTGGCCAAGCCCAAGGTGGTCTCCCGTCGCGAACGACTTCGGCAGCAGGCTCGGGTGATCGCAGCTGCCGGCAGTACGGATGGAGCGAAGTCGTCAAACGCAGGTGAGTAGACGAATGGTGAGCCAGAAACATAAGCGGGCGAGGCATCAAATGAAGGCAAAAAGCAGAAGTCTTCGCCTGGATTATTTCCGATTCGGCTTGACCCTGCTCATGGCAGGCCTTGCCACAGGAATGGCGGCAAGGCCTGCCCGCTCTGAGCCGGCCCAGACCGATTCGATTATCGACCTTCGGATCTACCCGCCCGCCATTCAGCTCGACTCCGCTCGCGATCGGCAGCGGGTCATTGTCCAGGGAGAGCGAGCCGACGGCGTAACCTTTGATCTCTCAGCTGAGGCGAAGGTGTCGATTGGTGATGCCAAATTGATCGCGGTCGATCTTGCCAGCGGCGGTGACAATCGGCCTGCTCCCGTGGTTCGGCCATTGGCTGATGGTGACACCAAGATCACGTTTGAATGCCGCGGGCTGAAACGTGAACTGCCCGTCAAGGTGATCAACGCCACCACCAATCCACCGCTTTCGTTTCGGCTCGATGTCATGCCGGTTTTCGCCCGTGGGGGCTGCAACATGGGCAGCTGCCATGGCGCAGCCCGGGGGAAAGATGGTTTTCGGCTCTCACTGTTTGGGTTTGATCCAGCCGGTGACTACCAGCGGATCACCCGGGAGTTGCCTGGCAGACGGGTTGACCTGGGCGACCCGGCCGGAAGCCTGCTGGTCCAAAAGGCCGTCGGTGCTGTCGCGCACACGGGAGGCAAGCGTTTTTCTCTTGAAAGCGATCTCGCTCAGACGCTCGTTCGTTGGATCCAGGCCGGCGCTCAGGATGATCCTGAGGGAGGGACGAAGGTGCCGGCGCTCACGGGCCTCCAGCTCTATCCACCGGAATCACTGCTTGAAGGCTCAAAAGCCACCCAGCAGCTGGTGGCTGTCGCCACGTTCGCTGATGGTACCGATCGTGATGTGACGGATCTGGTGTGGTATTCGTCAAGCAACGCGGGCTCCGCTGGGGTCGCTGAAGACGGACGCGTGACCAGCGGACGTCGTGGTGAGGCGTTTTTGATGTCTCGGTACGACACCATTACGATTGGGGTTCCAGTGGTGGTCATACCGGAAGGGCTCGAATTCAATTTCCCTGAATCGAGTGGAAACACCTGGATCGACGATCTCGTCGACACGAAACTCAAGAGCCTACGGATCAGTCCCTCAGCAGTGTGCGATGACGAGGTCTTTCTTCGCCGGGTGACGCTCGACCTGACCGGCCTTTTGCCAACGGCTGCCGAGCGTGATGCATTTCTGGCAGATGCAGCCCCGGACAAACGGCTGAAGACCATTAACAAGCTTCTTGACCGAAAGGAATTTGTTGACCTCTGGGTGATGAAGTGGGCAGAGATTCTTCAGATCCGTTCGCAGGGAAACGATGTCAGCCCGAAGGGGGCCCTGCTCTATCACCAGTGGCTTGACCGTCGGATTTCCGCCAACCAGCCGATTGACCAGATGGTTCGTGACCTGCTTGTGGCATCAGGCGGCACGTTCGACAACCCACCGACGAACTACTTTCAGCTTGAGCGGAATACCCTGAAGCTCACGGAAAACATTGCCCAGGCCTTTCTTGGGATGAGGATCCAGTGTGCCCAGTGCCATAATCATCCGTTTGATCGCTGGACCATGGATGACTATTACGGATTTGCCGCTTTCTTTCCGCAATTGCAGCGGAAGCGGGCTGAGGATCCGCGGGAAACGATTGTGTTTGACTCCGGCGGTGGGGCGGTAAAGCATCCCGTCTCGGGCAAGAACGTCGATCCGAAATTCCTGGGTGGTGAATTCCCCCGGGTGAAAACGGCGGATCGGCGGCTCGCGCTCGCCGACTGGGTGGTTGATCCGGAGAACCCATTCTTCGCGAAACGAATCGTCAATCTTGTGTGGGCCCATTTCCTCGGCCGCGGGATTGTTCATGAGCCTGATGACTTCCGGGTAAGCAACCCGCCCGTCAACGGCCCGCTACTGGACGAATTGGCCAACCGGCTTGTGGGTTCCGGCTGGGATTTCCGCGGCCTTGTTCGCGATATCACCTCATCCAAGACCTATCAGCGAAGCTGTGACCCCAATGCATCAAATCGACTCGACACCACCAACTTTTCCCATGCCGCCGTCCGCAGAATTCGGGCCGAGGTGCTGCTTGACGTGCTTGCGCAAGCGACTGAGACAACCAACAAGTTCCCGGGGCTTCCCGATGGCGCCCGCGCCGTTCAGGTAGCCGACGGCCGGACCACGACATACTTTTTGACGACCTTCGGCCGGGCAACCCGTGAGGATGTCTGCTCATGTGCGGTCAGTATGGACCCAAGCCTTTCGCAGGCACTGCATTTGCTCAACGGAGACGTCGCAAACGATCGGATTCGCCAGGGCAATCTGATTGGCCGCTTGATTGACGAAGGGCTGACAGATAGTCAGATCATCGACCGCCTGATCATCCGCTGCTACGGGCGGAAAGCCATCGAACGCGAGCGGATTGAACTCGTCGCCGATCTTCAGGGGAAGGCTGATCGGAAGCTCGCGCTCGAAGACGTCTTCTGGGCCCTTTTGAATTCCCCCGAATTCATTTTCAACCACTGAGATCCTGGAGTTTGTGTCCACCGGGACGCCGCAGCCCAGTTCTGCAACGCTGATGAAACCAAAACCGATGTCTTTGTCACTTGGGTGTCGTGGTGCTGCCTGTGCCCTCGCCGGTCTGGCCGTCTTGATGACCTCCGGGTGGGTTCATGCAGCCGAAAAGCCGCCCACCTATGAGCAGCATGTGCTGCCAATTTTCAAGGAAAAGTGTTGCGGCTGTCACAACGCCGGCAAGCGGGCCGGTGGACTCGATTTAACAAGCTACCAGCAGATGCAGGCGGGCGGGAACTCCGGCGAGGTGCTGGCGGCGGGTGATCCTGACGCATCGTATCTCTGGCAGGTGGCAAGCCATGAGTCGGAGCCGGTGATGCCACCCAACGCTGACCGAATTCCGGGCAGCATGCTCGATGTCATCAAAAAATGGATCGTGGGGGGACTCCTTGAGCGGGACGGGGCGAAGCCCGTCGTTACCAAGCCGGCCACGAACCTTGCCCTCGACCCTGGCGCGATCGTCACGCCTGAAGGAGAGCCGGTCCTCCCGCCACGGCTTCCCCTGCAGGCCGTGACCCATGGAATCCGGCCCACGACGATCACCGGACTTGCTGCGTCTCCTCACGGTGATCTTGTTGCGATTGGCGGCCGCCGGCAGGTGCTTCTTGTGAGTCCGCAGACACGTGAACTCCGTGGAGTCCTGCCCTTTCCTGAAGGTGACTGCCAGACCCTCTCCTTCTCACGGAATGCCCGGCTGCTGCTCGGCGGCGGTGGGGTGGCCGCCAGGAGCGGTCAGGTGGCCCTCTGGGACATTGCCAGTGGAAAGCGATTGATCACCCTGGGTGATGAGTATGATGAAGTCCTTACCGCCGATCTTTCCGCTGACCAGCGGCTGGTGGCACTGGGTGGGTCAGCCAAGACCGTGCGGTTACTCACGACCGCCGACGGCCAGGTGGAGAGTGAGATCACCAAGCACACTGACTGGATTACCAGTGTTGCCTTTTCACCGGATAGCGTGCTGCTGGCGACGGGTGATCGGGCGGGGAATCTTTTTCTTTGGGAATCATTCGGAGCCCGTGAGTGGGCAATCCTCAAGGGGCATGCCGGGGGGATCACGGCCATTGCCTGGCGGGCCGACGGTCTGCTGCTGGCCAGTACCGCCGAAGACGGCACCATTCATCTCTGGGATGCGGATCAAGGGAAAAAAGTTCGTTCCTGGAATGCTCATGGGGGAGGAACATCAGATGTCCGGTGGCTCAACGACGGCCGTCTGGTTTCCATCGGACGGGATCGGAAGGTGAAGCTCTGGAAGGCGGATGGCAACATTGAACGGGATTTTGGGGATGTGACCGATATTGGCACGAGAGTTGTCGTCAACGACAAGCAGGATCTGGTGATCGCCGGCGATTGGGCTGGAAGTATTGAGGTCTTTGCGTTGGCCGATGGCAAGCGGTTGGGCCGCATCGATTCCAACCCACCTCCCCTGGAGGTTCGCCTGACGAATGCCGAACGCGAACTGGCTGACGCCCGAAAGGCAGTTGAGCAGACTGTGCTGGAGAGTAAAAAGCTACAGGTACAGGCTGCGAATCAGATGACCGCAGCTGAGCAGCGGTCTGGGGAAGCGGACAAGCAGCTAGCCGGTGCAGTAAAGGGGGTGGCCGACACGAATGCCAACCTGCAGGATGCCACACAGCGGCTCGCCGAGGCTGTGAAGCGGAGTGCCGAGGCCGCTGCGAAGGTTGACTCGGATCCCCCACCCGCAACACCTGAGGAATCTGCGGCCGCCGAAAAAAAAGTTGCCGAGATTCGGCAACAGGCTGAGGCTGCGAAGGCGCAGGCTGAGGCTGCGAAGGCGCAGGCTGAGGCTGCGAAGGCGCAGGCTGAGGCTGCGAAAACGCAGGCTGAGGCTGCGAAAACGCAGGCTGAGGCTGCAAAGCAAAAGGCGGCAGAGTTGCAGACTCAGGCTGAAGCCGTAAAAAAAGAGGCGGCGGCTGCTCTTCAGCAGGCTCGGGCTGCGTTGAAAAAGGCAGACGAGGCCGTAAAGCAGGCAACCGATCAGGCGACGCAGACCATTTCGGGCTTGGAACAACAGGTCAAACGGTGGCGGGACGAGATCGCCTTTGCCCAGCAGGCAGCGGCATCCGGGCCGTGACCCCCGCTACCTCCTGGAATTTTCCTGCTCGAGCGTCCTGGGGCAGCTGAATTTTTCTGTGATGCCAGGAAGAGCGAACTGCGTTCTCAGATTCGGAAATGACCGTACTTCGCGGGAATCATGCTAGCCCTGGCGGGTGTCGCTCCACCCGAGTCGCGCGATTAACGGCCTCCGGTGGGGGGCTGGGAATTGTGGGAATCACAGGCGTGGCTGCAGCCGGCCTGGTGAGCAAACGGTTCCGGAGCTTCCGGATGGTTCCCCCTGACGAGCCGGTCGGAACGGTCTCCGCCGGGCTTTGGGATCATGCCACTGTCGGTGCATCAGAGGTGGTGCTCTCTGGCTGGGAGCCTGTGGTACTTGTTCGGACCGGAGCGGATTGCTGGGAGATCCATGCCCACGGCGGTGTGGCGGTGCTGGATTCAATTGTAGGTGGACTCTGCTCTGGAGCTGGGGTGGTTGAATGCAGTGGTGAGGACTGGCCGCAGCATGATGGCGACCAGGCTGATCGGTTGCTCTGGCAACGACTGGCGACTGCCGGTGGGTGGCGGGCTGCCAAGATTCTGTCTCGGCAGCTGGCAGGCCAATTCGCCGAGGAGATGAAAACTGTCGCGCGGCAGCTTATTGAGGTGCCTGATAACAAGGCTGCCGCGGGGCTGATTGCGGCAAAGGTTTTGACCCATCTCGAAAAAGCTGCCCGGGTTGGCCTGCGGCTGCCCATTCCCTGGCGGGTCGCGCTCCGGGGCGATGTCAATGTCGGCAAGAGCAGCCTCGTCAACGCCCTTGCCGGTTACGCTCGTAGCCTGGTGTCACCACTGGCGGGAACCACCCGCGACCTCCTGGAGACTCGTCTGGTACTTGATGGCTGGGAAATTGAACTAATTGATACCGCTGGCCTGCATGCCGCGGAAAGTGAAGTGAAAACTCCCATCGAACGAGCCGGTATCGACCGCGGTGAAGCAGCCGCTACGGCCGCCGATCTTGTCCTTGAGTTGGTGCCGGCTCGGGCAATCATTGACGGCACGGTGCCAGCTACCGGCGGGAGCAGCCGGAGGCTTATCGTCGCAACCAAGGCCGACCTTTTGCCCGCAGGGGAAAGTGTTCCACCTGGAGGAGCCGGCAACGTCATCCTGACCTCAGCCCGGACTGGAGCCGGACTCGACGACCTGGTTGCCAGCATCATTGACCGGCTGGTCCCGGAGGCGGCCGGTGGCGGACTGGACCATGCGGTACCAGTGACCTCCGAACAGCTTCAACAAGTGCTTCAGTTGCAGCGACGCTTGGCGGGGACGCCGATTACTCCTTGCTTGAACGACCGCGAACCAAGAGCTTGATCGGCACCTCGCTGAAGGCGGCCTGTTTCCGCAGCGAGGCGAGGAGATAGCGTTTGTAGGGTGCGGTCAGGGCCTGGGGCGAGCTGGTGGCCAGCACGATTGTGGGCGGGGCGGTATCGACCTGGGTGGCAAAAAAGATCCGCATCGGCCGCCCCCGACGGTCGGGCGGCGGCCGGTTGGCCTGGGTTGCCGCATGGATGATGGCGTTGAGGGCGGCGGTCGGCACCCTGGTCTGACTCTGGCGGAAGAGCCGTTGGGCAGTATCGATCGTTGCCTTGACGTTGCGGCCATTCTGGGCGGTGACAAAGGCAACCGGTGCCCAGGGCATCGAGCGGAAGGTGTCGCGGAGGTATTGGGACCACTCACCCCGCTCGACATCACCCGCATAGAGATCCCACTTATTGATGACGAGTACCACCGGCTTCTGCTGTTCGACAATCAAATCGACCAGCTGTTTGTCGACTTTTCCGATTGGCTCAGAGGCATCGAAGAGCATCAGCACGACATCGGCCCGGCGGATGCTCCGTTCGGCCCGATGGGTCGAGTAAAAGTCGATGTCACTGGTACGGCTCTTCGCCCGCCGCAGCCCCGGCGTGTCAATCGCCAGGAACGTATGGCCGTCGACCTCAAACCGCACGTCGATGCTGTCCCGGGTCGTACCTGCCACGGGACTGGCAATTACCCGCTCTTCCTTGGCCAAAGCATTGACGAAGGTGCTCTTGCCGACGTTCCGGCGGCCGACAATCGCCACCTTCATCTCGGGAAGAGCCAGCTCATCTGCCTGCGCCCCTGACTCGGTGGCCGGTGGCAGACGGTCGTGGATGGCGGCGATCAATTCGTCCCGGTGCCGATTCTGCTTGGTGCTGGTCACCAATGCCGGCCCGAAGCCGAGCCGATCAAACTCGTGGGCGGCGAGATCGAACTTTTCCTCATCGGCCTTGTTGGCCACCAGCAGCACCGCGGCCCCGGCTGCCCGCAGCCGCGTTGCCACATCCTCATCCGCCGGCACCAGCCCCACCCGGATGTCGACCACGAAAATCACCACCCCGGCAGTGGCCAGCCCCGCCTCAATCTGCATATCGATCTGCTCGGTGAGGCCATCGGGGTCGTCGAAGCCCATACCACCGGTGTCGACCAGATCGACAACCCGGCCGTCGAGGTCGAGCCGCTGCGTGAGCCGGTCGCGGGTGACACCAGCGGTCGGATCCTCGATGGCAATCCGCCGTTGCGACAGCCAGTTGAACAGGCTTGATTTTCCGACGTTGGGACGGCCAACGATGACGACCTGGGGAAGCGTTACAAGCATGAGAGCTGAGGAGCCGTCTGGACAGGGGCCGGGTGATGCAGGAAGGCGGAACGCCTTTAATTGCCCAGCACGGCCGCCACGGTGGCCGGGCCGACATCCCGGATGATACCCTGCTCGGTAATGATCGCTGTAATCAACTCGGCCGGAGTCACGTCAAAGGCCGGATTGAAGGCCTCTGCCCCCACGGGAGCAGCCCGCACCCCGAGGGGCTCGAGCACCTCGGCCGCCGCTCGTTCTTCGATTGGAATCGCCGTTCCTGTTGCCAGTGACAGGTCGAAACTGCTGGACGGGGCCGCCACAAAAAACGGCACACCATGGGCCCGGGCCGCCACGGCCAGGCTGTAGGTGCCGATTTTGTTGGCGGTATCGCCATTGGCGGTGATCCGGTCGGCTCCGACGATGCAGCAGCCGATGCGGCCGGTCTTGAGCAGGTGGGCCGCCGCTCCGTCCACCAGCACCGTCACGGGAATCTGCCGCTGCACCAGCTCCCAGGCCGTCAGCCGAGCCCCCTGGAGCAGCGGCCGAGTTTCATCGGCAAAGACCCGGAAACGTCGTCCCTGCCGCCAGGCGGTAACAATCACGCCAAGGGCCGTGCCGTCCCCCCCTGTCGCCAGGCTACCGGTGTTGCAGTGAGTGAGGATGTCACCCTCGGGCACAAGGTCTGCACCGAACTGCCCAATGGCAGCACAAAGATTTCGGTCTTCGTCGTGGATGCGCCGGGCCTCGGCCAGCAGGCTGGTGGCGAGGAGGTCGATAGCCGGTGTCTCACCCGCAGCGTCCACCAGTTTCAACAGCCGATCAACGGCCCACTGCAGATTGACCGCGGTGGGTCGGGCAGTGGCCAGTTCAGCAGCCCGCTGGCGGAGGTGGGCCAGCGCAGCGGCGGTGGATAAACCCTGCCTGCTCGCTTCGTTCACCGCAATCACCAGCCCGTACGCCCCGGCGATGCCGATAGCCGGTGCCCCGCGAACCCGTAGCATCTTGATCGCCTCGACCACTGTCGGGACATCATGGCAGCAAACCTGCTCGGTTCGCCCCGGGAGCAGCGTCTGGTCGAGGATGTCGAGGTGGCCATCGGTCTCACCCTGCCACTGGAGGGCAGCCGGCACATCGGAGATGAATTCACTCATTGAGGCGTGAGCCGAAAGGGGGAGCATCAGGCGGCGGTGAACGGACTGACGCCGCAGGGCAGATCGAAGGCAGCGGCGACGGCCGGCTGGATCAGCTCACCCCGATAGATATTCACTGCTGACTGGATGGCCGGACTGCCGGCCGCAGCGGCTTCGAGCCCGGCAACAGCCAGCTGCATGACATAGGGGAGCGTGGCGTTGCAGAGGGCGTAGGTGCTGGTGCGACCAACGGCCCCAGGCATGTTGGTCACGCAATAGTGCACGATGTCATCGACAATGAAGGTCGGCTCGGCATGCGAGGTGGGTCGGCTGGTGGCCACGCAGCCTCCTTGGTCAATCGCCACATCGATGATCACGGCCCCCGGCTTCATCAATGCGAGATCCTCCCGTTCGACCAAATGGGGCGCGCGGGCTCCGGGGATGAGCACACTGCCGATGACCAGATCAGCCCGGCCCAGCCACTCCCGGATCGTGTGCCGGTCGGAGTAGAGGCAGTCGATGTTCGGTGGCGTCACATCATCGAGGTAGCGGAGCCGTTCAAGGCTGGTGTCGAGCAGCCCAATGTTGGCCCCAAATCCCGCCGCCACCTTGGCGGCGTTGGCCCCGACCGTGCCGGCGCCAAGCACCAGCACATCGGCCGGTGCAACACCGGGCACCCCGCCGAGCAGGATGCCCCGGCCCAGCTGGGGCCTTTCCAGGTATTTTGCCCCCTCCTGGATGCTCATCCGGCCGGCGACCTCACTCATCGGGGTGAGCAGCGGCAGCCGCCCCCGCTCGTCCCGGAGCGTCTCGTAGGCGACAGCCGTTGCGCCAGTGGCGAGGAATCCCTCCGTGAGCGACCGATCAGCAGCGAAATGGAAGTAGGTGAAGACCGTCTGGCCCGACCGGATCAGGTCCAACTCCGGGGGCTGAGGCTCCTTCACCTTGACGATCAGATCGGCTTCGGCAAAGACCTCAGCCGCCGAGTGGACCAGCCGGGCCCCACAGGCGGCGTAGGCCTCGTCAGGGAGGCCCGAGCCGCCGCCAGCGGTTTTCTCGACGAGCACTTCATGCCCGGCCCGGATAAGCTCTTCGGCCCCGACTGGAAGCAATGCCACGCGGTACTCGTCGTGTTTGGTCTCTTTTGGAATACCGATTTTCATGCCGCTCCCCCTCGCAGACTGTGGAAGAAGTCCGCCGCCGCAGGAAGCGGCGACCAGTGCCCCCGACAACCCTCGGCGTTTTCGGGTGTTGCCCAAGTGGGCTCATGTTTGCCCGCATTCGCGGGCAAGGGCCATGGATGGCTTTTTCCACGGACAGCCAGGGCCGATCGCAGCATCGGTCAGGCCATTTTCTTAGGCAACTTGTAGGTTGCCGGCATCGGCAGCGGATAGTTACCGTCGGCATCCGGGACCACCGGCGGGGTCGACTCCCAGGTGAGACTCTCAGGCATCAGGTTGAAGTCGGCTGCCAGCAGGTCGTTGTACGGCTGCGGCTTGCCGGTATAGGTCGCGGTGCGTGCCAGCACCGCTGAGAAGCTGGAAGTGGCCCCGTAATAGGCATTATTCAACGGCTTGTCATTGCGAATGGCGTCCTGCAGCTCGTCATGCTCGACCTGGTAGGGATTCGGATTCGGTCCCTCGAACTTCCAGAGCACCTTGCCGGAGTAATCGGTGATCTCACCGATTTTCACAAAGCCCTTGGTGCCCTGAAACTCCTCGTTGACCAGGTTCTTCCCACCCGGGAACTGCCGGCACTGGCTGGCGATCCGAACGCCATTGGGATAGGCAAAGTTGACCGCATGGTGGTCATAGATCTCACTCGGCTGGCCTGCCACCCGATTCTGCTTGCCACCAACGCCATAGGCTGACTCGGGGATCATGTCGAGGAACCAGTTGGCCACATCGATGTTGTGGACATGCTGCTCGCAGATGTGGTCGCCGCAGAGCCAGTTGAAGTGGTACCAGTTGTGTACCTGGAACTGCATCTCGTTCATGTCAGGTTCGCGTTTGCGGTACCAGATGCCGCTGCCATTCCAATAGACCTGGCCGCCAATGATTTCACCGACCATGCCATCACGGACCCGCTTGATGGTTTCACGGTAGCTGTTCTGGTAATGCCGCTGCAGTCCGACGACCACTTTGCGATTCGTCTCGTCAGCCTTTTTGGCGACTTCCAGCACGAGCCGGGCCCCGGCACTGTCGACGCAGACCGGCTTCTCCATGAAGACATGCTTGCCGGCGTTGATGGCCGCCTCGAAATGACTCGGACGAAACCCGGGGGGCGTCGCCAGAATGACGAGGTCGCAGTGCTCAAGCACCTGCTTGTAGGCATCGAGGCCGTGGAACTGACGCTCTTTGGGCAGATCGACCTTGTCCTGCAGCTTCTCGATCGCCCGCAGCGTCCGGCCGATGTTCTTTTCAAACGCATCGGCAACAGCTGTCACCTTGACGTTCGAACCCTCGACGCTGAGCGCCTGTGTCAACGCACCGGTGCCCCGACCCCCACAGCCAATCAGGCCGACGCGAATCAGTTCGGTCGAGGGCGACTGGGCATGAACGCCCCGCATCGCGGCGACTGCTCCGCCCGCCACGCCGACGATCTTCACGGCATTGCGGCGGGAAAGGCGGAAAGCATCACTGATTGGGGCGTTCTTGGGCATGAGAATCTCCTGGAAGGCAACGGTTTTGCGCGAAAGGCAGTCGTGGATCGATCGCTCGACCCTTATCGCTCGACCCTTGAGGACACGATGTCATTTTCTGTCCCCTCTTACAGCCTTTCACCATTTTTGAAGGATACCCCACTGTCCGCCAATCTACAAAAGCCACGGAAGAGAATTGGTGATTAATACGTCGGAACTGCAGGGTCAACTTCGTTGCTCCAGGCCTCGATGCCCCCCCGCATGCTCTGGGCCTGTTCAAACCCCTGCTCCCGCAGCCAGTTGGTGACCCGCAGGCTGCGGACGCCATGATGGCAATGAACGATGATCCGTTGCCCCCGCCAGCCCTCCAGCTCCCCAAGCCGCTCGGGGAGATCCTGCATGGGAATCAGCCGTGCCCGATCAATCTTGGCGGTGGCGTATTCCTCCGGCGTCCGGCAGTCGAGCAGCAGGCAGCCTGCGGACTCGGCCAACAGGGCCGCCGCCTCGGCAGGTTCGATCTCAGCTGGCAGACTCATCGTGGTGATACCCGGGTGGTCAACGCCACCCTCAGGACAGCAGGACAATTGCTTCATCGTGACGCTCACAGACAATACTGTTTGGACCTGAAACCTGTCGAGAACCTGCACGAGCATGCCTGCTGTCACCACCGATCCCGCCGCCGCCCGTGAATTTGCCTTCGAGGTGGTGGCCCGGCTGCGGCGGGCGGGCCACGAGGCGGTCTGGGCCGGTGGCTGTGTCCGTGACGAACTGCTCGGCCGCACCCCGGCCGACTACGATGTGGCCACCTCGGCCTATCCCGATCTGGTCCGCCAGCTCTTCGGGCATCGCCGCACGCTCGCCGTCGGGGCCGCATTTGGCGTGATCACTGTCCTGGGGCCGAAGCCGGCGGGGCAGGTCGAGGTCGCCACCTTTCGGGCTGACGCCCCCTATACCGACGGTCGGCATCCGGCAGGCGTAACGTTTTGCAGCGCCCGCGAAGACGCCCTGCGGCGGGACTTCACCATCAACGGCCTCTTCTTCGATCCCCTCGCGGGCGAAGTGCTCGACTATGTCGGGGGCCGTCAGGACCTGACCGACGGCATCATCCGGGCGATCGGTGTGCCGAGCATGCGGTTCGGTGAAGATCATCTGCGGATGCTGCGGGCCGTGCGATTTTCGGCCGGCTTCGGCTTTCTCCTGGAACGAGAAACACGGCGGGCAATCGAATCGATGGGCCAGCTCGTCGATTCGGTCAGCCCTGAGCGGATCGCCGCCGAACTCCGGGCGATGTGTTCCCGCCCCGGCCGGGGCCAGGCGATCGAGCTGCTTGTCGATACGCGGCTAGTGACGCCGGTCTTCCACGAGTTTGCCGAGAAGCCTCCGGCGTTCTGGTCGGCTGCCGCAGCCACCCTCGATGCCCTCGATGAGCCTGACCTGCCGCTGACGCTGGCCATCCTCTGCCGAGACAACGCAGCGGCGGTGGGCCGGCTCAGCCGCCGCCTCAGGCTGGCTAATCACGAACGGAAACTGGCCGAGTGGCTGGTCGCGGCCGTGGCGGTGATTCAGCCGGCACGGCCGGTGGCCAACCTTGCCGGACTGCCCTGGTCGCAGCTGCAGCCCTGGCTGTCGCATGGCTGCCGATTCCGTCTGGCCGACCTGCTGCGGGCCGAAGCCGCAACCGGTACCGGCGCTGCCGAGACCGCTGCCTGGGTGAGCCAGCAGGTGAACCGCCCCGCTGCCGAACTCAATCCGCCGCCGCTCGTTGGTGGAGACGAGCTGCTGGCCCTCGGTGTCACTGCCGGCCCGGCCGTTGGGCAGACACTCAAAAAGCTGCGGGACCTGCAGCTCGATGGCGAGCTTGGCAGCCGGGATCAGGCGGTCGGCCTGGTGAAGGCCTGGCAGGCTGATGGCTGAAGGACGGTGCTTACCGGGGTGGCTCGTGTGGATTGGGCAGATCGGCCAGCGACCGGAGCTGGAAGACCTCGAGAAACTTCCGCGTGGTCCGGTAGGACGGCTCGCCGCCGGGGTCACTAGCCGGGTCAGCAGCCGGTTTCACCAGCTCAAGCAGCCCCTGCCGGACCAGCTGACGGAGGACGGCGGGGCTGGCATCGCAGCCAAGTTCGGCAAGCCGGCCGCGCGCCACCGGCTGGTTCCAGGCCACCACAGCAAGCGCGTCGAGCGCATGGGTATCGAGCCGAACCCGACGGGTCTTGGCCTCGAGCAGGGCACCAAACTGGCGATACTCCTCCCGCAGCCGCAGCAGCCAGCCGGAGGCCTTGGAAACCACCTGGTAGGGGCAGCCGTTGGCGGTGTATTCGCTGGCCAGTTCGTTGGCCAGTTCGTCGATTTCGGCAGCCCGGACCCCCCGCATCAGCCGGGCCACCCGTCGACTCGAAAGCGGCTCGCCCCCTGGCAGACCGACGAACAGCAACGCCTCCAGAATTGACCGCGGATCGACCCGGCAGGTCGCCGCCCCGGCGGCCTGCTCGGCCCCCTCCTGATCCAGATCGGGCGAGGCATCGACCTCGACCAGTTGATCGGCGGCAGCACCAGCCACAGCGTAGGGATCGGGCTCGCCCATCATCGCGGCAAAGGCCTGGGCCAGCCGGTCAATCGACATACCGCCATCTGCGGGTGGACCCTGAAAGCCGGCGGCGGTGCCGTTCTCAGACGGTGGCAGGGGGGCTTTTCCCACAGACAGCTAGCCCCAACGCTGGCCGACGTGGGCCTTCATGAAGGCGAGGGCATCACCGGCAAGCTGCTCTTCGGTGACATACATCTTGCGCCAGATTTTAGTCGCCGCAGCAATGGCCGGCAGGGCCAGGCCAAAGGCCTCGACCACCATCCAGCCGTCCCAGTCGGCCGCCCGGATGGCGTCGAAGGTCTCGTCCCAGGCGACATGCCCCTGGCCGGGGGTGCTCCGATCGTTTTCAGAGATATGGACCAGCTTCGTCCAGGGCATGGCTGAGGTAATCGCGGCAGAAAGGTTCTTTTCTTCGATGTTGGCATGGAAGGTGTCGTACATCATCCGCACGTTGGGATGGTCGATCGCCGTGACGAAGGCGACCGTCTGCTCGACACAGGTCAGAAAATAGTTTTCGAAGCGGTTGAGATATTCGGTGACGATTGTCACCTCGGCGGCAGCCGCATGTTCAGCCACCTGTCGCATCGTCTCGACGCCCCAGTTGAATTCGTCTTCAGTCGGCCCGCTCCCGCTGAATTCACCGATGGCCGAGTGGGTCGGACCGACCAGCAACGGTACGCCGGCGGCATGGCAGCAATCGATCGTCTTTTTCAGCGCATCGACTGCCGCGGCCCGCACGCTGGCTGACGGGCTGATCGGATTGTCGCCGGCACCGCGAATGGTCACGGCAGTCCGCTCCAAGCCGAGGTCATCGAGCTTCTTGCCCCAGTCGGCATAGAGGGCTTCATTGAGCTCAAACATCGGCATCTCCACACCGTCGTAGCCCATCGCCTTGACCTGCTCGACAACCGGCATCAGCCCGTCATGCATGCGGTCGGTCCAGAGCAAGAGATTGATGCCGTATTTCATTGGGGGTCCTTTTCAGAGGGGCTGTGGAAAGAGTCGTGAACAGTGGTCTGCCCCGGGCCGCCGGCAGGCAGCCTACGGTTGCGCGGCATCATTGGCTGTCGGAGTGGTGGCTGCTGCGTTCCCAACGCCAGCATCATCGGGCATGTCGTCGGTGGAAAACAAGCCGGGCCCATCTGCCTGGGATGCCCGTCGCCGGGGCGGGCGTCTCGGCTTTCGGCTTGACAGCGTCCTGCCCGCGGCCGTGGCCGGGACGCTCTTGAGCGGTTCCGCGGCTCCCTCAAGCTGCTGGCCAACCTGGATGCCACCAAGCCGTGTGGCGATCTGCGCAGCGTAGGTCTCGGAGAGTTCGAAGCCGATGAACCTGCGGTCGAGTTTCTTGGCGACCGCGAGCGTGGTGCCGCTGCCGGCGAAGGGATCGAGCACGAGATCCCCGGGATTGCTCGAGGCCCGGATGATCCGTCCAAGCAACTGCTCGGGCATCTGGCAGCCGTGCCAGCCCGAGCGTTCCTTGAAGGTGCCGCAGACCCGCGGGAAGTACCAGGTGTCTTCCGCCGCCGAGAAACCCTCGGGCAGATCCTGAGGCCGCAGGATCCAGGTGTCATCCGGCAGCCGGCCCTTGGGGTTGGCCCGCCGGTCACCGTAAACCAGCTCCCGGGCAGAGGGCACCCGAATGGAGTCGGTGTTGAAGGTAAACGTACTGGCGTCGCGGACCAGGTGGAACAGATGAGCATGCGACCGGCTGAACTTCTGCCGGCAGTTGACGCCAAAGGTGTAGTACCAGACGACCCAACTGCGGCAGGTGAGGCCGAGCTCACGGGTGGCCAGCACCTTGAGTTCCGCCGCGTACTCGTCGCCAATCGCCAGCCAGAGGGTGCCATCAGGCCGCAGCACCCGACAGATCTCGGCCAGCCAGCGTCTTGACCACCCGAGGTAGTCTTCGCTGGAGCGACGGTCGTCGTAGCTGTCGTAGTCATAGCCGATGTTGAACGGTGGATCGGCAAAGGCGAGCGGCACACTGCCGTCGGGCAACTGGCCCAGAAAGTCGAGACAATCCCCACGATGGACGCGGTTGGTCGCGAGCGGGAGCGGGCCGGAAGCTGATTCTGGTGACGCCATGGATCGGTTGAATCTAAGCGACCGCAAGAAAACCGTCCACGGCGGCCGTGGTGTCCCGGTCTTTTCCTGCGGCAAGGGATGTCAACTGCTCGGGGCTGCCCATGCCCCCGCGTTCGTCAACACCGGGCACTATCGGAAACCGGGAGTTCCCCGAAGGAGTCCTACGCCAGCCAGCGCATCACGCCTTCGACGGTCGGCCAGCCGCGGCGATCGATCTGCAAAAACAGCGGCACGCTCACGAGGCAGAACGCCACCGCCAGCGCCACTGCCACCGGGACCGGCAGCAGCGTCCGCCAGTGGGCCGTCGGGGCACCGGTGGTGGCCAGGCCGTAGACCCAGAGGGGCCAGATATGCACCACATGGTGCAACAGATAGAGCGATAGCGAATGGCGGCTGGTGACCTGGCAGCATTGTCTGGTGACCTGGCAGCATTGTGCTGGCCACCCCCGCTGCAGCAGACCCGACGGGTGATCCACCAGCCGGTGCAGAACCAGCAGGCTGGTGATCACCCCGGCCAGTATGCCCATCAGGTAGCTCGTTGACGCGGGAAACATCGTCCAGCGGCCCAGCCCGGCAACGTCTCCAGCAAACCACTGCAGCACAAGCGAGCCGGTGGCCAGCAGCCCCGCCAGCAGCACCCACCGGCGCGAAAAGCTTCCGCCCCGTCGCGGAGCCGCCGGACCGGACTCAACCGCTGGCGCCATGACAAAACCCATCACCGGGAAGACAAGCCACGGGAACAGCGGAAAGTAGCCGACCACCAGATAGCCCAACAGCACATCGGCAAGGGTGACGTCGTAGTCAAAGTAGGCATTGGCCCAGTAGGCGGGGTAGTCGGCCAGCAGTTGCAATGCCGGGCTCAGCAGGGCGATCAACAGGATCAGCACCGGAGGCACTTGTGCCGGCATTCGGCGGACGACTTCGAGCAGGATGAGGGCCGACCCGATGAACGTGAGGACGTCCCAGTTGAAGGTGTCTTCCGGCAGCCAGACCAGCACGTTGAACGCGAAGCCAAGGCCAATCAGGAACAGCCCGCGACGGATCGTCTGCTTTGAAATGGCCTCCTCGGTCACTCCCCGCTGCTGTTGCAGCGTCAGCCAGGTCCGGTAGCTCACTCCAGACAGAAAGGTGAACAGCGGGGCTGCCATTCCGGTCGGCAGCCACCAGCGGTGATAGGGGCCGATGACTGTTGCAGCAGTCAGCCCGTAGCCGGAAGAGAGATTCTCGACGAAATGCACCAGCACCATCATGAAAATGGCCGCGGTCCGCAGGATATCAATCGAGAGCAACCGCACGGCATCAGCCTCCCGTAGCGGCCAGCAGATCGACCAGCAGCAGCAGTGTTTCAGCAGCCAGCAGCAGGACAATCACCCAGGTGAGGACGTGCTCCCGCTGGGCCAGCCGCCCGTCGCTGACCCGCTGGCCGCAGGCTTCATAGAGCCGGATGATCGTTTCGAGTTGGTCGTCGGCGAACTCCTCCCGATCGGCCAGCCGGCAGCGGTCCCGGAGCCGCTCACCGATCTGGCTGGCAAGTGTCGGAGGGTGCAGGGGCGGCTGATGAATCCGCGGAGAAAGCCGCGCCAAGCGTCCCGCCAGTGACATCGACCGACGGTAGCGGCCCGCCAGGGCCTCCGACTGACCGGCCCCGGCCGTCGTGATGCCGAAGCCAGAGGGCAGATCGGCTTCGTACGCTGGCCAGGCGGCGGCGATGGACTGCTCGATCGCGGCCAGTTCAGCCGCCGTCTCGGTGAACTCCGCAGCGGCATCGGCCGCCTTCTGGAGGCGATCGCCCGCGGCCGCCACGGCCGACCGCTGCGGCGTCCAAATGACGAGGGTGCCATAGAGCTCGAGCACCACGGCCTGAACCGGCAAGTCCCCCTGTTCCACCCAGGCCAGCAGCCGGGGCAGCAGCTCATCCCCGGCAGCCGGGCTGGCTGGCACCAGCAGCTGCAGGCCACCGGCCGGCGTGACCGGCTCAAGACGCGTCCCGGCAGGCAGGCCGGAGGGAATCGCCGCCGCCTGCTCGGTTGCAGGGTTGCTCGTGCCGTGCTGCTCCCCAGTCATGCGTCGCGCTCCTCATCGGCCATCATTGCCGCCAGCCAGCCGGCGGCATAGTCGGCCGAGTCGAGCACGCCGTTGAGGGTCGAGTCGAACAGATAGTCACCCACCAGGAGCAGGCGAGGATGGCCGACAGGGTCGGGACAGTGTCGGGCATCGAGGCTCAGCGGCGAGAATCCCCCCGGCTGCCCGCTGACCGACCCGATCCAGCGGTGCACCCGGGCCTCGCGGACCGCTGGATCGCCCGGCCGGAAAGCGGCCGGCAGGCTCGCCAGTGCCAGCCTCACGAGCTGTTCATCCGGCAGGTCCGCCTGCCGCCGGGCCGGCTCACCGCCGAGCAGCCAGCCCAAGACCCCGTGGGCCGCCTCGGGTTCGCGGGCGGTCTCGTCGTAGAGGCAGCAGCCGCCGAAGGCATCAAGCATGCAGTAGGAATCACGGAGCCAATGCCGCCAGAACGGCCGATCGAAGAGAATCGAGATCCGCAGGTAGTGCCCCGGGTGATCGTGATGGGCAAGGTGACGGGCGATTGCCGCGGCCAGCTCGGGCCCGCTGAAACGGATTCCGGCCATTGGCTCAACCGGCAACGCAAGCACGACGGCGTCGAACTGCTGCTCATCACCGCCGACCGCGGTCTGCCAGGCCAGCCGCAATCCACCGACCCGATTGCCACCAACCGCAGTCACCCGGTGCCGCAGCCGCACCGTTGCCGTCAGGCGGCTGGCCAGCCGTTCGACCAGCTGTTCATTGCCTCCGGCGATGCAGTAAAGCCGCAGGTAGGCCGGATCGTTCATGACATAGTTATCGAGCCCGTACCGCTGACTCGTCGCCCCCGGTTCGGTCGCCAGGTCACTGTGCATGCACTGTTCGAGGTACCGGCGGACATCCGCAGGAAGCGACCCGAGCGATTGACTGAAGCGGACTTGATCGCCCGCCTCGCCGCCAGGTTCACCGGACACCGCACTGTAGAACTCATGGGGAGAGACTGCCGCCTTGGCCCGCCGATCGAAGGCGACGAAGGCGTCACGGCCAGCCGGCCCGATGTGACGGGCGAGGTCTTCGAGTGTTTCGATCAGGCAACCGCCGTCGATGGCCGTCGCGCCGCCCATCGGCAGGGTGCTGAGACCCAGTTCGGCGACGAGATCCCTCAGCGGATCCTCAGCGATGGCCGAGTAGTCATAGAACTCGGCCGCGCCAGCCTCGTAACGGGCGGAATGGTGCGAAAAGGTCTCGGTCCGGACCTTGCCACCGAGGCGTTCACTGCCCTCGAAGATGGTGATCTGCGGTGGAATCGCGGCCAGCTGTTCCAGCCGATAGGCCGTCAGCAGGCCACCCGGTCCTCCGCCCACTATGCCGATCGTCCATCGTCGCATGCCACTCCGTGCCTTCCGGCCAGCTGCCCGGGAACTTCAACGGCCGCTGCTGGCAAAAGTTACGGCACCGCACCAGAGCGGCTTCAGGCGACTGCCGCTCAGGCCGCTCCCACCGCCAGCCGCAGGGCGATTTGGCAGGCGGACTCGTAGGTGGGGAGATCGAGCCATTCCTTCGTGGTGTGAATGTCGTTCTGGCCACAGCCAAGGGTCACGGTCGGAATGCCGTTGACTGCCATCCAGTTGGCATCGAGCCCACCGTTGGAAATGTCGAACCGGACGGGGTGACCGAGCGACTCGAGGGCCTCCCGGGCCGCCACGACCGATGGCTCGTCCTCTCCGAGCCGAAAAGCTTCGTAGTCGAGCCGACTGGTGATCGACACCTTGCCGGTGCGTCCCGCAGCCGACTTGACCCGTTTGGCGGCACTCGCGAAGGCCTTCTCGATGGCCTTGACGATCCGGCCACGAAAGGCCGGATCGTGACCGCGGGCCTCGGCCCGGATGTCAGCCCGCTCGGCGACCACGTTCGTGGCGGACCCGGCATGGATCACCCCAACGTTGCTGGTGCCCCGCTTGCCCCCCTTTTCGACAAGACCGTGCCAGCCTTCCTCGGTCAGCGAGGCAATCGCCACCGCTGCAATGGCAATCGCCGACACCCCCTGCTCCGGCGCCACACCGGCATGGCTGGGAATCCCCTCGACCGTGATGTCGAGCCGCTCGCCGCCGGTCGCGCCGATGGTCAGTTTGTCGACCGCCCCGCCATCAAAATTGAAGGCCAGCCGCGGCCGGCCCAGATCGGCCGCCTTGACCATGCGGGCGCCCCAGAGGCCGACCTCTTCCTGGATCGCAAAGAGCAGCGTCAGCGGCGGATGGTCGAGCTGCTGCCGGAGGATTTCCAGGGCCGTGGTCAGCACCACCGCACAGCCGGCCCGATCGTCGGCCCCCAGGCCGGTCGCCGGGTTGCCGCTGGTAACGACGTCCCCCTTGAGGACCGGCTTGGTTCCTTCACAAACTGGCACGGTATCCAGGTGGGCCATCAGCAGCCGGCGGGGGCCCGGCAGCGTCCCGGGCAGCTTCACGATCAGGTTGCCACAGTTGCCCTTCAGCGGCGTCTTCGTGTTGGCCTTGTCGAAGGAGATCGCCCCGGCTGGACAGCCGGCTTCGAGCAGTTTGCGGCGGATCACCTCGGCCACATCGCGTTCCTGGCCGGAGATGCCGGGAATGGCCAGCAGGTCGAGCACGGTTCGACGGGCGACCTTCAGGTCGGGGGTGGGGCCACCAGACTTGTCACCCGGGCCCGGTTTGGATGAGAGTGCTGGGGCGGACCGTCGCCGGGCGGCAACGGTCTTCACCGGTTGCTGCTTTGTTTTCTTCTTTCCTGTCTGGGAGCGGGCCATGAAGGTGTTTCTCGCGGGGATCATGCAGGGGTCGCACGTGGCGGCATTGGTCCACGACCAATCGTACCGGACGTCACTCGAGGCCATCGTGCAGCGGCATTGGCCGGCTGCCGAAGTCTATGACCCCTTTGCCAACCATGCCACGTCGGTCGGCTATGACCGCCGTCGGGCCCGGGAGGTGTTTCTGGGGCATATCGAGATGTGCCGGAAGTTTGACCTACTCATCGCCTACGTTCCTGAGGCGTCGATGGGCACGGCAATCGAAATGTGGGAGGCCCAGCAACACGCCCGGGTCGTGGTGACCATCACACCCCTTTCACACAACTGGGTGGTCCAGATCACCAGTCAGGCGGTCTACCCGGATGTCGCGGCCTTCAGCTACGCCCTCGAGGCGGGCGAGATCGACCGGCTGCTGGGCTGAGTGGCAACGATTTCGTGATGGGCGATTACGGCAGCAACGGCAGCATTGCTGCCAGCACCACGGCAGCATAAGCGGCGGCTGCCCAGTCGTCGGCCATCACGCCGAGACCCTCGGGCAGCCGCTCGAGCTGTCGGCAGGGGGGCAGCTTGGTGATGTCGAACAGCCGGAACAGGCCGAAGGCGACTAGCAGCGTCAGCCAGGTGCGGGCCTCCGGGGGCAGCACCAGCAGCACCAGCGGCATGGCCGCCGCTTCATCAAGGACAACGGCGGAAGGGTCCTTCAGGCCGCCGAGCCCGCGGGCCGCCCGGGTGCACAGCGGAACCCCCGCCAGGTTGACCAGCAGCCAGAGCCCCGCCTCCAGCGGTCGGCCGAGGCCACAGGCCGAGACCGCGACAGCCGCAGCAAGCCCGACAGCCGATCCCCAGGTGCCGGGAGCAGGCCGCAGCCGGCCGATCCAGCCACAGGTGGCCAGGATCACGGCGGGCTGCCGCCACGATTGCTCAGCAGGTGGCCGGAGTGAAGGTGGCGACACGGGGCATTCCTGTCGGTGGTGGGACCGCCCGGTATGATAGGGAAACGGTTTGTCCGCCGTCTCGATTGCGACCCGCCACAGGTTTCACCGTGTCAGCTTCCCCACCCGGCTCCGAGCCGCCTCCGTCCGCCGCCGACATTGGCACCCTGGAATTGGTCGAGTATCCGCATCCGGCCCTGTTCCGAAAGTCCCAGCCCCTCCTGCGAATCGACGAGGGCGTGCGGGATGCGATCGAACAGATGTTCGACATCATGTACGACGCCCAGGGCGTCGGCCTGGCGGCCAACCAGGTGGCCCTGCCCTATCGCATGTTCGTGGTAAACGTGACCGGTGATCCCAACGCCGGTGAGGAACTGGTTTTTCTGAATCCAACCCTCAGCCGACCCCGAGGGACCGCCATTCAGGAGGAGGGCTGCCTCAGCCTGCCCGGCCTGCGGGCCGATGTGCGGAGGCCGGAACGGGTGGTGGTCGAAGCCTTTTTACTCGACGGCCAGCCGATTCGGCTCGACCTCGAGGGGTTCCTGGCCCGGGTTGTCCAGCACGAGTTCGACCACCTCGAAGGGCGGCTGTTCACCGACCGGCTGCCTGAGGCGGCCGGCCTCGAGGTGAAGCGGGACCTGGAACTGCTCGCTGACATGTTCCATGGCAAGCAGGCCCGCGGCGAACTTCCGGCCAGCGAGGTGATGCAGGAACGCCTCGACCGGCTTGAAGCAGAACGCTGCCGATCATGAGCGACCCGGCGGCAGCGGCCGGCCTGGCGGTCATTGTGATGGGGACCGGCCCGTTCATCCTGCCGACCTTCGCGGCGCTGCTCGCCTCGCGGCATCGCGTCTGCGCTGTTGTCACCCGGCCGGACCGGGTGGCCCGGGGGCGTCGGCCGCCGGCCAACCCGATGCGACAGGCAGCCGAAGCCACGGGCCTGCCGCTGCTGGCCCCAGCTGACGTCAACGCGGCGGAGGTACGGGAACAGCTCGCCGCCCTTCAGCCGGACCTGCTGATTGTCTGCGACTACGGCCAGCTGCTCTCGGCCGACACGCTGGCCCTCGCCAGCCTGGGCGGGATCAATCTGCACGGCTCGCTGCTGCCGCGGCACCGCGGAGCCGCGCCGGTGCAATGGGCCATTCTCGCCGGGGACGAGATGACCGGCGTCAGCACCATCCACATGACCCCCGCGCTCGACGCCGGCAACGTGATCACGACGAGACGGACCCCGATCGGCCCGCGGGAGACCGCCGCCGAACTGGAGCCGCGGCTGGCAGACCTCGGTGTCGAGGCGGTGCTTGGGGCGATCGACGCTCTTGAAACGGCCCGCCTGCAGACACCCGCCGGCCAGCCGGTCGTTTGCGGCGTTCCGCAGGACGAAAGCCGAGCCACCCGGGCACCACGGCTGGCCAAGCGGGACGGGCTGGTCGACTGGTCGCAGCCGGCCGCGGAACTCGACCGGCGGCGGCGGGCCCTCGACCCCTGGCCGCGGTTGACCGCCATCGTGCCGGCTGCCGG
>CBFIHA010000020.1:0-51430 GCA_965662195.1 uncultured Pirellulales bacterium
AGGGGCCTGCATCTGGCAATCACTGGAGCGATTCCAAGGCGGGGCTCACGTTTTTGAAACCTGGGGGATACCGCAACGTTCCTTCTTCGTAAGCTTCGTGGTCTTATCAAACATTCTCATTTTGTCCTTGATGCCGGAACAATTCCCTAAGAACCGCCACGGACCGCTGCTGGAAACCTCGCGATGATTTGTGTCAGCATTGCCCGTGGCCGCCACCGTTTTCTGCTGGCTGAACTCCGCCATCTCGCCCAGCAGGGGGTGGGGCTGGTTGAACTGCGGCTCGACTGTATCCAGAGCAAGATCCAGCTCAAGCGGCTGTTGACTGATCGCCCCTGCCCGGTGATTGCCACCTGCCGCCGCCGGTCTGATGGTGGACACTGGGATGATTCCGAGGAAGCGCGGCTGACGGTGTTGCGGACGGCGATCGCCGAAGGAGTTGACTATGTCGACCTCGAGGACGACATCGCTGCTTCGATTCCCCGGTTCGGCGCGACGCGGCGAATTATCAGCCACCACGACTTCCGGCGAACCCCTCAGGATCTCAGCGGCCTGCACCGGTCGCTCGCCGCCCTCGACGCCGACGTCGTCAAGATCGCGACGCTTGCCAACCAGCCCAATGACAATCTTCGGATGCTTGAACTGGTGCGGTCCAGCAGCATCCCGACGGTGGGTCTCTGCATGGGTGAAATGGGCACGCCCAGCCGAATCCTCGCCGGCCAATTCGAGGCGGCCTTCACCTTCGCCCCGCTGAATCCTGAGAAGATTCTCGCCCCGGGGCAGGTGGCCTGGGGGGCTTTGCGGGACTGTTACCGCTACGACACAATCACGCCGGCGACCAAAATCTATGGCGTCATGGCCGACCCGGTCGGCCACAGCCTGAGTCCCATCATTCACAATGCTGCCTGCGCGGCAGCCGGGATTGATGCGGTCTACCTGCCCTTCCTGGTGCCGACCGGCTATCGGCAGGAATTCATCACCGCTGCCGGCCGTTGGCCGCTGGCGGGCCTCAGCGTGACGATCCCGCACAAGGAGTCGGTGCTCGGCCTGGTCTCCCACCGAGATGCCCTGGTCGATGAAGTTGGTGCCGCCAACACGCTGCGGTTCACGGCGGATGGCGGCATCGAATCGTTCAACACCGACGCGACGGCTGCCATTGGAGCCCTGCGGGCAACGCTCGAGGAACAGGAGGGCGGGTTTGGTGGCCGGCTCGGGCTCAAGACCGCATTGGTGCTCGGGGCCGGCGGGGCGGCCCGGGCGATTGCCTGCGGGCTGCGGCAACAGGGGGTCGAGGTGACGGTGGCTGCGCGGACAGCTGAGCGGGCCCAGAAGCTGGCTGCTGCCGTCGGTGGCAAGGCGGTCGATTGGTCGGCCCGGCATCGCCTGCCCCACGACTCGATCATCAATGCCACACCGGTGGGCATGCACCCCCACGTCAATGAAAGTCCTTTCGATGCCTCGCATTTGCGGCCCTACATGGTCGTCTTCGATACTGTCTACAACCCAGAAAACACCCTTCTGGTGAAGGAGGCGCGGGCAGCCGGATGCCGGGTCATCACCGGGGTTGAGATGTTCGTCCGACAGGCGGCGGAGCAGTTCACGCTCTGGCACGGCCAGCCGCCGCCTGAGGGGGTGATGCGGGACGCCCTGAAGCAGGCCACATCGTCGGTCAGGATGGTCGAGTGAACGCGATTACCGGTACCACTGCCGGGGCAGACCTGCCTCGCCCGATCCTGATCGGCTACCGGGCCACCGGCAAATCGACGCTGGCCACCGAGCTGGCCCGGCAACTCGGCTGTCAGTGCGTCGACGCCGATGAGGTCTTTGAGGAGCAATTCGGGTGCAGCATCACACGGTTCATCCGGGACCGCGGAGAGCCCGCCTTCCGTGATGCTGAAACAGCCCTGCTCCGCGAACTGCTCACGCAGTCCGATACGATTCTCTCCACCGGCGGTGGTGTCGTCCTTCGGCAGGAAAATCGCCAGTTGCTGCAACAGGTCCGACGACCGGTGGTCTGGCTGACCGCCCCAGCCGCCGAGATTCGCCGCCGGCTTGCTGCCGATCCGTCCACCAGCGAACGCCGGCCGGCCCTCGCCGGAGATGATGTGCTTGATGAAGTTGAGCAGGCCCTCGCCCAGCGCGAGCGGTGGTACCGCGAGGTCGCTGATGGCAGGTTTGACACGACCGCGCAGCAACCAGCCTCTCTGGTCGCGGCGGTCTGCACTTGGCTCGCAGGCCGGCGGCTGGCGGCTGGGGGCAGTCATTCGGGCGACGGAGCGGGGCAATGACAGGCATTACCGGTCCGATCGGATTTGTTGGTGCCGCCTTTGCGGGTGGCCTTGGTGGAGTTGTGCTGCAGCGATTCGTCGGCTGGATGCTGGGGGAACTCGATGCCGCAGTGGCGGCAGAGGAGGGGCGGCAGGTCCCTTTCGCTCGACCGGCTGGGCGGCTCTCGAACTGGCCGGTCGTGGCAGGCTGCCTGCTTGCGGTTGGCCTGTGGTGGTGGGAGGTGACCGTCGCTGGGCTGGCCCCAACCGCCCCACCAGCGGCCACAATTCCGCGAGTGGCTGCCCACTGGGTCTTTTTTTTGCTGCTTGCCGCAGCCGCCTGGATTGATATCCGGCACCGGGTGATTCCCGATATCATTACCACACCGGGGGTGCTGGCGGGGCTTTTGGCGACCTGGCTACTGCCGTCCATGCTGTTGCCGATCACGACGTTGACTCCGCGGAGCTTTGCCGCGGCTGAAGTGTCGCCCGACCTGCTTACCGCCTGGGGCGGTCTGCACGCTGGTGGTCCACCGGCGTCGCCACTGGGACCGCTGGTTGCGGTCGCTCTCTTTGTGCTCTGGTGGGCTGTCTGTACGGCCCCCTTTTTTTGGGTCGACCAGCCTTCGCCGGCAGGCGGTTTCGGATGGCTCTGGCACTGGCTGCGGGAGCCTCGGACAGTCATGCTGCTGGTCGCCCTGCCGCTGCTCATGCTGGCAGCCCGGGGGGGTGGCCTGCGGTTTGCAGCCTTGGAGAGCAGCCTGATCGGCCTGGCTGTTTCTGCCGGGCTGGTCTGGCTGACCAGATCAGGTGCCTCACTTGCACTTGGTCGCGAGGCGATGGGTATGGGAGATGTCACCCTGATGGCGATGGTGGGCGCCTGGCTCGGCTGGCAGCCCGCCGTGCTGACCTTTTTTCTGGCAACTTTTATCGGCCTCGGTCATGGCCTGTTCCAGCTGCTGCGGCACCGTGAGAACGAACTGCCTTACGGTCCCAGCCTCTGTCTTGCCGCAGTTGTGGTGACCGTCGCCTGGCGGCCGATCTGGCAGCTGACTGGGTCCTTCTTCGTTGATTCGCTTCAACTGGGGATGGTGCTGGGTCTGGTGGTCGTGCTGACCGCGGTGACGCTGTTCATCTGGCAGCGGCTGCGGGGCTGACTGTCCTGGGAAAAATCGATCCATGGCCCCTGCCCCCGAAATGCGGGTGACAACGTCTCCACTGGGGGCAAAACCCGAACCAGCCCGGGGTTTTCCCGGTTGCCATTTGCTCCATCCTGCGGCGGCAAAGTTTGTCCGTAGCCCGCTGACGTGATCGTGGAGCAGCATGAAAGGACCAGTTTCGGGGCTGTTTCACCGGTCTTGCTCGGTTTCCTGCCCCCCCCTACTCTCCCCTTCCCTTTCCTCACCGCCCCGTGTCCCCCACTGGCTTAATATGAGCCGCCTCCGGCTGCACGTTGTGTCCGTGTTGTTCGCCCTGGCGTTCTTCACCGGCTGTTCGCAGAATCTGCTGCGACGCGAAACGCCGCCGGCGGTGATCAGCCTCGAGCCGCCGCCGGGGATCGCGGCCCCGGCCCATACCCTGCCGCAGCCGCTGGCCAGCCTGCCGGAACAGCCGTCCTATGCCAATCTGGACGGTCGCCAATTGGAAGCGGCGCTGGCCCGCAGCCAGACGGAGAACCAGCTGGTCCAGGAAGAGCTGGCCGCCCTCCGCGAACAACTCGCCAGCACCACCGCCCAGCTCGCCGCCAGCCGGACGGTGGCCCGTCCGCAGGCAGCGAACGCCGTCAGCCCCGGGGCTGGCGGGTCGTCAGCGGCCCCCGCGGCGGCGGCCATGCAGTCGGCCATTGGCCAGCTTTCTCTTGGTGATTTGGCGGTCCGGCTCGATGGTGCGGTGGTGCGGATTGAAATCCCGGCGGATCGGCTGTTTGAAGACACAACGGCCAACCTGCTGCCAGCCGGAGTCGCGCTGCTGACCCAGTTGGCTGCCGAACTTGAACGGGTCTTTCCCGGGCATTTTCTCGGCATTGAGGGGCACATCGACTCAGAGCCGATTCGGGGAGACTCCTGGGAGTCGGCCCACCAGCTCACCGCCGCCCAGGCGGCGGCGGTATTCGACTTCCTGGCCTCACGCACCCCGCTTGAGGATGGCCAGATGTTTCTGGTTGCCCACGGAGCCAACCATCCGGTGGTATCGAATGCCACTGCGGCTGGCAGGCAACGGAATCGGCGAATCGAGTGCGTCGTCTACCCCGAGCGGGCTCCCTGAGGCTGCGGCTGGTCGCTGGCGATGCCCCCCCTTTTTCCGCCCGTGAGGCCCCGTACACTCGGGGGATGCTCAGGATCATCGACTACGGGAGTGGAAACCTGCGAAGCGTCCAAAAGGCGATCGAACAGCAGGGGGCTGCGGCCGAGATCACGGCTGATCCGGATCGGGTCGCCGAGTCCGAACGGCTGGTGCTGCCGGGCGGCGGCGCCTTCGCCGACGCGATGCGGGCACTGACGCAGCGGGGCCTGGTCGACCCGATTAAGCAGCATCTGGCCGCCGACCGTCCCTTCCTGGGCATCTGCATGGGTCTCCAACTGCTCTTCGAGACTGGCTGGGAGGGAGGCCGTCACGATGGGCTCGGGGTGATCGCCGGTGACGTTTCCCGGTTCGAACTGCCAGCAAGCTACAAGGTTCCACACATGGGCTGGAATGAAGTGCGGTGGCGTTCGGGAAGCGGCCCGGCTGCGGTCCTCCCCGGCGATCGGCCGCCCTTCTTCTACTTTGTTCATTCCTATCATGTCCGGCCGACCGATCCGGAGGTCGTCGTTGCCGAAACCGACTATGGCGGTCCATTCTGCTCGGCCGTGCAACGGGGCCGGCTGCTGGCGACCCAGTTCCATCCCGAAAAAAGTCAGGCCTGCGGCATGCGGCTGCTGCGGTACTTTCTCGACGAGGTCTGAGCCGCATCTGAGGAGCGCTTTTCATGGAACTCTGGCCGGCAATCGATCTCCGTGGAGGCCGCTGCGTGCGGCTGCAGCAGGGCGACTATGCCCGCGAGACCGTCTTCGGTGAGGATCCGGTCGAGATGGTCAGCCGATTCACGGCCGCCGGCTGCCGCCGGCTGCACATCGTCGACCTCGAGGGTGCGAAGGATGGTGCTGCCGTGCAACTCGACCTGATCGGCAGGATGGTCGCCGCCGCCGGGGTGCCCTGCCAGGTTGGCGGCGGCATCCGCTCGCGAGAAACGATCGCCGCTTATCTGAAGGCCGGTGTGACCCGGCTGGTGATCGGCAGCGTGGCCGTTGAACAGCCCGATCAGTTTGCCGAGTGGGCCCGGGCCTTTCCGGGCCGGCTGGTTCTCGGGCTCGACGCCCGCGATGGCCGGGTGGCCTCGCGGGGCTGGCTTGAAACCAGTGCGGTTGATGCTGTCGATCTGGCCCAGCGGTCGGCCGACCTGCCGTTGGCGGCGATCGTCTACACCGATATTGCCCGCGACGGCATGCTCCAGGGACCCAATCTGCCGGCCCTGCTGGCGATGGTTACGGCCTCACCCCATCCGGTGGTCGCCTCCGGAGGCATTGCGGGGGCAGATGACGTGGTGGCGGTGGCGGCGACCGGCGCGGCCGGCTGCATCGTCGGCCGAGCCCTCTATGATGGGGGGCTGACCCTGGCGGCGGCCGTTGCCGCCGCTGGCGAAGCCAGCTGACCAGCAATCACCGCTGGCGGCGGCACAGCTTGCCATGCTTCCCGGGTGTGACAGGCCATTCGGTCGGGTCGGAGGAATTTCATCACCGTGCTCAACTTTGCGGGGCAGGCAGGTCGAATGGAAACCTCATCCCGGCGCTGGCAGACTGTCTGCGAAGGTGACGGCCGCAGGATGCAGCGGCAGGTGACGCCGGAGACCTGCGGTTTTTCGGACGGTGCCCAGGTGGAAAAAGACCAAGGCTGGCTTTTTCCTCTGATCAGCAAAGGACGGCGGGGCGAGGCAGCCGGGAGGAACGCAAGAACATGGCCACCGACGTTCGGCTCAAGGAACAGCTTCCCGATCTGACCCAGCGGATCGTTGAGACCTACCGGGAGGTGCCGACGACCAACTATCTCGGCCACTGCCCGCTGCCCAACTATGAGTCGATCATCGCCACCTGCGAAGACCTAAAGGAGATTCTCTACCCCGGCTACCGGAGGCGGGAAAACCTCCATTTCGGCAATGTCATGTACCATGTGGGAGATCTTGTCGACGGCCTGCACGACAAGCTCACTACCCAGATTGGCCGGGCGCTGCGGCACAGTCTGTCGGCCACCGAGGCGGCGGCCGCCGCTGGCCGGCCTGCTCCGGAGGTGCCCGAGGCGGTCCAGCACTGCGTTGACGAGGCTGACTTCGAGGCACTCGGTCAGGCCAAGGCGATTCAGTTCCTCGAACAGATTCCCGACCTCCGCCGGATGCTGGCCACCGACGTGCAGGCGTCCTACGAGGGCGACCCGGCGGTACGGACCCTCGACGAAGTGATCTTCTGCTATCCGGGCCTCGAGGCGGTGACCATTCACCGGCTCGCCCATCTGCTGCACCGTCTGTCCGTCCCGCTGATTCCCCGGATGATGGCAGAGTGGGCTCATGCCCGCACCGGGATCGACATTCACCCGGGGGCGACCATCGGTGACCATTTCTTCATCGACCATGGCACCGGCGTGGTGATCGGCGAGACCTGTGAGATCGGCAGCCACGTCAAGCTCTATCAGGGAGTCACCCTGGGGGCGGTCTCATTCCCGACCGACGCTGAAGGGCAGCTGGTCCGGGGGACCAAGCGGCATCCGACCATCGAGGACCGGGTGGTGATCTACGCCAATGCCACCATCCTCGGTGGAGCAACCCGAATTGGCCATGACTCGGTTATCGGGAGCAACGTCTGGCTGACCCGTTCGGTCGAACCGCATACCACGGTGGTGCTGGAAAAACCGAAACTGCGGATGCGGGGCGAGGCCCCGACGCCCGAGTCGGATTACCAGATCTAGCCGGCCGTGAAAATCTAGCCGGCCGTGAAAATCTAGCCGGCCGTGAAAAAGTCTTTCCTGGCCATGCGGTTCGGCATCGGCATTTGGCCGGGGGGCCGTTTTTCGCATCCTGCGGCGATTGACTTCATCCACGGTCGGTTGGCATCCAACGAGTCTGAATCAGCCGCGTCGCTCGGCGGCTCGAAGCCGTGCCCGGGCCACGGCCTCAGCTGCCATCCGACTGGCAATCGCCTCGTCGCCAGAGGCCGTTTCGCCCTTGAGCTTGTCGAGGTCGGCCTGAGCCGCCTTCGGATCGAGCGTTGCCGAGTCGACCGCCTGTTGGGTGATCACGGTGACGGCGTCACCCGAGACCTCGACAAAGCCACCTTCCACAAAGGTCCGAACGGTGGTCTCAGCGGCCGAGCGACCCTCGACCCCCGCCATGCGCACCACCCCCGAACCGAGCCGACCAATGAAGGGCGTGTGGCCCACTGCCACACCGCGGCTGCCGTCATCAAGGGGGAGCGACACCGTGGCCGCCCGGACATCGAGGACCGTTTTCTCGGGCGTGACGATTACGCACCGCAAAAGACGTCGTGAGTTCTGGTCAGCCATCGGTGTTTCTCGGAAAATCCTGGGAGTGACGGAGAGCTCTGGCTCAGCCCTTGGCGGCCATCTTCTTGGCCTGTTCTTCGGCCTGCTCAATCGGCCCGACGTACATGAAGGCCTGCTCAGGCAGGTGGTCCCACTTGCCGTCGGCGATCTCCTCGAACGAGCGGATCGTGTCCTCCAGGCTGGTGATCTCACCCGGCTTGCCGGTAAAGACCTCAGCCACGAGGAACGGCTGCGACAAAAACCGCTCCATCCGGCGAGCGCGATGGACGATCAATTTGTCCTCCTCGGAGAGTTCATCGACACCGAGGATTGCGATGATGTCCTGAAGCTCACGGTACCGCTGCAGCGTCCGTTGCACCCGCCGGGCGACGTCATAATGCCGGTCACCGACATACTGCGGATCAAGAATTCGGCTGGAACTGGCCAGCGGATCGACCGCAGGATAGATGCCCTTCTCGGAGATCGACCGTTCCAAGTAGATGAAGGCGTCGAGGTTGCCGAAAGCAGTTGCGGGGGCCGGGTCGGTCGGGTCATCCGCTGGCACGTAGACCGCCTGCACCGAGGTAATCGCCCCCTTCTCCGTTGAGGTGATCCGTTCCTGTAGCGCGCCCATTTCGGTTGCCAGTGTCGGCTGATAGCCGACGGCACTCGGCATCCGCCCCAGCAGGGCGCTGACTTCGCTGCCAGCTTGGGAAAAACGGAAGATGTTATCGACGAACAGCAGGGTGTCTGATCCGGTGGTATCCCGGAAGAACTCCGCCATGGTCAGGGCCGAGAGGGCCACCCGGAGACGGGCGCCCGGCGGCTCGTTCATCTGGCCGAAAACCATGCAGGTCTGTTCAATAACGTTTCGGCCGGTGTCACCGATTTTGGCCTCCTGCATTTCCAGCCAGAGGTCGGTCCCCTCGCGGGTCCGCTCGCCGACGCCAGCAAAGACCGAGTAGCCGCCGTGGGCGCTGGCAATTCGGGCGATCAGTTCGGTCAGGATGACCGTTTTGCCCAGGCCGGCACCGCCAAATAGCCCCGCCTTGCCACCACGAACGAATGGGGTGAGCAGGTCGATCACCTTGATGCCCGTCTCGAACAGTTCGGTCTTTGTCGAAAGTTCAGACACCGGCGGGGCCTCGCGGTGAATGGACCACCGCTCCTCCGTCTCCACCGGGCCGCGATTGTCGATCGGCTCGCCGAGCATGTTGAAGACACGGCCGAGCGTGGCCGTGCCGACGGGCACCTTCACCGGGCCGCCGGTATCGATGACATCCTGGCCGCGAACCAGACCATCGGTCGAGCCGAGGGCGACACAACGGACCTTGCCACCGCCGAGCTGCTGCTGCACCTCGCCGACAAGGTGAATCGTCACCCCCTTTTGCTCGCTGTCGATCCGCACTGCGTTGTAGATCGAGGGAATCTTCGATTCGGGGAATTCCACATCGAACGTCGAGCCAATCACTTGGGTGACCTTGCCGACATTAACGTCCTGGGCGGTTGCTGTTGCCATGATCAAAGAGCCTGCGGGGAAAGGTGGGTGGGGTGAATGGGGATTACTTCTTGAGGGCCTCGACGCCACCGAGGATCTCCATGATCTCGCCGGTGATTTGGGTCTGTCGGGCCCGGTTGAACTGGCTGGAGAGCTGGCGGATCAGACCAGTGGCGTTTTCCGTGGCTCCCTTCATTGCCACCATCCGCGAGACCTGCTCGCTGACGGCCGCATCGAGAAAACACTTGAACAGCCGTGACTGGAAGCTCGCCGGCAGGATCTCCTCAAGGATGCTCGCTGCTGAGGGATAGAAGTCGTACTCGTGCGATGCCAGATGGCTGGCTGCCGCCGGTGTTCCCCCCTCCTCCTCTGGTGGCTTCAGCGGCAGCAGGGTCTCAACAACAGCATCCTGCCGGGCGATGTTGGTGAACTGCGTGTAAACCACATCGAGCCGGTCGATCCTGCCGCTGACATAGGCATCGAGGTACGCCTCCCCGATCGGGGCGACCTCCGCGAAGGCCGGCTTGTCCTCGAAGTGGGTATGGACATCATGCACCGCCACCTTGCGGAAGCGGAGGGCCGAAATGCCCTTCTTCCCCGAGACGGTGACATGGGTGTCCACCTCCTCTGTAGACCACTGCCCCAACAGGCCCATTGCCTGGCGGACCACATTGGAGTTGTAGCCTCCGCAGAGCCCCCGATTGCCGGTCAGGACCAGCACGGCCGTCCGCTGGGTCGGCCGGGCTTCCAGCAGCGGGTGGTCAGCACCCGCCCCGACACTGGCGATGTTGGCCAGCAATTTGGCCAACTGCCGGGTGTAGTCGCGGGCAGCGATGGAGCGATCCATCGCCTTCTTGAACCGGGCGGTGGCGATCAGTTCCATCGTCCGGGTAATCTTGCGGATGTTCCGAACAGAGCGACGGCGGCGGTCGAGGGCACGGGCTTTGGCCATGAGAAATCCTTCCTGCGGTCAGTTTGCCCCGGCAAGGGCGGGGGCGGCACCGGTGGTGCCTTGCCGCTGCCGCTTGTACTCGGCGATGGCGGCTTCAAGCAGCCGCTCGGATTCATCGTCGAGGGCCTTGGTCTCTTCAAGCCGGCTGCGGAGTTCTTTGGCCTGCTCACGAACGAAGGTGAGGAAGCCCTTTTCCCAATCGGCCACCTGTTCTCGCTTGACCTGGTCGAGGTGCCCGCGAGTGCCGGCGTAGATGCTCAAGACCTGGTCAACCATGTCGAGCGGCTCGTACTGCCCCTGCTTGAGCAGTTCCACCATCCGGTAGCCGCGGTCGAGCCGCGACTGGGTGGCGGCATCGAGGTCGGTTCCGAGTTGAGCGAAGGCTTCGAGTTCACGGAAGGAAGCAAGGTCAAGCCGCAACCCGCCCGAAACCTTCTTCATCGCCTTGGTCTGGGCGGCGCCACCGACGCGGGAAACCGAAATGCCGACGTTCATGGCGGGCCGCTGGCCCGCGAAGAAGAGGTCGGGCTGCAGGTAGATCTGCCCGTCGGTGATCGAAATGACATTCGTCGGAATGTAGGCCGATACCTCCCCCTCGAGCGTTTCGATGATCGGCAGTGAGGTGAGCGAACCGCCGCCGTGCTGGTCGGAGAGTTTGGCCGACCGCTCCAGGAGGCGGCTGTGGGCATAAAAGACGTCGCCCGGGTAGGCCTCGCGTCCCGGGGGCCGCCGCATCAAAAGCGACAACTGCCGGTAGGCGGTGGCCTGCTTGGAGAGATCGTCGTAGACGATCAGGGCATGCTCACCGTTGTACATGAAGTGTTCGGCCATCGCCGTGCCGGAGTAGGGCGCGATGTACTGCAGTGGTGCCGCCACCGACGCACCGGCCACGATCACGGTGGTGTAGTCCATTGCGCCATAGCGTCGCAGCACATCGACCGCCACGGCGACTGACGAGTCCTTCTGGCCAACGGCGACATAGAAACACTTCACGCCACTGTGCTTCTGGTTGAGGATGGCATCAATGCCAATCGCCGTCTTGCCAGTCTTGCGGTCGCCGATGATCAGTTCCCGCTGACCGCGGCCGATCGGGGTCATGGCATCGATCGCCTTGATACCGGTCTGCAGGGGTTCCCGCACCGGTTGGCGGTCGGCGACGCCGGGGGCAAGCGTTTCCACCGGCCGTCGCAGGTCACCAGTGATCGGCCCCTTGCCATCGAGCGGATTGCCCAGCGGGTCGAGCACCCGGCCGATCACCGAGTCACCGACCGGCACGCTGAGCAGTTGGCCGGTGCTGCGGACCTCGTCGCCTTCGTTGACCTTCAGGTAATCACCCAGGATGATGACGCCAACGGAGTTTTCCTCAAGGTTGAAGGCGAGTCCGGTTACGCCTCCCGGAAACTCGACCATTTCTCCGGCCATCACGCCGGAGAGGCCCCAGACCCGGGCGATTCCGTCACCTACCTCAAGCACCTGCCCGACTTCACGGACGTCGATGCCCGACTGGTAGCGGTCGATCTCTTCACGCAGAACCGAGGCGATCTCGTCGGTGTTGAATTTCATGGATACTCCTCTGCTTGAGCCGCTCCGCGAGCCGAACAAGGCCCGTGGCAACGGATTGGTCATAGACGGTGTCTTCGACCCGCACGACGAGGCCGCCGAGCAGGTCCGGGTTGACGGTGAAGCGGGCGGACAAGGCCGTCCCGAGTGAGTGTTCGACCTCGGCCAGCAATGCCTGACGCTGCGGTTCGTCAAGCGATTGGGCTGTCGTGATGATCGCTTGGCGTTTGCCCGCCAGGCGGTCAACCTCGCAGTTAACCGCGGCAACGATCTCCGGCAGGATGCCGAGCCGCTGGTGGTTGGCAAGCACCTGGAGGGTGTTGCGGGTGGTCTCCGAAACCCGGCCGGCCACCGCCTTGTCGACGACCGCCGCCTTGTCGGTGATCCCCAGCCGTGGTGAATCGAGCAGGCCCAGCAGGCCGGGCACCCGCGGCAGCACCTCGCTGGCGAGTTGCTGGAGTTCCGCCACCACTTCGTCCCGACAATTCCGCTTCTCGGCCGCCTCGACGATCGCCTCGGCGTAGACGTGGGCCACCAACGCGACCGACACGTCGCGGGGAGCCAGCAGGGGCTCGATGATGGCGGAGGCCGGGTCGGGTTGGTGGGTCTGCATGGTTAGGTTCGGGCTTTCCGGGGCCGTCGGTTGGGACGGTCAGTTGATGCTTGGGGCGGCTCTTAGGCTGGCAACCGATTCCTGCACCAGCCGGTTCTGTTCCTCCGCGGAGATCTTTTCCCGCAGGAACTTGCCGGCCACTGAGACGGCCAGATCGCCCGCGGTCTCAGCAAGTTGGGCGATGGCGTCATCACGAGCCAAACCGATTTCACGGTGGGCCCGCTGTTTCTCTTCCTCGGCCGCCTGCCGTGCTTCGGCGACGATTGTCTGCCGCAGACCATCGGCATCTCGACGGGCTTCATCGAGCATGGTCCGGACCTCTTCGGAGGCTTCTGCGAGCCGTCGCTCGTAGGACGCCAGCATTTGCTTGGCATCCTCTTGGGCGGCCTGGGTGGCGGCAATCGTGTTGGCGATTCCCTGCTCCCGCTTGTCCAGCCCCTCCATGATCGGCTTCCAGGCAATGGCCGAGAGCAGTCCCAGTAGCAGCAGAAATACCACAAACGACCAGATCGCCAGATCACCACGGAACTCGGCCGGGCTCTCAAATGCCTCGCGGGATACACCCGGGGGCGGATTGCTGCCGATTTCCGAATGATGGTCATCATGGCCCGCCGCGGCATGGTCCGGGTCGGCAGCCTGCAGATTCGAGCTGCAGACCTGAACGCCCACGCCAACGGTCAGCATGACGACCAGGCTGGCCGCTTTGAGCAGCACTGAGCCGGGGCGTGCACTCTGGAAGTGACCCGTCGCTGTCATTGCATGTTCCCTTTCCTGTCTGACGTGATCGTGCATGTGAATCAACCAAGATCCTCTGGCGGTGAGGCCCCTGACCGAGTCTCAGCCGCAAACCGGGGGGCAGCGGTCAGCCCACCGGTCGGGGCGTCGGGCTGGCGGTGTCTCACAGGTGCGGCTGCCGTTGCTCGGCAGCCCTGAGAAACAGCCCACCCCCAACGCCCCGCGCGGGGCCGCCCTACTTCGTTGAGCAGATGAACAGCGCGTAGAAGGTGAAGCCTTCGATCAGTGCTGCGGCGATGATCATCGCGGTCTGGATGCTGCCCGAAACCTCCGGCTGCCGGGCCATGCTCTCATAGGCTGAAGCGGCCAATTTGCTGATGCCCATGGCGGCGCCGATCACCACCAGGCCAACGCTGAACGCGGCGGTCAGATCGATCAGCGAGGTGCTGCCACCCCCCGCCTCCTGGGCACTGGCGACATCGGCACAGAACAGCGTCAGCAGAACAGCGGCAAGCATGCTGGCCGAGCGGGTCGAGAAAAGCGAGCGAAGCATCACGGGGGGGACTCCTTGCAAACGTGAATTCGGGATCTCAATGCCCGAGGGGGTGAAACAAGATCGGTGATGGGCTGTGGCGGAGCGAACCTGAAACGGTTTTATCCGGGAGCCCTGAAGTTCCATGTTCTAAGCGAAAACAGACGGTTTTGAAGAGGCTGTACAGACGTTTCTTTCACGTGGCTGGTTGGTCACTCAGTGGTGATGCACGGCAGCCCCGATGAACAACGCTGAAAGGAAGGTGAAGATATAGGCCTGCAGGAAGGCGACGAAGAGTTCCAGCACGCTGAACAGTGTGGCACTAAGAACGCTGATGCTCGTGACCGTTGCCCACATGCCGGTCGAGGCCGAGGCGGCGGCGGTGATCAGGCCCATGATGCCAAGCAGCACGAGGTGGCCAGCCACCATGTTGGCCAGCAGTCGAACGGCAAGTATCAGATGCTTGATGCAAAGGCCGAGCATCTCGATCAGGAACAGCCCGACTGAGATCACAATCTTGAGCGGGAGCAGATAGGTCGGCATGTCGATAGGGGGCACTTGATTCAAGAAAAAACCGAAAAAACCGAACTGCTTCATGCCGGAAAGCATGCCGGTGACAAATGTTGCTGCGGCCAGGGCGAGGGTGACGGAAAACGATGCGGTCGGTGACCCGGCCCAGGGCACCATGCCGAGCAGGTTGCAGCCGAGCACGAAGAAAAACAGCGTCCAGAGCATCGGCACGAACTGGTCTCCCCGATGGGCCGGAGCATGGTTGCCCTGGCCGTCGTGATGCCCGTGTCCGGGAGGATCGTCTATTGCCGGGCGGGCGATCTGATCGCGGATGAAGACCAGAAATGCCTCGAAAAGATTGACGAACCGGCCTTGCGGTCGCTCACCGCCACTGAGTCGCTTCGCCAGTTTGCTGAACAGGAGCAGCATGACCGCTGCGATCACCAGTTCGAGAATCATGTACTTGGAGATCGCGAAGCCCGACTTCTTCGCGTAGAGGCTCTCAAGTGAGCCAAACGGCTGAGGAATGAGCACCTTGCCATCCATGGCCCGGTTGAACTCGTCAACGCTGTGGACCTCCGGATGGCCTTCTCGCAGGAACGCGGGGACCTCATCAAGTGACGTCCAGTGATAACGCCAGAGCCCCTTCGGGACCTCAAAAAAATAGGCGTCCTTAAGATGATAGATCGGGTTGGCTGACATCGGCGGTTTTGAAAAAAGACAGAAATGATGGCGGAGCGGCTGAAAATCAGCAGGTCCTCGACCAGCCGTCAGTCGTTCCCCCGACTCGGAATCTCGGGAAGATGCTCACGACGGCCGGCGATGTGGAGCAGGATATCAACCAGAAGCAGAACGAGATAGGAGGTGACGAGGGTTTCCGTCATGAACCGCTGCAACGGGCCTGATAACAGCTCCCCCGCCCGGTCGGTCTGCAGCCAGCCGAGCAGGGTCAGTGGCACCGCCAGCCGGATCAGGCTGGCCGCCAGCCCCCCGGCCACCGCTGCCGCGGGCCGAGTGGCCGACTGGCGGTGAGTGGCATGGCTGAGCCACCAGCTGCCACAGGCTGCTGCCGCCAGGATGCCACCGATCACCGCGACAGCTTTCGCGCGGAGGGCCGGCGGAACCCCGGCAGGCTGGTGGGCGACCAGCAAGCCGGCCGCCACCAGAGCCTGGGCCAGTAGCAGGCTGGCGAGGCCGCGGCAGAGCGACATGCCATTTTTCCGGCCGCCGGAAGACGTCATTCCAACTTGCCCCCGCGCCGCTGCGGGGGCTTGCTGGACGCTGCCAGGCGAACCAATGCCGTGAGTCCGGCAACGAAGCCGAAGACGAAGCCGATCGGCTCCCACCAGCCGGTGCCTAGTCTGCTGTCGAGCCAACTGCCGCCGATGCCCGGCAGCACCATCGTCAGCCCGACAGCCATGATCCGCCCGGCCCAGCCGAAGGCAGCGCCGACTGGTGAGGAGGGGGACGTGGCCATGCAATGATCCTCGTTGGTGCCGCGGCAGCACCGGCTAAGGGTCGGTCCGGCCGAGCAGGAAGAAGGTTCGCTGGAGCCCTTTGCCCTTCACGGCCATTTCCCCCCGGTCAGCGAACCGGAACCGGTCTTTGAGCAGATTCTGTGTCGCCTCTGAAACATGCACCCGCGAAGGCTCACCGTGCGATTCCATGCGGCTGGCCGTATTGACCGTGTCGCCCCAAAGGTCGTAAGAGAACTTGTGCTTGCCGATCACGCCGGCGACCACCGGGCCGGAGTGAATGCCGATCCGCACCTCCATCGACAGCCCTCGGTTTCGCATCACCCCGCGGAAGGCCTCGAGCATGCCCAGCCCCATCCCCGCCACCGCCTCGGCATGGTCTTCCCGAGGCTCGGGCAGGCCGGCGACGGCCATGTAAGCGTCACCAATCGTCTTGATCTTCTCCACCCCGTAGGCGTTGGCGAGGTGGTCGAAGGCCGAGAAAATATCATCGAGCAGGTCGACTAACTGACTGGCGTCGACATTCTGGGAGAAGGTGGTGAAGCCGCAGAGGTCGGCAAACAGCACGCTGACCGAAGGAAAACTCTCGGCAATTGTCCCGATATTATTTTTGAGCCGTTCGGCCACCGTGTCGGGCAGGATGTTTCGCAGCAGCCGCTCCGACTTTTCCCGCTCCCTGGTCAGGTCGGCCAGCGACTGTTCCAACGCGGTGAAGGCAGCATCGCGTTCCAGTAGCCGCTTGTAGGCTTCGGAGTGGACCCGGATGCGGGCGATCAGTTCAATCTGGTGCGGAAGTTTGACCAGATAGTCATTGGCGCCCGCTGCGAGCAGTTCCGCCTTGGTCGCGGCCTCCTCGGTGGCCGACAGCACGATGACAGGAATCTGGGCCGTCGCGGTCCGCTGACGGAATTGCCGGACGAGGTCGAGCCCCTCAATCCCCGGCATGACGAGATCCTGTAGGATGACCGTCGGCCGAAACTGCTCTGCGGTTTCAATGGCCTTATCGGCGTCCCGGCAGAAGGCATAGCTGATGTCAGACCGATCGGCCAGCAGCCGGCGAACCGCCTCCCCGATCATCGGCTGGTCGTCAACCAGCAGCACCCGATGCCCGTCGATTGCCGGGCCGACAGCCTGATTGACCGTGGCCGGTGGGGGCGGGGAACCGGCTGCAGGCTCTGGCATCGCTGAGAGACCGTCAGTTCGAAGCTGGGGAACTAGGATTTGAACCTAGACTAACTGGTTCAGAGCCAGTCGTGCTACCGTTACACCATTCCCCATGAATGGCTGTGTTGGGTCGACCACGCGGTGGCTGGTACCAGCTGAAACTGGCGGACCGCCGTCCGAGCCCGAGGTGTGGTAGCCTACCGCCGAAAGACCGGGCGGGCAATCGCGTTGTCCGGCGCAGCCGATTGGGCGTCGGCGATTCGAGGAGGCAAAGAAGGGGCAGCCGTCGTGTCGTTTTTGGTGTTGTTGACCGGATCGAAGTCAGGGGAGCGGTATCGCATCGTCAAGGAGCGAACCGTGATCGGGCGGCATCCCGGCTGCGATATCGTGGTCGATTCCGGTGCCGTCAGCCGCCAGCATGCGGCAGTGGTTTTTGCAGACGGAAAGCACTGGATCGAGGATCTCGGCAGCCGCAATGGCACGCTGGTCAACGGCCACCAACTGGCCGAGCGGCACCCGCTGGAAAACGCCGACGAAATCAGTGTCTGCGACCAGCGATTTTCATTCACCTCGGGGGAGACAACACCGTCGGAGTGGGTTTCGCTGGGGGGTGAGACCGATGGGTCGCAGACGGTGTTTCAGCCGGATGAGGACGAAGAGGCCCTGATCGTCTCGCAGGTCGATATCCCCCGGCCGTCGGCCGATGATGCACTGGGCCAGCATGCCGAGGCCAAGCTGCGGGCGGTGATCGGGCTGAATCGTGCCCTCGGCTCTTCGTTGTCCCTTGACGAGGTGTTGCCCCGCCTGCTCGACGGTCTGTTCATGATTTTTTCCGAAATCGAACGGGGCTTCGTGCTGCTCAACGACGTCAAGACCAACCGGCTCATCCTCCGCGCCAAGAAAATGCGGACCGAGGAAGAGACGGGCGGCCTGCGGCTGAGCCTGTCGCTGGTCAACAAGGTGGCGGCCTCCCGCCGGGCCGTCCTTTCGGCCGATGCCACCAGTGACAGCCGGTTTCGGCTCAACGAGAGCATCGTCGACTGCAACATCCGCTCCGTGATGTGTGTCCCCTTCATCAGTTCGGCGGGCGCCGTCCTCGGGGTGCTGCAGGTCGATTCGCGGGATATCCGCAACGGCTTCAGCCAAGAAGATCTCGAGGTGCTCGCCGGGATTGCCGGGCAGGCTGCCAAGGCGGTGGAGCAGGCCACCGCCCACGACGAAAAAATTGCGCAGGAGCAGTTCAAGCGGGACCTTGAATTGGCCCACCGCGTCCAGCAGGGCCTGCTGCCGTCGGTCCCTCCGCAGGTCAGCGGCTACCAGGTCTTCGATTTCTACGAGCCGGCCCATCAGGTGGGGGGGGACTATTTCTCCTATGTCCCGCTCGCCGAAGACCGCGTGGCGGTCGTCTTGGCTGACGTCTCGGGCAAGGGAGTCTCGGCCGCGCTGGTGATGGCGGCCCTTTCGGCCGACGTCCGTTACACCCTGGCGATCGAGCCCGACGTCGCCAAGGCGGTGACCCGGCTCAATGCCAGTTTCATGCGGAGTGGCTGGGATGACCGCTTCGCCACCTTTGTTGTGGCGGTACTCGATTCGGCCCGCCACGTCGTGTCGCTGGTTTCTGCGGGTCATTTGCCGACCTACCTGCGGCTGGCCGACGGCACGGTCAAGGCGGTCGGGCTCGACGAGACCGGGCTGCCGCTTGGGGTCGATCCCACCTACGTCTACGAGGCGGCCACGGTCGACGTGCCGCCCGGCAGCACACTCGTCTTTTACACCGACGGCATCAGTGAGGCGATGGATCATCGGCAAGAACCCTATGGGTTCGGGCGGCTGGAGAAGATGCTTGCCGAACCGGCCGGTACACCCGAAGAGGTGGGGCGGCGGCTGCTGGGTGACGTCGAGCGGCATGCCGCCGGCCAGGTTCGCAGCGATGACATGTGTCTTGTCTGCGTCGGGCGGCCGGTAGAGTCTGCCTGCCTTTCCTGACACCGCCTCGCGGTGACAGCAGATCGACTTCCGGTGGGTGGACGGACGATATTCCCGGTGAGCAGCAGTTGGCCCGCCAGGTCGGGCAACTGGCCGCGGGAGCATGCGACTGCCCCGCGATGACACACCGAGATACGGGGATGCACAAATGAGTCTGTTTGAGTGGGTTCGCGCAGGGGTGCGGCAGGCAGTTGTGCTCGGCTTTGCCGACGCCATGGAGGATGTCGGTAGCCGGACACGCGATGAGGACTTCGGCGCGACGCTCGCCCAGAGCCTGCGGGGCCGGCTGGAGGTGCAGCCGGAGCCGACCGTCATCGACTCGGGGTCGGCTGGCAGCGGCCGGCGGCGGTTGGGCCGTTCGATCGCCAAGTCCTCGCCGGCGGCGAAGGCGGCCTGACGCCCTCAGCCCGACCTGCCGAGCAGGCAGGTGCTGCCGTTCTCGAGGTCGGCCCCGGGGCGGCCGAAGTCGATGTCGGGCAGGGTGGCGATCACCGACCGGAGGCCCTGCTCCCACTGCGAGCGAATGTTAAAGAGGCCTTCGTCTTCTGGCTGGAATCGGCGGTAGGTATGGATGGCAAGTTCGTCGTTACGGTAGACGAGCATGTCGATCGGCGGGCCGACTGCGACGTTGGACCGCATGGTCGAGTCGAGCGAGATGATGGCGTACTTTACCGCCTGTTCCAGCGAGGTTTCATCGTACCGGATGCCGCGGTCGAGGATCGGCCGGCCATACTTGGTCTCACCGATCTGCAGGAACGGGGCACTGCGGGTACATCGCAGTGGATTTCCCTGGGCGTAGATCATGTACAGCTGGGGCGGTTCGTTCCCAATCTGTCCCCCGATCAAAAAACTGACTGCGAATGTGATCTTGTCCCGTTCCATCGCTTCCCGGTCGATCTGGCTGATCTCCCGGATGTGACGACCGACGCAGCGGGCGGCGTCGTAGAACGTCGTCACTTCGGCCAGCCCCCTGCCCTGCTCGAATTCCTGGCGAATTCTGGTCACGATCGACTGTGTCAGCGAGAGGCTCCCGCTGGAGAGCACCGAGAAAACCCGCTCGCCCGGAATCACAAAGCTGTGCATCTTGCAGCAGACGTTGATCTGGTCGATCCCAGCGTTGGTCCGGGAATCAGACGCGAGGACGAGACCCTCATGGGTGCGGATACCGAGGCAGTAAGTCATCTGATGGTTTGGTGGTGGGGTGAAGCGGGATCTATTCCCGGCGTTAGTGGCGGGGGGAAGGTAAGGCGGGATCCCTTCCCGGTATATGATTTGCACCGTAGAGTACCCGAACAGCCGGAACGCTGCCGTGGCGGTTCCCTGGGACCCGCGGGGCGAGCAACTGCCGCGCCTGTGGGCAGTTCTGCCCGGCTGGTGAGCGACACCGTCCCCATGCGGCCGGGAGGTGGGTCGGAGGCAGTGCGGAAGATGTCAGTCCGACCAGGAAGGCGGTGACCATGGCGGAGCAAGGTGGGCCAGCGGTGACGTCAGCTCGTTCGTCCCCTCTTTGGGCGGACTATGAGTTGACCGCGGCCTATGACGAGATGTTTTCCGGAGGCGATGCCGTTCGGCAGCATTACGCTGCGCTCCGCGATTCGTTGCGGTTCACCACGGACGACGACTTTCGCCGCCGCAAGGCGATGACCGACCTGTCGATGCGGCAGGACGGTGTCGGCTTCACGGTCTACCGGGCCGAGGAGGGGATCGAGCGGGTCTGGCCGATGGATCCGATGCCGAGGATCATCCCGGCCGACGAGTGGCAGCAGATTGAGGCGGGACTGATCCAGCGGATCAACGCCCTCAATCTCTTCCTGTGGGACATCTACCATGATCAGTTCATTCTCCGGGATCGGATCGTGCCGCCGCAGTTGGTGCTGCAGGGCAGTTCTTTCCGACGTGAGTTCGTCGGGGTCGATGTGCCCCGCCGAATCTATGTGCACATCTGCGGCACCGACCTGATCCGGGGAGCCGACGGGGAGTATCTGGTACTGGAGGACAACGCCCGCACGCCGTCGGGCGTCAGCTATATGCTGCAGAACCGGCAGGTGCTCAAGCGGGTCTTCCCCGCCTTGTTCAACCGCTACGACGTGCTGCCCAACGACGAATATCCGGCCACGCTGCTGGATGTGCTGCGGTATGTTGCCCCGGAGTCGGCTGCCGACCCGACTGCCGTCCTGCTCAGCCCTGGCATGTACAACTCGGCCTACTTTGAGCACAGCTTCCTCGCCCAGCGGATGGGCATCGAGTTGGTCGAGGGGCGGGACCTGCAGGTCGACAACAACCGGGTTTTCATGCGGACCACCCGCGGCCTGCGGCAGGTCGACACCATCTATCGGCGGATTGATGACGATTTCCTCGACCCGCTCACCTTCCGGCCCGGCAGCGCCCTGGGGGTGCCGGGGCTGGTCAATGCCTACCGGGCGGGGAACGTCGCGCTGGCCAACAGCATCGGCACCGGCATTGCGGATGACAAGGGGATCTATCCCTTCGTGCCGGAGATGATCCGCTACTACCTCAAACAGGATCCGCTGCTCAATAACGTCGAGACCTTCCGGCCGGCGATTCCCGTTCAACTCGACCATGTGCTGGCCAACCTGGAAAGTCTCGTGGTCAAGCGGGTCAACGAATCGGGCGGCTACGGCATGCTCGTTGGGCCGAGCTCCACGAAGGCTCAGCGGGACGCCTTCCGCGACCAGATTCGGGCCAACCCTCGGGATTTCATCGCCCAGCCGACGATTCAGCTGTCGACCCACCCCACCTTCATCGATGGCCGGCTGGAAGGCCGGCACATCGATCTGCGGCCGTTCGTGCTCTGCGGCGAACGCGTGGTGGTGACGCCGGGCGGCCTGACACGGGTGGCCCTGCCCCGGGGCAGCCTCGTGGTGAACAGTTCCCAGGGCGGCGGCAGCAAGGACACCTGGATCCTCGCCGACCACCCGGCAGGAGAAGCCCGATAATGCTCAGCCGTGTTGCCGATGCCCTGTTCTGGATGGGCCGCTACCTCGAGCGGGCCGACCATCTCGCCCGCGCCGTCGGGGTAACCAGCAGCCTGGAACTCGATCTCCATGGGGTGTTGGCCGACCCGGTCGAGCTGGAGTGGACAGCCCTGTTGGCCCAATACCAACAGGCCACCCCAATCAATCGCGATGGCGAGGATGCCGTCGCCGCCGTTCAACGGTGGCTACTGACTGACATCAGCAATACCGGCAGTGTGATCGCCTGCGTGAACCGGGCCCGTAACAACGCCCGTAGCATCCGCGGCTCGATCAGCCCGCCGATGTGGCGTGAGCTCAACAAGCTGCATTGGCGGCTCAGTGATGTCTCCTTTCAGGAGCGGGTCGCCGAGTCGCCCCACGACTTCTGCGAGGAGACGCAGATGGGGGTGCTGCTGTTCCACGGTATCTGTGACGCCACGCTGATCCAGGACGAGGGCTGGCATTTCATTCAGATGGGCCGCTACCTGGAACGGGCCGACAAGGTGCTGCGGACCCTCGATGCCAAGCTGGGCCTGTTCGTCGCCGGCGAGGTGTCCGACCTGCCGGTCAGCGTGTTGCAGTGGGCGGCGGTTCTGAAACGCTGCGCTGCCTATGAGGCCTACCAGCGGCTCTCGATCGGTCGGGTCGAGCCGGAGCGGATCATCGAGTTCCTGCTGACCCATCCCGAGTTTCCCCACTCAGTCCGGTTCGGCCTCAACTGCGTTTTCCAGTCGCTCGGCGTCGTCTCGGGTGAGCCGGTGATGCGGGGTGACACCGACCCGGGGCGGACCGTTGGCCGGCTGGTCAGCGACCTGACCTACCTCGACCGGCCGGCTCTTGGTGCTGCGGGCCTGCGAGAGTTTCTTAGCCTCTCCCTGCAGCGTTGCGGCCTGATCGGTCGGCTGTTGCAGCAACAGTACTCGCTGCAGTGAGCCCTCATTTCCCCGGACTCAGGCAGCCCACCCTCGACGGAACCGCCCCAGATGATTCTCGAAATTCAGCATGAAACCACGCTCACCTACTCGGAGCCAATCCGGGAATGGCTCTGCGAACTGCGGATGGAGCCGATCAGTGACCGCCAACAGAGCTGCCATTCGTTTCAGCTCAACGTCAGCCAGCCCGCAACGATCCACCGTTATGCCGATGGCTTCGGAAACCGGGTGCACCACTTCGACCTGCTCAAGCCCCAGCAGACCATCCGCCTGCTGGCTGCGAGCATCGTCGAGACGGAGGATGCCGGTATCGGGCCGATGGCCAGTCAGACAGTCTTTCCGATCGACCCCGACAGCCTGCCGCTGGAAACACTTGAATATCTACCGCTGCGGGGCCCGGCGCGGGCGACTCCCCTGCTCGAGCCGCACCTGTTGCAGCTGCAGCCGGCAGCTGGCTTCCGGATCGGCATGTGGGTCTGCCAGGTGGCCGAATACATTCGGGGCCGCTTCGAGTATGCCCGTGACGTGACCGACTCCACTTCGCCGATCGATCATCTGCTGGCTCATGGCAAGGGCGTCTGTCAGGACTTCACGCACCTGATGATCGCCCTGCTGCGGCTCAGCGGCGTGCCGGCCCGCTACGTCAGTGGCTACATCCACCGCGAGAACCATGATTCTCAAAGCCATGCCTGGTGCGAAGTCTGGCTGCCTGACCTCGGCTGGTCGGGCTTTGATCCGACCAACGGCTGCCCGATCAACAACCAGTTCGCCAAGACGGCGGTTGGCCGGGACTTTACCGACGTGCCCCCGAACAAGGGAATTTTCCGGGGAAGCGGTACTGAGCGGGTGGACGTTCGGGTGGCGACCAGGATTCTCGACCGGTTGCCCTCGATCACCTGGCATGACCAGTTGCCCCCGCTCGATGTGCCGGTGCGGTCGGTGGTCCGGGCGGCACCGGCGGACGATCTGCTGGCCGCGGAGCAGCAGCAACAGTAACGCCGAAGGTGCTCGGGGCTGCCCTTCAGCCGGTCGGCCGGGGGGGGAGTATGACTTCAACCACCGTTCCCTGGCCTGGAGTACTGGTCACCGTGGCGATACCGCCGAGGAGACCGGCCCGCTGCCTGATGCCCTCCAGGCCAAAGTGCTGTGGTGGGATGGCGGTGGGATCGAATCCGCGGCCATCATCGGTGATCGTCAGGAGAATACCGCCGTCTGATCGCCGCCTGAGGGTGATGCTTGCCCGCGTTGCTTGGGCATGTCGCCTGATGTTCGTGAGTGATTCCTGGGCGATTCGAAAGAGCGTCGTTTCCAGGTCGGGGGGCAGCCGTTCTCCCGGCAGGTCAGATTCAAAGTCGATCGTGTGAATTTCCAGTTCGGCATCGGCCACCAATGTCTCGATTGCCTCGATCAGCCCGAGTTCATCGAGTGCCGGTGGCCGCAGGCCGGAGATCAGGTGTCGGGCTTCGGCGGTGGCTTCCCGCAGCAGCCGTAGCACCTCGTTGAGATGGCTGTCACTGCCGGGCCCCCCCGGCAGGCCCGCTGTGTAGGTTTCGAGGTGCATGATCGCCGCGGAGAGATACTGGGCCAGGCCGTCGTGGATCTCGTAGGCGACGAGCTGCCGCTCCCGCTCCTGGCGGTCGAGCAGGGCTCGCAGTGCCTGTTCGCCGTTCATGGTGGTCGCCGTTACCGCTTGGGTTTGGGAATCCGGGACTGTCCCCCGGGCCGGCGGCCGCGGCGGCCCCGGCCGCCGGATGAGCGGCCCCGGGTGGGCGGTCCGCCATCGCGGAGCCCGGCAATCTGATCCCGAAGCCGGGCGGCGAGTTCGAAATCGAGTTCGGCGGCCGCCTGCAGCATGTCAGCTTCGAGCTGCTCAAGCAATTCGGCCTGCTGCTGGGACTCTGCTTCGGCATTGCCGACCGCGGCCTGGGCCCGGGCTCGGGCCTGACTCTCGGCCTCGATTCCCGAGCGAATCTCCTTCCGAATCGACGCTGGTGTGATGCCATGCTCGGTGTTGTAGGCCAGCTGCAGTTTCCGCCGCCGGGCCGTTTCATCGATCGCCTGCTGCATCGACTCGGTGATCGTGTCGGCGTAGAGGATCACCCGGGCCTCGACGTTGCGGGCCGAGCGGCCGATCGTCTGCATCAGTGAGGTCTCACTCCGCAGGAAGCCCTCCTTATCGGCGTCGAGGATCGCCACCAGTGAGACCTCCGGTAGGTCGAGCCCCTCGCGGAGCAGGTTGACACCCACCAGCATGTCGAATTCACCGGCCCGCAGGTCCCGCAGCAGCTCCACCCGTTCAAAGGCGTCGAGTTCACTGTGCAGCCAACGGCAGCGGACATTCCGCTCCTGGTAATAATTTGAGAGATCCTCCGCCAGCTTTTTGGTGAGTGTCGTGGCCAGCACCCGGTGGCCGGCGGCAACGGTTCGCTCGATCTCCCCTGAGAGGTGAACCACCTGGTTGCGGGCCGGGACGACCTCGATCACCGGATCGAGGAGACCGGTCGGCCGGATGATCTGCTCGACCACCTCCCCTTTGGTCTGCCCCAGTTCCCATTGGCCGGGCGTGGCTGAGACATAGACCGTCCGCTGGAGCTTCTTCTCGAACTCCTCGAACATCAGCGGCCGGTTGTCGAGGGCGCAGGGCAGCCGGAAGCCGTGATCGACCAGGGTGAGCTTGCGGCTACGGTCACCGGCGTACATGCCGCGGACCTGCGGCACCGTGACGTGCGACTCGTCGATAAAGAACAGGAAGTCGTCGGGAAAGTAGTTGAACAGCGTGTCGGGCGTGCTGCCCGGCGGCCGCCCCGAGAGCGGCCGGGAGTAGTTCTCGATACCGGGGCAGAAGCCAGCCTCGAGTAGCATCTCGATGTCGAACTTGGTGCGGGCCGAAAGCCGTTGGGCCTCAAGCAGCTTGCCCTGGCTCTTGAGTTCTTCCAGCCGCCCGTCGAGCTCACGGCGAATCTCACCCACGGCCGCCTTGATCCGATCTTCCGGCATGACGAAGTGCTTGGACGGATAGAAGTAGGTCTCGTCCTTGCGGGCCGCCACCTCGCCGCTGGTCGGGTGGGTGACCGCGATCGACTCGATCGTGTCGCCCCAGAACTCGATCCGGGTTGCCAGTTCGTCGTAGGGGGGCCAGATGTCGACGGTGTCGCCCCGGACGCGGAAGCGGCCCCGTTCCAGGGCCATGTCGCTCCGCTCGTACTGGACGGCCACCAGCTGGGCGAGCAGGTCGTCACGGGAGAGCGGCACGCCGGTGGCAATTCGAATGACCATCGCCCGGTAGTCTTCAGGTGAACCGAGGCCGTAGATGCAGGAGACGCTTGCCACCACGATCACATCACGGCGGCTGACCAGTGCGCTGGTGGCCGCCAGCCGCAGCCGATCGATCTCCTTGTTGATCGCCGCGTCCTTCTCGATGTAGATGTCCCGCTGGGGGATGTAGGCCTCAGGCTGGTAGTAGTCGTAGTAACTGACAAAGTAATGGACGGCGTTGTGGGGGAAGAAGTCACGGAACTCGGCATAGAGCTGGGCGGCGAGGGTCTTGTTGTGAGACAGCACCAGCGTCGGCCGGCCGACCTGGGCGATGACGTTGGCCATCGTGAAGGTCTTGCCCGAGCCGGTAACGCCCATCAGTACCTGAGAGGCGGCTCCCTCGCCGATGCCCTGGACCAGTGCATCGATCGCCGCCGGCTGGTCACCAGCCGGCGGATACGGGGAGACCAGTTCAAAGACCCCGGGGGACAGCGTTGTGGACGGGCGGTGCGGCATCTCGTCAACCTCGGTCGGGCGTTGGGGGAAGCGGACGGAGGAAGGGACGGATCTGTTCGAGGGTGACCGGCCCGATACCGCTGACTTCGGCGACCGCGGCAATGCTCCGAAAGGAGCCATGCGCCTGCCGGTGCTTGATGATTCTCTCCGCCAGCGCCGGCCCGATGCCGGGCAGTTGTGACAGTTCGGCAACTCCCGCGGTATTGATGTCGAGGCTGAACCGGATCGTGGCCGCCGGCGGCCGCTCGTGATCGACCAGCGGCTCACGGCGAAACACCAGCCAGGCAGCCAGCAACAGCAGGCCGGCGCCGGCGAGACCGATCAGCAGCACCTGGGCTGCCGGCGGCGGCGTCGTGAGGCCTGTCTCAGGGCGTGGAGGACTGGCAGGCTGTGCCATCATTCGATCAACGCGGGTGGGCTGGGGCTGGATAGCCGGAATCGGGCCACCAGGATCGGGCGAGGAGCGGGCCCCTCGGCCATCCTGAGGCTACCTGTATCATAGGCTCGTGCCCGATTTCCCCTCGGAGTTTCCCGACGATGGTGACACCTGAACCGCCGGCCCGGCCCGCCCGCCGCGACCACCGGCAGTTCCGCTGGGATCAGCAGCTGGCGGTCGCCGTTCAGCAGGCGGCAGGAAACTGGCTGCGGGAGGACTTGGGCTATGAGGCCGATTGGACGAGTGTTGCGTTGGTGCCGGCTCAGGCAACCGGCCGGTTGGCCGTGGTGGCCCGCCGGCAGGGAGTGGTTGCCGGGTTGCCGGCAGCCGGAGTGGTGGTCGACGCGGCCGATCCGCAGCTTGTCTGGGAGCCTGCCGTCTGTGACGGTGACCGGGTCGAGCCGGCCACGGTGGTGGCCCGGTTGGCAGGGCCGACCCGGTCGATTCTGCAGGTCGAGCGGGTCCTGCTGAACCTGCTCGGTAGGCTCTCGGGAGTGGCGACGGCGACCCGACAGCTCGTCGATGCGGTTGCCGGCACCGGCTGCCGCATTTACGACACCCGCAAGACGCTGCCCGGCTGGCGACTGCTCGACAAGTATGCCGTCGGCTGCGGCGGCGGCTTCACTCACCGGCTCGGTCTCTACGACGCCATTCTTATCAAGGACAACCATCTCGCGGCCGCGGCTGCGGAGGGGATGCCTGTTGCCGCGGCCGTGACCCGGGCCCGGCGGTTCGTTGCGGCAACCTTTCCGCCCAGACGGGCCGCGGAGATGGTGGTCGAGGTCGAGGTTGACACTCTTCGACAGGCTGAGGAAGTCTTTGCTGCTGCGGGCGACCGAATGCTCCCCGACATCATGCTGCTGGACAACATGCCCCCGGCATCGCTCCGGCAGTGCGTCAGCCTGCGGGATCGGTTGGCTCCGGAGGTGATTCTCGAAGCCTCCGGCGGCATCACGCTGGAAACCGCCGCGAGCATTGCGGCCACCGGTGTCGACCGGATCAGCACTGGCATGCCGACGCACGCGGCACCCTGGCTCGATATCGCCCTCGACTGGCGCTAGGGCACTGGTCAAAAGACACCGCCGGTAGCGGGCGTCAGACGCCCATCAACCGGTTCCGTTTCATCCGGCGTTCCGCCCGCAGACGGGCCCGCCGCTTTGTTTCACTCGGCTTCTCGAAGAATTCTCGTCGCCGCATTTCTTTTTTGATGCCGCTGCGTTCCACCAGTTTGCGGAAGCGGCGAACCGCCTCTTGGATACTCTCGCGATCGCGAACCGTCAGTTTGACCATGAAAACCTGCTGCTACCCTTATGTGTGTGAAAATGTGTGCGGGGCGGCTGGTCGCCGGTACCCCTCATTGCGAGCCCGCGAGTCGAGCCGCCGCGAGCCCCGAAGCCTAGCAGAAACCAGGCCCCGGCGTCCATGCGGGGGCGTTGGGCAGACCCGGCGGGCCCGCCGTGCCGGTGGCTGCCGCGGCCGGCAGGGGCACCCCCCGGGGCCATTTTGCCGCCGGATACACTGCGTTTTTGGCTGGCCGGTGTCCCGGGGCCGATCCTATGGAAAGACGCGGAAAACATGAGTGACCTGATCAGGGATGGGCTGGCCTCGGCACTTGGCTGGAATGATGCCGAGTCGTCCCGGCAACTAGCTGCCGCTGTTTTGACGCTGCTGGTCTTCCTGGTGACGGCGCCCCGCGGCCGCCGCTGGCTGGCCCGGGGGTCGGTCGTCCTGTTGGTCCTCTCCCCGCTGCCGACGGTGATTGCCCTGCTCTTTCCCTCAGCGGCAGGTGCCGACGGGTTTGCCCACCAGACCGCTCGGTTTCTCGTGCTGGCATCGCTGCTGCAATCATTGTTGCTGCTGATCGTGGTCTCCGGCTGGGAGCGGATCGGCAAGCCGCTGCCAAGAATTTTTCTCGATGTGCTGCGGATCGGGCTGACCGTTGTCGCCCTGATCACCGTGCTCTGGGAGGCGGGGGCGGAGGCTGGTGACCTCTTCGCCGGCTCGGCGGTGCTCACCGCCGTACTCGGCTTTGCCCTTCGCGACACCCTGGGCAACATCTTTGCCGGTCTGGCGATCCACGCCGAGCATCCCTTCGAGATCGATGACTGGATCCAGTACGACGACAATCCCGCCCACGTTGGGAAGGTGGTCGAAATCAACTGGCGGGCCACGAAGGTGATCACGCTCGATCTGGCCTACGTGATCATCCCCAACGGGCAGCTGGCCCAGGCGTCGATCCGCAACTTCACGAAGCCCGACCCTTGGTCGCGGCGGAGCCTGTTCGTCACGGCCCCGTATGAGGTGCCACCCCAACGGGTTCAGGCGATCATGCTCGAGGCCCTCCGCGGCAGCTTCGGAGTGCTCGATGAGCCCGCCCCGTCTGTGGTCACCAACGCCTTCAATGAACGTGGCATCGAATACTGGGTGCGGCTGTTCACGAACGAGTTTGGGAGACGGGACCGGGTCGATGGGATGGCCCGCGATCGGATCTTTTATGCCCTCGCCCGGCACGGCGTCCGCCTGCCGGTGGCGACCCATCAGATTCGGCTGACCCAGCTGCCGCCGCAGGCGGAAGTGCCGCGCGAAACGGTCATTGCCGAGCGGGCGGCCCGGCTCGAGGCGGCCGGTGTGCTCGGGGTGCTGACGCCGGACCAGCTGCGGCGGCTGGCCAGCGACCACGAGGAACGGACCTTCGCCGCCCATGAGCCGATTGTCCGCCAGGGGGATTCCGGCGGCAGCATGTTCATCATCACCGCGGGGCGGGTGACGGTGACGGTTCGGACGGCTGCTGGGCAGGTTGTCCCCGTTCGGGAACTGACCGTCGGCGACTTCTTCGGTGAACTGACCCTGTTGACCGGGGCGCCGCGGTCGGCGACCGTGACGGCGGAGGCGGAAACCCGGGTGCTTGAGGTGGGCTGTGAGGCGTTCCAAAAGATCTTGGAGGAACAGCCCGAGTTGGTCGATCGCTTGAGCAGCGAAATGCAGCGCCGGCTGCTCGAGCGGGAAGAGGCGATCGCGGGGGCCGAGCAGACCGGCACCAGAGGAAGTCGCTCGGATCTCTTGACCGCGATCCGGGACTTTTTCGGTATGGTGTGAAAGAGCCGGCAGCCCATCGGGCCTGCCGCCGCACGAAAGAGATCTACCATGCGGATTGAACTGCTGCCGTCGAGCCAGCCTGCCAGCGACCGGCAGTTCCTGGTCAGCTATCTCATCAACGATACCGTCACGATCGACGCCGGTTCGATCGGTCTGCTCGCTGACCTCGACCGCCAGCAGCGGGTGAAGCATGTCTTCATCACCCATCAGCACATCGATCACATTGCCACGCTGCCGATCCTGTTGGAAAACGTCTACGAGCCGGGCCCCAAGAGCATCGAGGTACTGGCCGACCCGCAGGTGCTTGGGTTTCTGCACAACGACCTCTTCAACGGCCGGGTCTGGCCCGACTTTCTCGCCCTCTCAACGCCCGATGATCCCTTCCTGATCCCAACGCCACTGGCAGCCGGTCAGTCGGTCGAGCGGGCGGGGCTGGTGGTCACGCCGATTCCGGTTTCCCATGCCGTGCCGACCCTCGGCTTGATCGTTGACGACGGTCAGTCGGTCGTCGCCTTCCCCTCCGATACCGGGCCGACGGTCGAATTCTGGCGGCAGCTGGCCGACGTGGAACGGCTGCGGGCGGTCTTTCTCGAGGTCAGCTTTCCCAACAGCCTGGCGGGGTTGGCCGACGTGTCGGGCCACCACTGCACCGCCAGCTTCGCCACTGAGATCGCCAAGCTGGAGCGACCGGTTCGCTGGATCGTCGTGCACCGCAAGCCACGGTATGCCGATGTGATCGCGGCGGAAATCGCCGCGTTGGGGCAGGCCGATGTCGAACTGGTGCAGCCGGGAATGGTCTACGAGTTGTAACGGCTGCTCCCGCCGGTCAGCCCCCTGCCGGCCGGCGGGACTGTTTCTTCCGTTCGTTCTCGGTCAGCAGCACTTTGCGGAGCCGGATCACCGCCGGGGTCACCTCGACCAGCTCATCGTCTTCGATGTATTCCAGCGCCTCCTCCAGGGACATCCTCCGGGGTGGCTTCAGCAGAATGTTGCGGTCGCTGCCGGCGGCCCGGATGTTGGTCAGCTTTTTTTCTTTGGTCGGGTTGACGGTCATGTCGTCGCTGCGGGCGTTCTCGCCCACGATCATGCCCTCATAGACCTCGTCTCCGGGAGCGACAAACAGCTCTGAACGCTGCTGCAGGCTGTCGAGCGCAAAGCCGACTGCCTTGCCGGGCACCATCGACACCAGCACGCCGTTGGCCCGGCCGCCGACGTCGCCTTCCGCCGGCTGCCACGACTCAAACCGGTGGTGCATGATGGCGGTGCCTTGGGTGGCATTGAGCACCCGGGTTCGCAGGCCGATCAGGCCACGGGCCGGGATGGAGAAGACGGCATGGGCGAACTCGCCCCGCGACCCCATCTGCCCAAGCTGGCCCCGCCGGCTGCCGACCAGTTCCATCACCGGGCCGAACTTGTCCTGCGGCACCTCGACCACGAGGGTCTCGAAGGGTTCAACCGTCTGCCCCTCCTCCTTGCGGAGGATCACCCGCGGCTTACCAACCGACAGCTCGAAGCCCTCCCGCCGCATCGTCTCGATCAGCACGGACAGATGCAGCAGCCCGCGGCCGGCGACGGCGAACTGCTCGGTGCCCGGAATCGGCTCAACCCGCAGCGCGACGTTGCGTTCCAGCTCCTTCAGCAGCCGCTCCCGCAGATGACGGGTCGTCAGGAACGTGCCCGATCGGCCGGCCAGCGGCGAGGTGTTGATGCCGAAGACCATACTCAGGGTCGGTTCGTCGACTGCCAGCCGTGGCAGCGGCCTCGGGTCGCCCGGATCGCAGAGGGTGTCACCGATTTCGACCGGCTCAATGCCGCTGACCGCGGCGATGTCACCCGCTGTCGCCTCCTCGGCATCGACCCGGCCAAGCTTGTCGAAGACCTGCAGGCCGGTCGCCCTGGCCGGCACGAGGTCGCCGGTGAGGGTCGACCGCAGCACCGGCCCGCCCCGGATGAGCCGCCCTGATTCGACCCTGCCAATGGCAATCCGGCCGACATAGTCAGACCAGTCGAGCGTGGTGACCAGCATTCGCAGCGGAGCCGTCTGGTCGATGGCTGGCCCGGGAATCTTGTCGAGCACGAGATCGAGTAGCGGCTGCATCGTGCCCTCCCGTACGGCCGGGTCGTCGGAGGCATAGCCGTCGCGGCTGGAGGCGAACAGGTAGGGAAAGTCGGCCAGTTCATCATCCGCGCCGAGTTCGAGGAAGAGCTCAAGGATTTCGTCGAGCACCTCGTTCGGCCGGGCATCGGGCCGATCGATCTTGTTGACCACCACCAGCGGACGGAGCCGGGACTCAAGGGCCTTACCCAGCACAAAGCGGGTCTGGGGCATCGGCCCCTCGGCGGCATCGACCAGCACCAACGCGCCGTCGGCCATCCGGAGCACCCGTTCGACCTCACCGCCGAAGTCGGCATGTCCCGGCGTGTCAATCAGGTTGATCTTCACGCCCTGCCATTCGACGGCGATGTTCTTGGCCAGGATCGTGATGCCCCGCTCCCGTTCGAGATCGCCCGAGTCGAGGATCCGTTCGCGGTCGAGCTGACTGGAGCGGAACTGGCCACTCTGCCGCAGCAGGCAGTCGACGAGGGTCGTTTTGCCGTGGTCGACGTGGGCGATGATGGCGACATTACGGATGTCGTTCCGCCGGGTCACTGCGGTGGTGACAAACGGTTCGGGAGCAGTGGCCATGAAGAGGTCCGGGGTGGGGGCAGCCCGTGGGGGCCGGGAGCCGGGGGCGAACCGCCGGCAGGAAGGAAGCTGCATTATTCAGCCCGAGCGGATGGCTGCATAGAGCCTTTCCACGAGCCGTTGTGGGGGCTCGTCGGGCTGGCGTGTCACAAGACCCTGCCGCCGGGCCGGGCCGGGAGTTGTCCGCAGGGCCTTCCCTGCCGCTTCAGCAGCGGCGGTCGCCCGGGGCCCGGTGAAGACGGCAACCAGTTCGTCACCGCCGAGCCGAGCCCGCACCGCCGCGGCTGGCGTGGCCGCCGTGAGGGTGGCCGCGGCTGCCGCCAGCAGCCGGTCTCCAGCAAGGAAGCCCTCGGTTTCGTTGATCTGCTTGAGCCCGACCAGATCGACGCCGAGGACGGCGAGTTGCTCAGCCGGGGGGGCAGGAGTCGTCCGCAGCAGGGCCTCAAGCACCGACCGCGGCTGGAGGCCCGTAACGAAATCGACCGGTGCGGCAGTGGGCTGCCCGTCGGAAGGCACGGTCATGGGTGACAAGGGCGAATGGAGACGAAGGGGCTCGAACCCTCAACCCCCGCCTTGCAAAGGCGGTGCTCTCCCAATTGAGCTACGTCCCCGGAGTTCATTCACGGAATCCGGCGGTCGAATCCGAGGCAGGTACCAGCCCGCGGGCTGACCACGGGGCCGCCCGAGAAGCTGCAGTGCGCGCGCCAAGACTCGAACTTGGGACCTCCACCTTATCAGGGTGGCGCTCTAACCAACTGAGCTACGCGCGCCCATGACCGGCGTCCTTCGCCGACCGGCAAGAAACCTACCCTCGCAGCCGGCCCGTTTGCAACTGGCGGGCGTTTTTCCGGGGGGCTGCCCAGAAGCCGGCGCTGACGGCCTGCCGGGGGCTCGGGTAGGCTTCCGCCGCACAGTTCCCCCACCACTCCCGAGGAGGCCGATTGCCGATGTTCAGCCTCGCCCGCCAGCGTTCCGATGCCTCCGTCAGCCGTCGCCCCCTGACCGCGATGGTCCTTTGTTGCCTGGTGGCTGTTCCGGCAGCCGTTGCCGGCCGGCCGCTCGCCGCAGCCCAGCCGACCGTCGGCTATGCCCTCGGCCTCAAGCCGCGGCACACGGTTGACTATGACATTCCCCCCGCCGCCGCCGCGGAGCAGGCGACGCTCTCGATGGAAAAGACCGACGGCATGACTGCCTGGGTTGTCCGCTCGGCCGATGGTACCCTGCTGCGACGATTCGCCGACACCAACGGCGACCGCGTGGTTGACCACTGGAGCTATTACCGGGACGGACTGGAGGTCTATCGGGACATCGATGCCGACCATAACGCCAAGCCCGACCAGGCCCGCTGGCTGGGAGCTGCCGGCAGCCGCTGGGGCGTCGATACCGATGGAGACGAGCAGCTCGATCGCTGGAAGAGTCTTTCGGCCGAGGAGGCAACGGCGGAGATTGTGCTGGCCCTGCGGAACCGGGACGCGGTGACCTTCCGGCGGCTGCTGCCGACGCGGGATGACCTGGTGACCGCTGGATTCGGCGGTGATCTGCTTGAGCAGCTCAGCCGGCGAGCCACGGCCGCTGCAAAGGATTTCCCCCAGCTGGCGAAGCGGCAGCAGCAGATCGGGCCGGGGACGCGGTGGACGGCAATGCTTGCCGGAGCACCTGGCATTCTGGCCCAGGGAAGTGATGGGACCAGCCGTGATGTGCTGGCCTACGACAATGTCGTGGCGTTGACCGAGTCGGGCCCCGACGGTGGTTCGCAGGTGTTTGTCGGTTCGCTGGTGCGATGCGGCGAAGTCTGGCGGCCACTCGATCTGCCGCAGCTCACCGACGGCGGGGGAGTGGTCACCGAAGGCTTTGCCTTTTTTTCTCCCCGAGTCGATTCGCGGCCGCTCCCCGACGGCGTAGTCAGTACGGAGTCGCTCAAGCCATTCCTGGACAAGCTGCGGCTGCTGGAGGATCAGCTGGTTGACGCCAGCGATGCCGACCGGGGCAAGCTGGTCGCCAGCCAGGTGCAGGTGCTTGAGGAAGTGGTCGCCGCCGCCGTCGCCGATGAGCGGGAATTCTGGCTGCGGCAGCTGATCGAGACGCTGGCCGCCGCCACGCAGGAAGGTACCCTGGCCGACGGCATCGGCCGGCTGGAGCAACTCGGCGAGGGGCTCCCGGCGGCCGAGGCACTCAAGCCCTTTCTGGCGTTTCGGCTTGCGTCGGCCCGCTATGCCAGCCGGATGCAGCAGCCCGAGGCCGACATCGAAGCGGTGCAGTCAGCCTGGCTGGAGGAACTCGCCGCCTTTGTCGAGGACTATCCCGAAGCTGACGATGCGGCCGAAGCGATGCTGCAAATCGGAATCGCGGCTGAGTTTTCTGGCCGAGAGGATGAGGCGGTCGAACGGTATCAGGCCATCGTCGACCGGTTCCCCGCATCGCCCTCGGCCCGGAAAGCCCGCGGTGCCGTGCGGCGGCTCGATTCGGTCGGCAAGCCGCTCGAACTCAGTGGCGTCACAACGGCCGGGAAAAAGCTCAGCATCAGCGAGTTCCGCGGCACGCCGGTGCTGGTGCACTACTGGGCCACCTGGTGTGAGCCCTGCAAGGTCGACATCGCCAGGATTCGCGAACTGCAGGCTCGCTACGGACCTCGCAAACTGACGGTGATCGGAATCGCGCTGGATGGCGACCGGGCTGCCCTCACCCGGTTTCTCGACACCAGTCCCCTGCCCTGGCCGCAGCTGCATGAGCCGGATGGGCTCGATGGTCGCCTGGCTGAGGAACTGGGGATTTTGACACTGCCGACCATGCTGCTCACGGACGCAGAGGGGACGGTTGTGGACCGCAATGTGATTGTGACCGATCTGGAAAAGCGGCTTGCGGAGGTGATTGGCGAGTGATTGTCCCCGCTGGCCGGTCTGGCGACGGGGACGAAGCGGTGGTACCGTCGGACCGTCCGCTTTCCTCCCGGGGCCCACTTGCATGGTTTCGCCGCTGCTGGCAGTTTCGCTCAACCCCCTCTTCTGCCTCGTCGGACTGGTTCAACTGTTGGGCCTGCTGACAGCCGGTGGCACCCGGTTCACCGAGGGGACGCGGTATGAGCGGCTGGGCCAGTGGATCTGTCTGGCAGCACTTGGTCTGGTCGGGACTGTTTGTGGTGCCACCCTGCAACTTGGGCCCGGCATCGCGACAACCAGTGCCGTCACACTGACGCTGATGACGATGATCGCGATCATCGACCTGCCGGCGACGCATCGCCGGGTGTAGGCAGCGGCCATGGGGCCCTTTTTCCGCGCTAATCGGAAAAAAACTCCCCTCCGGCACCACCGGCTGCCGATGTGAATCCCATGGAAGTGTCGCCGGCTGGCGGCGGGGGATTCGTTCGGCTTGCCTGCCGAATTGCAACGCCTCGCACGGCAGCCGATATCGAATCAAGGAGGGTTACATGTCGCTGAGCAGAATCTCTTGCGGGCTTGCCGTGCTCGTTGCCACCCTCGGGCTGGCCGACGTCCACGCGCAGGATCTCGCCAAAACCGTGGCCGTACGGCTGCGAGACTCGGGAACACTCGATGGGTATCGGGTGAAAGTCCGGGCCAAACAGGGAACCGTCTGGCTGGAAGGCAAGGTCTCCAATGCCAAGCACATCGCCGCAGCAATCGGTCTGGCCGAGTCGACGGCCGGGGTCGAGCGGGTGGTCAATCGGCTGACGGTGGCGGCACCGGCGGCTACTGGTGGATCGAATCTTGCGCTGCCGCAGCGGGCCTGGGACTTCGCCGGAGTTGAGCCTCCTGCCCCGCAGCCGGTTTCGCCGCAACCGCTCATGCCGCGGGCCGAGGGACCGCTGGCGGAGGACGTCGCCGCCGCCCGGCAGGCGGTCTATGCCTCTGAGCAGCCGGTTGCCGGTGGACAGCCCGAGCAGGTGCAGCTGGCCCGGACAACTGAGCGGGGCGTGCGGGTGCCGACGAGGATGGCCGGCACCCCGCGACCGATGCGGATGACCTCCGCCCCGGTGCAGCCTGTCGGCATGCGTGCCATGGGCAACCAAGAAATGATCGACGGTGAACGGGTCGTGCCGGGCTCGATGCGGGTCTATGAAGGAGCCGGCGGGAACGGTATGCCCCAGGGTGGCGGATACGAAGGACAGCTGCCGGCGGGACAGCTGCCGGCGGGTCCGGGGATGGCCATGGGCCCACCACGGCCCATGGGCGGGGCTGGCGTTGGCATGCAGCCGGTGCCGATGCGCGGGGACGGACCCAACGTCCCCAACTACGCCTGGCCCAGTTACGCTGCCTCGCCCAACTATGCGGCCCTGCAGTATCCCACCCAGTATTCGCCAACCGCCTGGCCGTACATCGGCCCGTTCTATCCCTATCCGCAGGTGCCGCTGGGCTGGCGACGGGTTTCCCTTGAGTGGGATGACGGCTGGTGGTACCTCGACTTCGACGAGCGGCACATCCACAGCCATCATCGTTGATCGAACGGCAGCCGGTGGGCTGCCGGCAGAAACAACGAACAGACTGCACCCGATTCGAGTGCACTTCCAGCAGCCCGCCCGGAGACACCTCCGGGCGGGCTCTTTCATGGACGCAACGGAAAAATCGTCGGCGCTGGAGGATCCGGCACAAGTTGCGTGGCCGTCAGGGTCGATACTACCGGCAGGGAGCATCGTCCCGCCCCACGCACGAGGAACGATTCAATGGTGACAACTCACGGGCGAATGATCGCCGCTGGTTTGGCCGCCGCCATCGCGGTGACGCAGACCGGCTGTTTCTGGCTTACGGCCCAGGGGCCGAACATCGGTCCACTGGCTATTCCCATCCCCGTGCCGGTCGGCATTCAGAAGGCCAAGGAAGACCAGTTCTGGAACTACGAGCGGTACGAACGGGCGCCGATCCTGGGGCCGATCGCCCCCGGTGGTCCCTGCGAAGCGCTCGACGAACCGAGTGATGACGAGGTGATGCGGGCACTGGAAAAGGCCCGGCCGGTGCAGGGAAACTGGCCGTTCCTTTATGAAATTCAACGCAACAACGTGCGGATCACCAAGTGCAAGATTTCCGACTACGTCGATCCGCCCCGGCACTATCCACTGGTCGGCCCCGCCCAACTGCACCATGCCCACTACAAGTGCACGATCTATTACCAAGAGGTGAAGCGGGTCGGCTGGCCCGTGCCGCACACGCTGGTCGATGAGGACTGCCAGGAGGTGGTCTACATCGACCACGACCACCTTCACATGGTCGGCGACGTCGACACCGGCTGCGACGCAAACTTTTAGGATCCGGGCAACGCCGGAAAACACCGGGGGTTTTCCGGCGTTGCCAGTCGCCGCACCCAAGCGGCGGCAGACTATCTCCACAGTCTGTTGGCCTCCCTCGGGAAAAGTCCGGCAGGCTTGTTGCTGCCGGTTGGAATGGCCTGGTTGAGAGAAACCGCGATGCTTCGTTCTTCGGACTATCGGCAGAACGGCCCCGTGGTGGCAGCCCCGAGCCATCTCGTGTGTGCCCCCGTCGCCTTCGTGGCGGCGGGGGTTTTTTCCTGCCGCGGCCTGGGCCGGCAGGTCTGTCACGCACCGCTATTTCGGTGCCTGCTGCTCGTCGCCTGCCTGGCGATGACCGCCGGGCCCGTCTGGGGCCAGACGGTGCGGGCCTGGGCCGGTGATGACGAGCCGGTGGCCGCCGCAACGGCAGCGGCACCCGAGCCGCCCGACACGGCCCGACCTGCTGCCGCCGGCCGCATCGGCGGGACCGGCGGCCCAGTGGCGCTGCTCTTCGGCGGCGGGCTGCTGATGATTCCGCTGCTGGCCTGTTCGTTCGCCCTCGTGGTCTTCGGCATTGAACGGACCGTGAGTCTGCGGACGAGTCAGGTGGTGCCACCGGTATTCGTAGAGCGATTTATCGGTCGGCTGCAAACCGGGGAGTTTGATCGATCCGAGGCGGCGGCGGCCTGCGCGGAGCATCCCAGCCCCGTTGCCCGCGCCTTTGCGGCGGCGGTGCGCCGCTGGGGCCGGCCGGCGGTCGAGGTTGAACAGGCCGTGATCGACGCCTGCGAGCGGGAGCTGAATCATCTGCGGAAATACCGGCGGGTTTTCAACGGGGTGGCGACGATCAGCCCGCTGTTCGGCTTGCTCGGCACGGTGCTCGGCCTGATCCGCTCGTTCAACGACATTGCCGCCGCCGGTGCGATGGGCCAGCCCGATCTGCTCGCCCAAGGGTTCGGCGAGGCGTTGATCACCACCGCCATGGGGCTGGTCGTGGCGATTCCAGCCCTCGTGCTGCACAGTTACTTCACCAGTCGGGTCGACCGGCTGGCCATGCAGTTGGATGAATCCTGCCAGCCGGTGATCGAGGCGGTGGCGGCTACCAGCCTCGAGCTGGCCTCACGGCGGAAGGCGGGGTGAGCCATGCGACTGCCTGCGGCCGGAGATGACGAGCCCCAGGGCCCGAACCTGACGCCGATGATCGACGTCATCCTGGTCATTGCGTTGTTCTTCATGGGGGCGGCCCGGTTTTCAGAAGACGAGCGGGCGGTCGAACTTGAACTACCGAAGGCGGCCGGGGCGGAGGCTGCCGCGGCATCGGCGATCGTGATTGAGGTGCCCGCTGCCGGAGCGGTGCAGCTCGGTGGCCGACCGGTCGCTGCGGACGCGCTCGATGCGGAGCTGCTCGCTGCCCGTGTCGCCGGGACGACGACGGTGACGATTCGAGGTGCAAGCGACGCAGCCCACGGCCGGATGACGCAGGTCTACGAGGCCTGCCGGGCCGCCGGCATTCCACAGGTCGCCATCGCCGTCCGCCGCCGTTAACTGCCGCGGAGTAAGCCAGCCTCTGGTCATCGCTGGCCGGTGGACAGCCCGGGACTTTCATCATGACCACGACCACCGGCATCGCGATCACGACGCTGCTGGGTGTCGCCGTCGGCCTGGGGCTGCTGCTGCGGACCGGCTGGCTGCAGTCAAACACGCTGAAGAAGTGCGTACTGCTGTCGCTGTTGCTGCATCTGCTGCTGGTCGGTGGATTCGCGATTGTCGGTGGCGGTGGCGGGGCTGCGCTACCGGCCCCGGCCGAAACCGAATCGGTTGCGGTCGTGCTGGTGGTGGAGGAGAAGGCGGCCGAGTCATCGGAGGCGTCCGCGACGGAACCATCAACAACCGCCAATGGGCCAAAGCATGCCGATGCCGCAGGTAACGCCTCGGCGGCGTCCGAGCCGCCGCCGCTGCTGGACGTCGGCCTGCCGCCGGCAGTCGAGGCGGGGGTGGCTGCAGCCGTCGACACGGAAGCCGTGGCCCGTGTTTCGGACATTGCGGCCGGGCTTGCCGCGGCGGTGCGGACGGCGAGTCTGCCCCGGCCTGCCGCATCGGTGGTGACCGAGTCGGCTCCGCCGGTCGCCCTCGGGCCACGCACCGGCCCCGCCCGCCGGCAGGCGTTGCTGGACTGGGGAGGTTCTGATGCCACTGAAGCGGCGGTTGCCGCAGCGCTCGGCTGGCTGGCTGGGGCACAGTCGGCCGACGGTCGTTGGGACGCCAGCCGCCATGCCGCGGGCCGGGTTGTCGGCCCGTCATTGAGTGGCCAGGGGGGACACGGCCCGGAGAGTGGCCGGGCGAGTGATCATGGGGTGACCGGTCTTGCGATCCTGGCCTTACTGGCGGCTGGCCACACGCCTGAGTCGGGAGCCTACGCGGATGTGGTCAGCAGTGGAGTGCAGTTCCTGGCCCGGCGGCAGGCGGCCGATGGTTCACTGGCCGGGCCAGCGGCATTTTTTGCCGAGCTCTACTGCCATGGGATGGCGACCCTGGCGGTGGCGGAGTGTCACGCCCTCACCGGTGATCCGATGCTCGAGCCGGTGCTTCGCCGGGCGATTGACTACACGGTTTCCCGGCAGCATCCGGCCACCGGTGGCTGGCGGTACGCCCCCGGCGATCGCGGCGACACCAGCCAGTTGGGCTGGCAGCTGATGGCGCTGGCAAGCAGCCGGCAACTCGGTCTGCCCGATGCGTTTGCTGCCGAGCGGGCGAGCCGCCGGTTTCTCGAGAGCGTAACGACCGGTCCGCGGGCCGGGCTGGCCTCGTACCGGCCTGGGGAACGGCCGACCCCGGCTATGACCGCCGAAGCACTCTATGCCAGGCTGCTGCTCGGGCTGTCCCCATCGGGACCCGCTGCAGTGGAGGCGGCAGCCTATCTGGAGCAGCATCGGCCGGGCCGCTCCCGGGTCGACAGCTACGCCTGGTACTACGGCACCCTGGCGATGTTTCATGTTGGTGGCGAATCCTGGCAGCGTTGGAATGCAGGGCTGCAGCAGACGCTGTTGTCCCTGCAGCGAACCGGCACCGGGCCGCTGGTTGGTAGCTGGGATCCTGACTCGGCCTGGGGGCGTCACGGCGGACGTGTCTATGCCACGGCGCTGGCGGCCCTGATGCTGGAGGTCTACTACCGCTACCAGCCGCTGCACCAGCGGGGGCATGAAAAGCAGGCTGAATTGCCGGCGGACCGGTTTCCTGCGGCGGCGGCCCCGGGGCGGACGTGAGGCGGCGTTTGACCCGCCGGAGGCGTGAGATAGACTTGTGTGCAGTGCGGTGATGCGTGAAACGGTGTTTTCACGGTGCCAGCACCCCCTCCCGGAATTCGACGGGCGTCGATCCGGCAAGACAGAAAGGTCACTATCATGCTCGGCTTCATGGGCCTCGGCACCATCGAATTGATCGTCGTCGCAGTGGTGATCCTGCTGTTGTTCGGAGCCCGTTTGCCGCGAGTGATGCGGTCGCTCGGTGAAGGGATTGTCGAATTCAAACGGGGTATCAACGCCGGTGACGATGAGCCCCGCCTCGGACAACCGGGTGGTTCGGCCGGTGCCGATTCGCGACCGACCGAATAGATCGCAGGAACTCCGTCGGTGGCTCCGAGGCCCCTGTTGCGGGTGCGTTCGCCGGTCCCACGGGTTCCAGGAGATGGTAATTCATGTTCGGGTTAGGACCGCTTGAAATCCTCGCGATCGGGGCGATTGCCGTGATGCTCTACGGCAAGCGGTTGCCCGAAGTCGGCCGCACCGTCGGGAAAAGCCTCGCCGATCTGCGCCGGCAGTGGACAACGATTTCGCGTGACCTCGACGTTGCCGGACAACTCGAGAATACCTCGACCAGTTCGGCCCGGGCGGCCCCGCCCCCGAGCCGGTATGACGACGATGAGACGGTCGCCAATGGACCCGTGTTCGAAGCCCCAAGGCCGCCTCCGGGGGCGTGACGGACCGCCCCGGGCGTGCTAGAGTTGGGCGGCCCAAGGGCAGCTAGCTCAGTTGGTTAGAGCGCCACGTTCACACCGTGGAGGTCACAGGTTCGAATCCTGTGCTGCCCACTTGCTGCCGCTTGTTGGGTGGGAGTTCGCCCGCTCGCAGCGTCGCTACCGGATCAGATGCTGCCGATCAGTTCGGCCAGGAAAACACATAACTCGTAGCCTGCGATCACCAAGATGGTGGCCATGACGAGCAAAAAGAAGAGTGAAAAAGAAGCACTCACTTCTTCTCTCTGCGGCTGCCGACGCCTTCTTCGGCGGATTTCGTGAAACTTCAATTGAAGCTTTCCCGAGAAATCCTGGAACGCCTGAGCGAGCTCGCCGGTTATTTCAGCCAGTCCCTCGAGGTACAGGTCGCCTTCGTACCTGGCGAGGGCAGTTGCGGTTTCGGGGCCAAGTTGACGAATGCCGGCAAGAGAAAGACTCTTTCCGCGGTGACCGGCCAGTTCAGTCGCCACGGCTGGTGTTAGTGATGAGACGCCGTTAATCGCGAGCCGGCCGGGATACTCTGCCAGAATGGTTGCGGTGCCCGGCTCGATCCGGGAGAGGCCGCCGAGAGAGAGGCCTTCTCCCCGGTGGCGAGCAAGCGTTGTGGCCAACTCATCAGGCAACTCGGTGAGGCCGTCGAGGCCAAGCGTTTCCCCGCGATGCCTCGCCAATGCGGAGGCAGTCGCTGGATCTAACGCAGTGATACTTCCGAGATAGAGCGAAGATTGGCTGCGGGCGAGTTGTTGAGCGATTTGGAGGGAAAGTGACGCAAGTGTATTGAGCCGCACCGGCTCGGACCCCGCAGCGAGATATTTCGCCAACCTCGGATCCAGCAGTTGCGTAAACCCGAACTGCCCCCGTCGCGACGCCCGGAGGGCCCAGCGCTCATGCTTCGTGAACGTAAAGAGCCGGGCGGGCCAGACGTCGATCAATTGACGCTCAATTGCTGTCTGATAGGGCAGCCAGCGGCCAGCCTGGCGAGCGAGCAGCGGGCCAATAACTGCTGGTCGTTTGTTTGTTCGTGCCTTGAGCCCTGGTTCCGTGGGCTGGGGCTGCTCGACGGCCGCCTGATTCTCGGCGTTGGTGAGGTTGCCGCGTTCGAACGCGACTCGCCGGCTTGAGTCGTCGAAGAGGACCAGCCTTCCACAGGCGGGACACTGCGAGATTCTATTGGGGTCAGCAGGAAAAAAATTGCCGCATCCGGGGCATTTTCGCATGGTTCGATCGGGCTGGCTGGGCATCGCAGGCACCGGTGAAGAGCGGTCAGTTGTCGACCAAGCAAAGAAGGACTGGGTACTCCTTTCTCCGGGGGGTTTGGTAGTCTAGCAGCCACATGAGGAAGCTGCCCACCATGCCGCGGGAAAAACCTGCTTGCCAGCGAAATTCAATTTTGCAATCCCCCGGTGAACTGGTATACCCTTGTTTTGTGTGACCGGTTTTCGTCTGCACTCCGAAGCGTTCGGGAGTTGCGGCCTGTGCGACTGGCGATGGTCCCACTCGTTTTTTTGTTCAACTCCCGACATTTTGAGGTTCCAAGGTTTATGTCCCGGAAGATTTACGTGGGAAACCTTCCCTGGTCGTCCACGTCTGCCGATCTCGAGGCAATGTTTGCCGAGCATGGGGCGGTGCGATCGGCTGAAGTTATCTCGGATCGCGAGACCGGTCGGTCTCGTGGATTCGGTTTTGTTGAAATGGAGTCGGAGGAGGGCATGCAGGCGGCAGTCTCGGCGCTCAATGGGCTCGAACTCAATGGCCGTCCGCTGACCGTCAATGAAGCCCGCGAACGGACGCCGCGTCCGGCTGGCGGCGGTGGCGGTGGTGGTGGTCGCGGCTACGGCGGTGGTGGCGGCGGTGGCCGCGGCTACGGTGGTGGCGGCGGCGGCGGTGGCGGTCGTGGATATGGCGATCGCTATTGATCGTTCCACTCTGTTGAAATGCTGCCGCTGCTTTGTCGGCTGCGGCTAACAGCAGACCGAGCAATCTCGTACGGGGCCGATTCTTCGGGGTCGGCCCCGTGCAATTTTTGTGGCAGAGGATAAACTCTGCGGCGACGAGGGTAGCCCGGCACGGTCAACGGACGTGCCGATGTTGAGCCGATTCCCCATTGGTCGTGGGGCGTTAAAGGCCGCCTCAGATTTCCGTTCACGATTTGCGGAAGAACATTCAATGAGCCCCATGCCAGGTAGGAAGCGTTTCGCCAAGACGGCCCGTAAGCGGTCGAAACCGAAACCAAAAATCAAGAAAAAGGACCCGATCTTCATTGACGGCGAGCGTCCGCGGCCGATGTACGTCGACTACAAAGACCTGGAACTGCTCGGCAAACTGGTGAACCGTCAGGCGAAAATCATTGGCCGTCGGAAGAGTGGCTGCACGGCTGCGAGTCAGCACGCGGTCACCCGGGCCATCAAGCGGGCGCGGTTCATGGCGTTGCTGCCCTACGTTGTTGACTGAAACGGTCGTGCCCTCTGATGGCAGCTGAAACCTCTCCCGGAGTCTGGTTCCGCTGCCGCCGGCTGGTCGAGTTTCGTGACACCGACGCTGCGGGAATCGCCCACTTCTCCGCCTTCTTTTTCTGGATGGAGTCGGCGGAGCACGAACTGCTTCGGCATCTCGGACTTCGGGTGGTGGAACACCAGCCGGACGATGCCGACACGCTCAGTGCTGAGCTTCAGGCGGCCGGCGAGCCTGCTGCCTCGAGCCGGCTAGAAGTGAGCTGGCCACGGGTTTCGGTGACGGCCGACTACAAGGCGGCCGTTCGCTTTGGCGACGAGGTCGAGGTGGCCGTCGCGGTAGCTGAGATTGGGGTCTCCAGCGTCACCTATGCCTTTCGGTTCGAGTCTGCTGGCCGGCTGGTGGCCACCGGAAAAGTGATTGCGGTACGCTGTCTGCTGCGGCCCGGCTGCAAGCCGCTGCCGGTGCGGCTGTCTTCACTCATAGCCGATCGGCTTGCCCGGCACCGTCTGCCGGTCGAGGCCTGACCCGGAGCGACGGTCCCGGGAGGAGCTGACCAAATGCTCGAAGCCGAGTCGCTTGCCAAGTCGTATCCGACGCCGACGAAGCCACTTGCGGTGCTTGCCGACATCAGCCTGACCGTGCAGCCGGGCGAGCGGCTGGTCGTGATGGGGCCGAGCGGATCTGGTAAGAGCACCCTGCTGGCGATTCTGGGTGGACTGGAGCCTCCGACAGCGGGCCGGATCCGGTTGGATGGCAGGGATCCCTATCAGCTGTCAGCCAACGGCCGGGCCGAATTTCGTAATCAGCAGGTCGGCTTTGTCTTTCAGGAGCACCATCTGCTCGAAAGCTGCACGGCGGTCGACAACGTACTGCTGCCGGCGATCGCGGCCGGCCGGGTGCCCGATGCCCTGGTGGAGCGGGCCCGCGATCTGCTTCAGCGGGTTGGGCTGGGCGATCGACAGCGGCACCTGCCTGCCGAACTCTCCGGCGGTGAGCGGCAGCGGGTGGCGGTTGCCCGGGCGGCAATGCTCAGCCCCCGGCTCATTCTTGCGGATGAGCCGACCGGCCAGCTCGACAGCCGAAATGCGGCCGGCGTCGTCGATCTGCTGGCCGACCTGGTCGACGAAGGGGGGGGCATGCTTGTGGTTGTGACGCACGATGCGGCGGTCGCCCAGCAGCTTGCCGATGGCCGTCAGGGCCGGCGGCTGGAGCTGGTGGACGGACGGTTGGTGTCATGAAGCGGTGGGGGGCAAACCGATTATCAGCGGTCCGGTCGCTGGCCGGCGTGGCCGGTCGCACAATCCGCTGCTGGTGGCCCCAGCTTGCGGCGGTGGCGGCAGCGGCCGCCGTCATCACGGTCACCATTGTCGGCAGCCTCGGGGTCGGCGATTCACTCCGGCAGGGGCTGCGGCAGGTCGCGGCCGATCGCCTGGGAGGTATCACGGTGGCCGTGATTGGCCGTGAGCCGTTCCACGCCGATCTGGCCGATCGGCTGGCGCGACGATTGCGGCGGCCGGTCGCTGCCGAGGCCACAAAGCCGGCGATCGATTTGGTACCGGCGCTGGGTCTCGAGGTCACCGTCGAGCGGCCAGCCGACGGCCGTCGTGCCCGCGCGGCGACCGTGGCCGAACTGCTTGCCTGCGACCGGCCTGACAGCCTCGGCTATGCCACGCCAGTGGTCGCCCCTGCGGCGGGCGTTGCGATCAGCCGGCAGCTGGCCGAGACGCTCGATCTTTCGGTCGGCGATCCGGTGATCCTGCGAGTGGCCCAGCGGTCTGCCGTGCCGGCCGACACCCCGCTGGGACGTCGGGCAACCCGCAGCAGCAGCCGGCGGCTCACTGTGACGGAGGTGCTGCCGCCGGGAAGTGTTGGCGACTTTTCGCTGCGGCCGAGGCAGGCTTCGGGGGGTGTGGCACTGGTCACCCTGGCGTTCGGCCAGACGCTAGTCGATCAGCCCGAGCGGGCAAACCTGATCCTGGCCGTGCCGGCGGCCGGGGATGGCGGTGGGGCGACGGCCGTCGCCACCCTGCGGCAGGCCCTCAGGCCGACGCTGGCCGACTACGGCCTGACGGTTGAGCCGCTCACCGGCCCGGCGGGTGCTCGGCTCACCAGCCGTCGCCTGCTCCTTGAGCCGGCTGTCGATCGGGCGGCCAACGCGGTGCTCGGGCCGCTTGGTGGTATTCCCTCGCTCGTGTTTCTGGCCAATGGAATTCAGCCGGTTGGCGGCGGCCCGCAGGTGCCTTACTCGACCGTCCTTGGGATCCAAGGCAACGATCATCCACTGGGGCGATTGGTTGATGCGACCGGCACGCCCTTCCCTGGGCCGGTGGGCGATGAGGTGATCATTGATCAGTGGCTGGCAGACGACCTGGCCGCCCAGGGCCGTCCGGTGGCTGTTGGTGAATTCCTTGAAATCACCTGCTTTGTGGCTGAGACCCTGCACGGGCAGGTCACTGAAGCGACCCACCGGTGCCGGATCGGCGGCATTGCCGCCATGACCGGGCTGGCGGCGGCCCGTGAAACCGTGCCGACCGTTGCCGGCATCACCGATGAAGATTCAATCGCCGACTGGGATCCCCCCTTCCCCTTTGACCGCACCCGGGTGCGGTCGGTGCCGCCGGACGACCAGGACGACCGGTATTGGAAAACATACGGAGCGACCCCCAAGCTGTTCATGCCGCTTGAGCGTGCCCGCCGGATCGCCGGCAGCCGCTTCGGCGAGACCACTGCCTGGCACCTCCCACGACTGCCGGCCACGACGACCCTCGCCGCCATCTCGACCGAGATGGCGGCGGCCATTCCGCCAGCGGCAGCCGGGCTCGAGGTCGTGCCGCTGGCCCGCATCGCTGCCCTGGCAGCGAGCGGTTCGACTCCCTTCGGCCTGCTTTTTCTGGCGTTGTCCAGCTTTGTGATTGGGGCCGGACTAGTGTTGTTGTGGCTCCTCTTCGGTCTGCTGGTCGCCTCGCGGAGCCGAACGCTCGGTATTCTCGCCGCTGTTGGCTGGCCGCCCCGTCGGCTGGCCGGGCTGCTGATCACCGTCTCCTCCGCGGCGATCCTGGCGGGGGCGGTGGTGGGCATGCTGCTGGGGCCGCTCTGGTCGCAGTTGTTGCTGCGGCGGCTGGGCCGCGGCTGGGCCACCAGTGTCGCCGCCGGAAGCGAGGCGGTCTTCGGTGGCAGTCTCCCCGGCCCGCTGACCATTGCGGCTGGGGCCACCGCGGCGGCGGTGGTTGCTGCTACCGCGGTGGTGCTGGCTGCCGGGCGGGCCGGGCGACGATCACCGCTGCGGCTGCTTCGCGGCGCGGATTCTGGTTCGGCCGGCCGGCGTCGCTGGTTCCGCGGCCACCGCCCCATCCGTTCGCTGCTCGGGCTGGCGGGCCGGGGGGTGGCCCGGCGGTCTGGTCGGGGCGTGGCCGTAGCGGCCATGGTCGGTCTGGCCGAGTTTCTGATCATCTTCGTCGCTGGCTTTGAGCTGACCACGCTGGGGCCTGCCGGCCGCCGCGATACCCCGACGGGAGGCTGGACCCATCTCGTGCGGTTCGCGGCGGCGACCAGCATCGACCCCAGTCGCCCTGAGAACGGCCTCGAGCTTGGGCTGACGACGGCCCAGCAGCAGCTGGTGGCCAGCTGTGAGATCGCGCTGCTGCGCAGCAGCCGCGGCGACGATGCCAGCTGCACCAATCTGTACGGCACGACGCAGCCGTTGGTGTTCGGACTGCCCACTCGCTTTCTTGAGAGGGGTGGTTTTCAGTTTGTGTCGCATCAGCCACTGGCAGCCGACCAGTCGAGTCCCTGGGCCTTGTTGCAGCATCGCGAGGGAGGCTCGTCCGCTGCGCCGGTACCGGTGATTCTGGATGCCGCTACCGCAGCTTGGGCGCTCAAGTTGGGCAGTGTCGGCGATCTCTTTCGGCTCTCGCCGGTAACCGGCCAGGTCACGCCGCTCAGACAGGAAGACGCGTCCGGAGATGACGTTGCCGGAACGGTCTGTGAGATTGTCGGCCTGCTCGAGCCGGGAATTCTTCAGGGGGCGATTCTCCTCTCAGAAGCTGACTTCATGCGGCTCTATCCGCTTGTCAGTGGGTATCGTCGGGCAGTTGTCGCCGCCCCGGCAGCCGCCGGGTTGGGGCAGGACGATCCCGTTGCCGAAACCTTGGCCACCGCCTGGGCCGATTCCGGCGCGACGGTTGAGCTGGCAGCCGATCGGCTCCGCCGGCTGTTTGCTGTTCAGAACACCTTCCTGGCCGGATTTCAGACGTTGGGAACGCTCGGTCTGCTGCTGGGTACGGCTGGGGTGGCCGCCGTGGCGATTCAGGGTGCGATCGAACGGCGCGGCTCGCTGGCGGTGCTTCATGCCATCGGCTTCACTCGCCGGCGGCTAGCGGTGGTTCTCTGGCTGGAATCACTGCTGCCGGTGATCGTGGGGCTGGTTGTTGGTGCCGGCGGTGGTCTGCTGGCCGCTGCTCCCTTCCTGCAGACGGCGCGGCAGGGCATTCCCTGGGTCGTTCTGGCGCTGTCCGTCGGCAGCACCCTGCTGGTGGCCAGTCTTGCGGGCCTCCTGGCGGTCTGGCTGCTGGCAATTCCCCGGCGACCGGCCGAAGAATAAAACGGACCTGTTTGCGGTCGGTTTGCTGTCCGATCAGCCGGCGGCGGGCTTTTCCCAGCGTCTGCTACAGTCTCGGTTCGACCACGAGACGGTTGCCCCCGAACCCGAGCCCCCGGCCGCGGAATGAGTGACGCGATGCATGTAGCGATCATCCTGCCGCGCTGGGTGGGCGATCTCGTGATGTCGACCCCAATGATCCGGGCGGTCAGGCAGCATTTCGGCCCCGATCTTCGGCTGACGGCGGTGATCAAGCCGCCGTTCCAGGAACTGCTTGAGGGCACTGACTGGGTCGATCGGTTCATCGGCTACGACCGCCGCAGCCAAAATCCGGCGGTCCGCTTTGCCGCGGTGGCAGCAGCCCTGCGAGCCGATCCGGTCGATGTTGCGTTGCTGATACCCAACTCGCTCTCATCGGCCGCCCTGACCTGGTGGGGCCGTTGTCGGCGGCGAGTCGGCTATGCCCGGCACGGCCGGCGGCTGTTGTTGACCGACCCCCTTTGGCCGGACCGTCGCGGCTGGCGGGTCGAGCCGCTCTCGACGACGCAGCATGCGATGAATCTGGCCGAACGGATCGGCGTGGCACCCCAGCCGTTGCGGCTGGAACTGGCGACCACGCCGGCCGCCGAACAGCTGCTTGAGTCCGTGCTGGCCCGGTTGTTTCCCGGCTGGGAACCGACCGTGGCAGGCCCCTTGATGGTGATCAACGACAACTCCGCCTACGGACCGTCCAGGGCCTGGGGGAGTGAGCGGTGCGGCGGTCTGGCCCGCCGGCTGGTCGAGGCCCATCCGGAGGGTCGGGTGGTGATCCACTGCGGCCCCGGCGATCGGGAGGAGGCACGGGCGATTGTTGCCGCGGCGGACGACCGGCGGGTGCGGAGCCTGGCCGACGAGGCCGCCCTACCCTTCGGGCTTTCAAAAGCATTGCTCAGGCGGGCGGCCGTCGTCGTCACCAGCGACAGTGGCCCTCGGCACATAGCCGCCGGTTTCGGTACCCCGACGGTGGTGCTCCACGGCCCGATGAATCCCCGGCTGGGGATGTCGGATCACGCTCGTCTGGTTGAGCTGCGGCGGGATCTGCCCTGCTCGCCCTGTGGCCGACGGACCTGTCCGCTTGGCCACCACGATTGCATGGTTGGCCTGACTGTCGATGATGTAGCTGAGGCCGCGATCGGTCTGCTTGCTGCCGCCCACCCGGAGAACCCCCGATGACTCATCTGCTTGGCATGCTCGCCGCCATTGCCCTGACCGCTTTTTGCTGGGGGGTCTACGGGCCGGTCCTGCACTTTGGCCGTGACGCCATGCAATCGGCCCTGCGGCCGTTCGTCTGTGTTGGGCTGGCCTATTTTTTGATTGCGGTCATTGCCCCGGTCGTCCTCATGGCCCGCGGCCGGGAGAAGGGCTCCTGGACTGCGACCGGTGTGCTCTGGAGCCTGCTGGCGGGAGCGGCCGGCTCGCTTGGGGCACTTGGCGTGATTCTGGCCCTCACCGCCGGCGGGCGACCGATCTATGTGATGCCACTGGTTTTTGGGGGCGCCCCCGTGGTGAACACCCTGCTGACTGCATTTCTCAACAAGGCCTTCAGCCAGCTCAGGGCGCCCTTTATAGCCGGTCTGATTCTGGTGATTACCGGAGCTGTCACCGTTCTGGTATTCAAACCGCAGCCCCAGGCGGGCCATGCGGAGAAATCTGCGACGGTATCCACGGAGGCTAGTGCCGCGGTGGAGGCCGGATCCGGAACCGGCGTGAAGCAGGAGACCGAACGTTTCTTTGAGGTTTTGTTGGCCGTTGCTCTCGCCTTGCTCAGTTGGGGTGCCTACGGGCCGGTGTTGCATAAGGGGCAGGCGGCAATGAAGGGCAGCCGGCTGCGGCCGCTGATCTGTATTGGGGGGGCCTATTTTTTGATTGCGGTCCTGGTGCCACTGGTATTGCTGGGGCCGCTGGGTGACCAGGGCAACTGGAATGTGGGAGGAGTGATCTGGAGCATGGCGGCCGGTTCGCTGGGGGCGATCGGCGCGCTCGGCACGATTCTGGCGTTTGCCTGCGGCGGGAAGCCGTTCACGGTAATGCCGGTGGTCTTCGGTTGTGCCCCGGTGATCAACACCCTGACAACGCTGAGCCTCTCGCGCATGCCGACATCAGCGGTGAGCCCGTTTTTTCTCGCCGGCATTCTGATCGTCGGCGTCGGTGCCGCCACCGTGCTCATCTTCGGTCCCCGCGGTCCCGCCCCTGCCAAGCCGGCCGCTGCATAATGTCCTGCGGGACGATGCGAGCAAGCGAACGGGAACCTTTGTTGAAGCTCCGGCCGGTCGGGAATACCCGTGCCGACTCGCTGGCCGTTCACGTCGGCCTTCCTGGCCTCCGTTCACTGCCCGTCC
>CBFIHA010000021.1:0-49833 GCA_965662195.1 uncultured Pirellulales bacterium
GTGGGGAGGCTGCCTCACCGGGAACGGTGGTCGCCACCGACCCTGACGGGTTTCTGGTTGCCTGTGGTGGAGGGAGCCGGTTGGCCATCCGAAACGTGGTGCCCGAGGGGCGGCGGGCGATGGCCGCGGCGGACTTTCTCCGAGGCAGCCCCCTGCGGGTCGGGAGCCGGCTGGCAGGGGCCAACGACACGGCGGACGAATCGCGATAAGATCGGGGCATGACCGCCACCAAACGCCTCTACATCGAAACCGTGGGCTGCCAGATGAACGTGCTCGACAGCGAGCTCGTCGTGGCGGCTCTGCGACGACAGGGCTGGGAAATGACCGGCTCCGCCGCCGAGGCCGACGCCGTCTTCTACAACACCTGCAGCGTCCGACAGCATGCCGAGGACAAGATCTATTCGGCCCTTGGCCGGGTACGGCGGCAGAAGGAGCACCGCCCCGAGCTGATCATCGGCGTTCTCGGCTGCATGGCCCAGAAAGACCAGGAGCTGATTCGGGCCCGGGCTCCCTGGGTCGATCTGGTTGTTGGACCCGGCCAGCTGCATCGCGTGCCCCGGCTGGTGCAACTAGTGCGGGAGGGGGGCGGGCCACAGCTCGAGGTCAGCCTTGACCGCAAGGACGGCAGCCGCGACACCGTCGCGGAAAGCTTTGAAAGCTATGATCCCGACCGCGACCCGGCAATGCGGCCCACGCCCTTTCAGGCCTTCGTGCGAACCCAGACCGGCTGCGACAAGTTCTGTGCCTTCTGCGTGGTGCCACGGGTCCGGGGACCGGAACAGGCCCGGCCGCCGGCGGCCATCCTCGCCGAAGCCCGCAAGCTCGTGGCTGAAGGCTGCCGGGAAATCACGCTGATCGGCCAGACCGTCAACAGCTACCGTTGGACCGACGGCGGCAGGACCACCCGGCTGGCCGACCTGCTCGTCAGCCTCGATGGGATCGACGGCCTCGACCGGATCAAGTTCGTCACCAACTACCCACGGGACATGACCGACGACCTGATCGCCGCGGTCCGTGACCTGCCGAAGGTCTGCCACTATCTGCACGTGCCGGCCCAGCACGGCTCTGATGATGTCCTCAAGCGGATGAAGCGGGGCTACACGATCGGTGAGTACCTGGAGATGCACGCCCGGCTCCGTGAGGCCATTCCCCATGCAGCCGTCACCAGTGACTTCATTGTCGGCTTCTGTGGCGAAACCGACGCCGAGTTCGGCCTCAGCCTCGACCTGGTCAAGGCACTCGGGTTCAAGAACAGCTTCATCTTCAAATACAGCCCGCGACCGGGCACAAAGGCGTTCGACCGCCAGCCCGACGACGTACCCGACGCGGTCAAGAAGGAACGCAACCGGCTCCTGCTCGAGGCCCAGGCCGATGTCAGCCTGGCGGGCAACCGGCGGTTCATCGGCGCCCGCCAGCAGGTGCTTGTTGAAGGGCTTTCGACCCGCGACGAGAAGCGGGCGGTCGATCCCGGGCCCGACGGTATGGCCCAGCTGACCGGGCGGACGATGTGTGACCGGATCGTGGTCTTCGACGCGCCGCTGCGACTGGTTGGCCGGCTGGTCGATGTCGACATTACCGCAGCCGGCGCGTGGAGCCTGACCGGCGAGGTGGCCGACGGTCTGGCCGATGCGGTGCCGCTGGAGCAGTTCGAACAGCCGCAGCCGGTTCTCCATCAAATTGATGCTTCCCGTCCCTCCCCGCGGGGAGGCTGAGATGGCAGCCGAGCCGGCTGCTTCCCGGCCACTTTCTGGTGCGCCACCGCCGGAGCTCGCCAGCGGTGATTCACCCGACCGCCTGCTGGCATTGCTGGCAGAGGACACCGCCATCGAACGGTGGGCCGCCGCGGTCGGCCTGGTCGATCCCGACACGGCCAGACGGGTCTTCCGCGGCCTGCAAGACCGGGGCCTTAGCGCCGATCTGCTGAGCATGCTGATCGACACGCTGGGGCGGCTCCTGCCTGGCATCGTCGATACCGATCGGGTGCTCGTCACCCTCGAGCGATTTCTTGGAACACTGCACAGTCCGCTCTCAGCCGTCGCACTGTTTCAGCGGGATCCCTCAGCGCTCCAAACCCTGCTGGCGATCGTGGCGACCAGTCCCTACCTGGCCGAGATCGTGCTGGCCGAGCCCGATACCTGGGAGCAGATTCGTCGGGGTGGAGGCCGTCCGGAAAAGCGGGAGGCCCTCCGGGAGGTGCTGCGGGCGGATATCGGCAGGCAGACCGACCCACGGCTGGTGATGCGGGCCTTGCGACGGTTCAAGCGGCGGGAAGTGCTGCGGATCGCCTACGGCGACATTGTCATGGGCCAACGGCTCGAGACGGTTGTCGGCCAGATTTCGGCGGTGGCCGACTGCGTGGTGGCCGAAGCGGTGCGGGTTGCCTCCGGGCGGCAGCTGCTCCTGCGGGGGGAGCCGCGGGAGGCCGACGGCACGCCGGCGACCCTGGCGGTGATGGCGCTGGGCAAGCTGGGGGGAAACGAGCTGAACTACTCCAGCGACATCGATCTGGTCTTCTGCTACTCCGCCGAGGGGCGGGTGGTCGGTCCGAAACCGTGCACCAACGGGGAGTTCTTTCAACGGGTCGTCCAGGAGGCAACCCGGCTGATCGGGGAACAGACCGAACTGGGGGCGGCCTACCGGGTCGATCTCCGGCTCCGCCCCTACGGCGGCCAGGGGCCTCTGGTCCTGCCCCTGGCTGCCCTCAAGCAGTACTACGACCGGCAGGGCCGCACCTGGGAACGACAGGCCTGGGTCAAGGCCCGCTGCATTGCCGGTGATGAGGTCCTCGGCACGCGGCTCCTGGCCAGCCTCGAGCCCTGGGTCTACAGCCGCTGGCTGAACCGGACCGACATCAGCGGCATCCGGGCGTTGAAGCGGCGGATCGAACAGCGGGCGATTCGGGAGGGTGCTGACGAGGCCGACCTCAAGACCGGCCGGGGAGGCATCCGCGACATCGAGTTCACCATTCAATTTCTCCAGCTGCTCAACGGCGGCGACACACCGGGAATTCGCGGTGGAAACACGATCGAGGCAATCCGCCGACTGGCGGCCAGCGGCGGCCTCACCGACCAAGAGCGGGAGATTCTCGAACGAACCTATCGGCTGCTGCGAACAGTCGAACACAGGCTGCAGATTCTCTACGACCGGCAGACCCATCGGCTGCCCGACGACGACGCGGAGTTCGCCCGGCTGGCAGTCCGGACCGGTGCTGGAAACGGTCCCGCCGCCGCGGCCCGACTGCGGGCCGACCTGGCCGAAGCGACGCGACTGAACCGCCGGATTCTCGACCACCTGCTGCATGATGCCTTTCCCGGAGATGAGACGCCGGAGCCGGAGGTCGATCTGGTCCTCGATCCCTCCCCGACGCTGGAGTCGGTCGCCACGATCCTCACCCCCCGGGGCTTCCGCGACATCCCCCAGGCCTTCCGGCTGCTCACGGCCCTCGGGGAAGAGCCGGTTCGCTTCCTCTCGAGCCGCCGGTGCCGTCACTTTCTGGCGGCCATCGCCGCCCGCCTGCTCGATCGGATCGCCGCCACGCCCGATCCCGATGCCACCCTCAGCACCCTGGTCGCCGTCAGCGACTCCCTCGGTGGCAAGGCCATGCTCTGGGAGATGCTCAGCGAGTCCCCGGCCGCCCTCGATCTCACCGTCAGGTTCTGCTCGGCAACCCCGTTCCTGGCCGATCTGCTGGTTCGGAACCCCGGCATGATCGACGAACTGCAGGACAGCCTGCTGGGTGGCACGCAGCCCCCACGCGAGGAACTGGAACGTCAGCTCCGGACACTCTGCGGCCCGGCCGTTGACATCCTGCCGAGCCTGATTGCCTTTAAGGTGTCTCAGCAGTTGCGGATCGGAATCCGGGGCCTGCTCGGCGAGTCGACACCCCACGCCACGGCGGCGGCACTCTCTGACGTAGCCGAAATGGTGCTCCGGGTGGTGGTTGCCCGCAAGCAGTCTGTGCTGGCAGACAAGCTCGGCCAGCCTCACGCGGCGGACCAGCCCGATACCGAGGCCGGCATGGTGGTGCTGGCGATGGGGAAGTTTGGCGGCCGCGAGATGAACTATGCCAGTGATGTCGATGTCGTGTTTCTCTATGACCACGACGGCGCCACCGCAACGCCGCCAACCGGCCGGCCCGGCACCACCAACAGTCATTTCTTCGGTGAGCTGGCCAACCGCTGCCTGCAGCTGTTCAACACCTTCACGCCTCAGGGCCGGCTCTACGAGGTCGACTCGCGGCTGCGGCCGAGCGGTCGGAACAGCCCACTGGCCATCTCCCTGGATGCTTTTGGTCGTTACTTCGCCCCTGACGGCCCGGCGGCGGTCTGGGAGCGGCAGGCGTTGGTGAAGGCCCGGGTCGTGATCGGTGCGCAAGCGGCTGCCAGCCGGGCCACCGCGCTGATCAACGCCGCCAGCTACGGCCATGTCTGGACACGGGCCGCAGTTGAGGAGATTCGGCGGATGCGACTGCGGATGGAAGAGGGAGCCGCAGCCAGCAACCTCAAACGTGGACCGGGCGGGGTGGTCGACATCGAATTTACCGTGCAGCTCTTGCAGCTGCTCTATGGGGGCAGCCTGCCGGCCGTACGCACCCCCAGCACATTGACCGGCCTCGACGCGGTTACCACAGCCGGCCTGCTTGAGCCAGAGACGGCCCGCTCGCTGCGGACCGCCTACGACCTGCTGCGTTCAATCGAGTGCAGCCTGCGGCTGCTCGACATCCGGCTGGGACACGACTTTCCTGCAGCGGGCGAAGCCCGCGACCGGCTCGCCGCCCTGCTGGGGCGATCAGGTGGTGGTGATCTGGCTGCCGAGGTTGCCGCCACCACGGCCCGCGTGCGGCAGATCTTTCAGCAGGTGTTCGACGCGGCCGCCGCCGGCCTGCCTGAGTAGGCCCGCAGTCAGTGGCTGCCGCCGAGAAAACGAATGGCGAGGAAGCCGGCAAGGATCAGCGCCCCCAGCAGCACCGTTGCCAGTTCCAGATATTTGTCGAGCAGCTCGCGGGCGGGCTTGCCGAACAGCCGCATGATGGTGGCGACCAGAAAAAACCGGCCGCTGCGACCGACGGCCGAGGCAAGCACCAGCGTTGGCAGCGGGACCGAGCAGACACCGGCGGCGATCGTGAAAATTTTGAAGGGGATTGGGGTGAAGGCGGAGAGCAGCAGGTAGAGCCCGGCATTCTGCTGGTAGAGCGATTCGACGTACTGAAATTTTTCGGGGGTGAACCCCGGAACTGCCTCGTAGAAAAAACCGCTCACCGATTGCCAGACCCCCCAGCCGATCAGCCAGCCGACAATTGCACCCAGCACGCTGGCCACCGCCGAGACGGCGGCAAACCGAAAGCTCCGCCGCGGCTGGCCGACAGACAAGGCGATCTGCAGCACATCGGGAGGGATCGGAAAGAACGAACTTTCTGCGAACGAGATCACTGCCAGCGCCGTGGTGCCGTGGGGCGAATCGGCCCAGGAAAGCACCCAGTCGTAGAGCCGTCGCAACAGGCCCCGCCGCCGGCCGGGATCGACCGGTGGGGCGGGGACGGCGGCGGGCAGATCGGCGGGAACGGTGGATGGATCGACGGGTGGTGGCATCGGTAGGCTTCTGGGATGTCGGCGCAGCATACCCAATCCCGGCAGATCACCGCGGGCGGCCACCCCGCGATGGCACATCGTTTTCCCGGGCCTGAGCGGCAATGTCGAGGCCGACACCCTCGCTCCAAGACCTGAGCAACTGCCGGTAGACGGGCCCCGGCGTCCCCGCCCCAATCGGTACGGCGTCGAGCCGGACCGCCGGCTGGAGGCACCACGGGGTACTCGTCAACAAGACCTCGTCGGCGGTGAGCAGATCGTCGCGGCGGAGTGACCGAACCTCCCAGAAGAGCCCGGCTGCGGTGGCCAGACTCTGGAGGTACCCGAGGCTCACACCGGGCAAGGCGTCGGTCGGTGGTGGCGCGGTGATCGTCGTACCGCGGACAACGGCAACGTTTGCCGTCGAGGTCTCACTGATGCGGCCATCGGCATGGGTCAGGAGCGGCCGGGCACCCGGCTCGGCTGCCGCCGCCTCGCGGTCGGCCAGAAAGTAGTGCATGCGGCTGCGAACCTTTGCCCCGATCGGCCAGCAGTCGGCGGGAACCTGACGGACTGAAACGCTGCGCAGGCCCACGCCCGCGTCATACGCCTTCACCCAGAGTGCGCAGGCCAGCGGGAAGCTGTGAACCACCGTCGTCGGTGCGCCGGGCCGACCGTCGTGCTGCGAGGCCAGATTGCCAGGGGTGACAAAGATCACCAGGCCGAGGTCGGCTGCTGCCAGATCGCGTCCCGTCGTCAACAGGGCATGGTTGTGGCGGGCAACCTCGGCAGCAGCAGTAAAGACCTCGGTGAGCGGGCGGCTGGCCACAAGGCCGATGGCGGCCAGCGAGCGTTCCAGCCGCTGGCAGTGCGCCTCGGGCAGAAACAGCGATCCCCGGAAGCTGCGCAACTGTTCGGTGACCGTCGCCCCCAACACGAAGCCGCCGTCACCGGGAGAGACCGCCAGTTGGTCGCGGGGCAGGAACCGGCCATCCTGCCAGGCGACGTCAGCATTGCCTGGCGGCAGTGGCATGTGCATTCGGCAGGAAGCCGCCGTCTGAAGCGGGCTGATCCGGCCTGATCAGCCCTGGTGATCGCCTGCCGATGAGTCTGAGTGGAGGATAGGGGACTCGAACCCCTGACCTTCTGGCTGCCAGCCAGACGCTCTCCCAACTGAGCTAATCCCCCGCGGCATCGCCTTGGGGACTCATCGGCAGTCGCCGTGAAACTAAACCGCCTTCTAACGGGTGTCAACGCGGCCAGCCTCCCGACGGAGGTTCTTCGGGGTTTTTCTCGGCTGGTTTCCAGCGCCTCGGAGTTGCCCACGCCATCTCGTCGGACGGAAATTGCACTGCGCCATCCTGGCTACGGTCAGTCTGCGACGCCGTTCGATTGGCATGGGCAACTCCGAATTGTTTCAGCGCAGAACCCACGCCGGAAAAACCTCACCGAAATCCCTGTCAGGTCTGGTGAAGCCCCCGCTCTCGAAGCACACTCAGAGCGGCCGGCCTCTTTGGCCGTCACTCTCCGCGGCCGACACAACCATGCCATCTCAACCAGCAGCAGCAACCAGAACCGAGCAAGCCGGCTGGGGGGAATTGCCCCGGGCCGTGGCAACCGTCTTGCTGACGGTCTACCTGGTGGGACTTGGGCTGACGGTGGTGGGGAACTCTGGCAGCGGCGCTTCATTGATCGTCGGCGTGATCAAGGGGCGGCTGTTTTCCCCTTGGATGGTGCCCGCCTGGCTCGACCTCGGCTTTGACCACCCGGTCACCTATGGACAGCAGGCCGACGCCGACCATCGGCTGGAAGTCCGGCCCCATGGCGAGCCCAACTGGCGGGCCGGTCCCGGCTCGAACACGAGCGGCCCCCGGGCAGCCCGCTGGCAGCGGCTCCTGCGGGCGGTTGTCTCCAGCGAGCAGGAGCCGGGCCGCGAGGGTCTGCTGCCGGCTGGATTCGGGACGGCGGTCTTCGCCGCCTGCGGCAGTGAAGATGTCGATCTTCGAATCATGATTCAGCCCCGGCCCGAACGGCAGCTGCCGCTGGCGGTCCCCGACCCCGTGGTTGCCTATCAGGCTCGCCTGCGGCGGCTCTCGGGTGGCGAACTGCAGCTGATCAAGACCGAAGCCCGCCGCGAGGTGGCCCCGGTCGCCTCACCCGGGGGAGGAGCACCATGAGCCAAACGCCCCCAGCGGTCTCACTTGATGGAGCCGCCAGTTCGCTGGGCCGGACCTGGGAGAACTTCTGGTTCACGCCGGCTGACAGCCGGCCGCTGGTGCCGGTGCGGGTGGCCGCCGGCACGATCGGCCTGCTCGCCTGCGGCAGTTACGCCGCAGATCTGACTGACTGGTTCGGGCCCGACGGCCTGCTGCCGGCGGCGACGGTCGCGGACTGGCGGAGCCCGCTGGCGTTCTCGCTGTTCGACGCCTGCGCAAGCGTCAGCTCGCTCTGGACTGCCTTTGTTCTGCTGGCGATCCTCTTCGGACTGCTGACGATCGGGCTGCTGACTCCGGTGGTGACGCTGCTTACGGCAGTCGGCTGGTCAGCCCTGCTGCACCGGGGACCGATGCTGGCCGGACCGGCCGATGACTGTCTGGCGGTGCTGCTCTGGTGCCTCGTCCTCGGCACCGCCGGCGAGCATGACTCGGGCGATGCCTGGCTGCATGACCGGCTTGGCTGGGATGTGGCCCGCCCGCGGATTCGCACCCGGCTGACGATCGGCCTGCTGCAGATTCATGCCGCCGTGATCGCCGCGGCCGCCGCCCTGGCGCAGCTCAAGGGCGATGCCTGGTGGAACGGCACCGCCCTCTGGTGGGTGACCACCCGTGAAGCTGGCCGGCTGGTCGACCTCACTGGCCCACTGCTCGCCTCGGAATATCTCTGCAACCTGCTCAGCCAGGGGATCGTTGCCTGGGAACTGTTCTTTGCCGTGGCGATCTGGTTTGCCCCGACGCAGCGGTTCGTCGCCCGGGCAGCGGTCGTGGTCTGGCCGGTCATCGGCGTGCTGGTTGCCGAGCCACTCTGGGGCCTTACCCTCGCTTGCTTCACGCTGCCACTTGCCGGCTGGGTCTCAGCGACTGCCGAGTAACTGCTCAAAGCCCGATTCGTCGAGAACTTTGATTCCCAATTTCTCGGCCTTGGCCAGCTTGCTGCCCGCCTCGGCGCCGGCGACGAGGAAGTCGGTTTTTTTGGAAACACTCGATGAGGCCCGTCCACCCGCCTGCCTGATCGCCGCCTCTGCTTCCTGCCGGCTGTAGCCGGTGAGCGTCCCCGTCACCACCAGCGTCTTGCCGGTCAGCGGGCCGTCGCTCACCCGCTCCTCCTCCGGCACGTCCAGCTTCATCCCGACGGCGGCCAGCCGGTCAATGACCCCGCTGCCGTAATCGCTGGTGAGCCAATCATGCACACTCGCGGCAATCACGTCACCGATCTCATGGATCGCTGCCAGTTCCTCCACCGGCGCCTGCTGCAGAGCCTCGATCGACGGAAACCGCCGGGCCAGCAGCATGGCCACCCGGGGCCCAACATGACGGATGCCGAGGGCATTGAGCAGCCGCACGAGACCACGGTCACGGCTGCCGGCAATCTGCTGGACGAGATTCTCAGCCGACTTTTTACCCATCCGCTCCAGGGCCATGAGCTGCTCGGCCGACAGCCGGTAGAGATCGGCGTAGTCGTTGACCATCCCGGTGGCCACGAGTTGTTCAACGAGTTTGTCCCCCAGTCCCTCGATGTCCATCGCATTCCGCGAGGCGAAAAACTTGAGCCGTTCCCGCTGCCGGGCCGGGCAGTGGACATTCGGGCAGCGGATGTAGACACCATCCTCATCACGGACCAGGCCGGTGCCGCACTCCGGGCAGACTGTCGGTGGTCGCCAGGCCGTGAGCCGTTTTGTGCGGAGGTGCTTCTCGACGCGGACCACATGGGGGATCACCTTGCCCGCCTTCTCGACCACCAGCACATCACCGACACGAATGTCCTTGCGGGCCACCTCATCGGCATTGTGCAGGCTGGCCCGGCGGACGGTCGTGCCAGCCAGCTCGACTGGCTCAAGGTCGGCCACCGGTGTGACAGTACCACCCCGGCCGACCTGCACCCGGATATCATTCAGCCGCGTGGTCGCCTCAAACTTTTCGAACTTCCAGGCGATCGCCCAGCGGGGGCTCTTGGCGGTCATGCCCAGCTGCCCCTGCTGATCGAACCGGTCGACCTTGACCACGAAGCCGTCGACCTCGAAATCGAGTTCGTGCAGCTGCTCGATCAGTTCGGTTCCGGCATCGATCAGCCCGTCGAGTGATTCAAACCGTTGCGTCCGGGGGGCAACCGGTAGGCCGGCTGCCGTCGCCCAGGCATAGAGTTCGGTCTGGGAAGCGATTGGTAGATTCCCGGTGTTGCCGACCCCGTGGCAGAAAAATCGCAGCGGCCGGCTCCTACATTCCCTGGGGTCGAGCAGCCGAATGCTCCCGGCGGTGACGTTGCGAGTGTTGGCAAAGGGGGACAGCCCCCGGGCCGCCTGGGCCTCGTTGAGCGTGACGAGGGCCGAGTTGGTCATGAAGATCTCGCCCCGGACCTCAATCAGTGGTGGCGGGGCGGCCAGGTCGAGGGACAACGGAATCGCCGGGATGGTCCGAGCGTTGTGGGTGATGTCGTCCCCGACCACCCCATTGCCCCGGGTGGCGGCCAGGCTGAGCCGGCCGGCTTCATAGGTGAGGGCGACAGCAACGCCGTCGATCTTCAACTCCAGGACCCAGCCGATCGCCCGGGTGTCGCCGGCATCGCGGAGCAGCTTCTCCGTCCGCCTGCCCCAGGCCTGGAGGTCGGCCGTGTTGTAGGTATTGTCGATTGACAGCATCGGCAGCCGATGCCGCACCGACTGCAGGTCGGAAACTGGCTCCCCGCCGACCCGCTGCGTGGGGCTGTCGGGGGTGACCAGATCGGGGTGGTCCCGCTCGAGCTCCCGGAGCTGCTCGAGCAACCGGTCGTACTCGCGGTCGGAGAGCTCCGGCGCAGCCGCGGTGTAATAGAGCCGATCATGATGCCGGATTTGGTCACGGAGATCGGCAATCTCCCGGGCAGCGCGGCTCACGGGGAAGAAGACCCGGGGGCCGGCGGATCGCCATCGGTGACTGGCCTGTTCGGGGCTGCCGGGCCGCTGGCAGCCCGCTCGCCTTCGCGTTGCCGCCGGAGCCGTTCGCCCGCGAAGTGATCGACCGCAACCGCACCGACCGTGGCGATCGCCAACACGATCAACTGCCCTGCCAGCAGGCTGGTGCCGTGGCGGTCCATCAGTTGCTCCAGCGGATGGTTCCGCTGGGCGGCGGCCGGCTCGGGCCTGATCCCCCGCAGCACCGACATGCAGTAGCTCGCCGCGGTGATCGTAAACAGAAAGCCGGCGATGCCCAGCACGACGTAGAACGGATTGGTGGGCTGCCTTTGCATCCTTCAAGTATACCCGCCGGCGGGTGGCGGTTAGGCCGCGTCGGCCCGGCTGAGTGCCGTTTCAACCGCCGCCTCGACCTCATCGACGCTGATGGCGGCCATCGCCACGGAGTCTGTCTTGCGATCCGCCCACCGCGGCCGCAGGTGAAGCGGGGGTTCGACGACGACATGGCCACGGCCATAAGGTCCGTTGCGGCCGGCTGGCACCGGGCCGAACAGGCCGACGCAGCGGGTCCCGACCGCGGCGGCAAGATGCAGCGGGCCGGTGTCAGCAGAAACCAGCAGCGGGGTCATGCGGAAGAGTTCACCGAGGTCCTGGAGGCTTGTCGCCGGAGCCAGGATGGCGGCAGCGCCGGCAGCCGCAACGATTTCCCGGGCGGTCGCCGCCTCGGCAGCTCCCCCCCAGATGACAAGCGAACGGACGCCACGGTGCCTCCAAATTGCCTGCGCGAGGACAGCAAACCGCTCGGCCGGCCACCGCTTCGAGGCCCAGCCGGCTCCCGGGTTGAGCACGACGGGGGGGCTCGGCTGCCTGAGTGGTTCAAGCCAGCCGGCGACCCGCTGCCGGCTCACCGGCCAGTGCGGCATCTCAAAACCGGTCGCCGGGCTGGCGATCCCCAGCGGGGCGAGCAGGTCGAGGTTGCGGTCGACAACGTGGCTGGCCGTGGCCAGCACCCGGTGACTGCTTGCCAGCCACGATCCCTCCCGGGCTTCGGGGCGGGCGTGACCAACGCGAATCGGACTCCCCGATAGCACTGCTGCAACGCCACTCTTGAGCAGCCCCTGCAGGTCGAGTGTGACGTCGGGCCGGAATCGCCGGAGGTCCCGTCGCAGCCCGGCCACCTGCCGCGGAGACTTCAGCCAGCCCCGCGGCAGGCGGAAGAGATGGTCGATCGCCCGATGGCCGGCCAGGACATCCGCTGAGCGGCCCTCGACCACCCAGCCAATCGTGCTGCCGGGGAAGGCCCGCTTGAGGGCCACCGCTGTTGGGATGCCGTGCAGGACGTCCCCGATCGCGGAGAGTTTGATGATGACGATTGAGCGGGGAGCATCCATGCGCCGCGGTAATGCTTATTTCAGAGGAGGGGAAACAAGGGTTGGCCCCGGGGGTCGCCCACGATCAGCGAACCGTTGAACAGGACATTTTCAGGAACACCCCTCGGATTGACAAGTTCGGATTCGGTGAAAGTCTTGTCAGTCCGCGGCCAGCCCGGCCAGGTCGCAGAGCAGGGACTCGGTGACCGGCTGGGGACAACTCCACACCAAAAAGAACATCGACTCGCGCAGCAGCCGCTCGGCGGGGTGGCCGACGACGAAGCCCGCCCCTTTGGAGGCGGTCAGGGCTGCCTGGGCAGACCGGGTCACCAGGGCATTGGCCCGTTGCCGCAACTGGTTGCGTTCGATGGCTTCGCAGCCGTTGCTGGCCGCCTGCCGAAACGCCCGCTCGATCGCATCGGCCTCCCGCGTCAATTCAGCCGCCACGGGCATGAGCGAGGGACGGCGCTGGCCCTCGTCATCGATCAGCCGCAGGGCCGCCCGCGTGCTGCCGAGGGCCAGCGCGGTCGTGCCGAGCCCCCCCGTCTGGCTGCCGGTGGTGGTGGCCGGGGGAATCTCTGCCACGACGGGAACCTCCTCCAGCCGGACACAGGACGTGCGACTGCCGGATACCGCCAGCATCTCCAGCGGCGGTTCGACCGTTACCCCCGGACTGGCGGTGTCGATGGCGAAAAACCTCGGCTCGGCCGCACCAGCCCCCGGCTTGGCCACCGCTCCAGTAACGATCGTCTGGACGCTGTCGGCCCCGGTCACCCAGGGACAGGTCCCTGTCAGCCGCCAGCCAGCCGGCCCGGGGTGGGCCGCGACGGCCGGCCGCGCGAGGTGCTGCCGGCTCGTCGTGAGCTGGGAAATGCCGACCGTGGTGAACTGGTGGCCGGCGGCGAGGCCGGGCAGCAGCCGCTGCCGGGTGGCCTGATCGGCCCGCCCCAGAATCCGCACGGCGCTGGCCCACTGGGTCAGGGCCAGGGCTGAGGTCAGGCACCGCCCGGCAACCGCCACCAGCAGTTCCATAATGGCTGGCTCGGCGGCCCCGGTGCCGCCGTCGACCGGGGCGATCCAACCGGCCAAACAGCCGCTCTCGGCAAGCTGTTGAAAAACCCCACTCCGCCAGGGGCCGACGGTTCGGGTGGCATCGGCTCGGTCAGCGATCCGCTCACAGAGCGACTCAAGGGCCGGGCCGGTCGGAAATGGGCGGGCAAAATCACGGGCCATGCTGATCGCAGACGGTGGAAAAGGTTCGGCTCACCGCTGCCGAGCATACCTTGCTGGCCATCGGGCCAGCCAACCGAATCGGCCGTCCGAAGGCGATCTTTTTTGCGGGGGCAGCGAAGGTCGGGGGACGAGGATATACTACTGTTCCTTCTGGCTGGTGCCCCGCCTTCTCCACACCCCCTCTTGGAGCCTCACCATGAGCCATGCCGAGGATCTCGATCTGGACGATGTCACCACCCTGCCCGCAGCCGTTAAGCCGACCCTCACGCTCGACGAGTTGTCACCCCAAACGCTCTATGCGAAGTGCACGGCACTGGCCCGCAACCTCTGGTGGAGCTGGCATCCGGAGGTGACCAACCTCTTCCGGGAGCTCGACCCGGTTCGCTGGCGGCAGCTCGATCACAATCCGATCGCCCTCTTGGCCGAGTTCACCCCGGAGCGGCTCGAAGCCCGGGCCGCGGAACTGGTGCTCTACAGCCGGATCAATCAGGCACACCGACGGCTCAAGGAGTACCTGGCCGGCAAGTCGACCTGGAGCAGCATCAACGCCGGTGTCCTCGGCTCAAAGCCGGTGGTCTATTTCTCAGCCGAGTTCGGCATCCATGAGTCGGTGCCAATCTATTCCGGTGGCCTCGGGGTGCTCGCCGGTGACCATGTGAAAAGTGCCAGTGGCTTGGGCATCCCGCTGGTCGCTGTCGGGCTGTTCTACAACCAAGGCTACTTCCGGCAGCAGCTCGACATTGACGGCTACCAGCACGAGGAGTACCTGGACTCGCGGGTCGATCTGCTGCCACTTGAGCCGGCGGTCGACCCTGAGGGCTTACCGATCGTGGTCTCAGTCGACACCCGTTCGGGGCCGATCCAGGCCAAGGTCTGGCGGATGTCTGTCGGTCGCGTGAACCTGTTCCTGCTCGACTGCGACATCGACGGCAACAAGCCGGAGGACCGCGAGCTGACCAGTCGCCTGTATGGCGGCGACACCCGAACCCGAATCCGGCAGGAAATGGTGCTCGGTGTCGGTGGCGTCAAGGCGATCCGGGCGATGGGAATTGTGCCCGGTGTCTATCACTTGAACGAAGGCCACTCCGCCTTCGCCACGCTCGAGGCCGTTCGCGGCCGAATGGAGCGGGACGGCTACTCGTTTGACGAGTCAGTCCGCAAGGTGGCCCGGCAGACGGTCTTCACCACCCACACGCCGGTGCCGGCCGGCCACGACCGGTTCGACAGTAGCCTGATCGAGGAGCATCTCGGGCCGACCCGTGACGCGCTCGGCATTTCCCCCGAGCACCTGATGGCCATGGGCCGCGTCGAACCGCACAACCATGACGAGCCCTTTTGCATGACCGTGCTGGGGCTGAAGCTGTCGCGGCGGGCCAACGCCGTCAGCGCCCTGCACGGCCACGTCAGCCGGCGGATGTGGTCGAACCTCTGGCCCTCCCGGATCGAGGAGGAGGTGCCGATCGGACACATCACCAACGGCGTGCACGTGCCGAGCTGGCTCTCCTGGCAGATGCTGCAGCTCTACGACCGAATTTTCCCGGCGGGCTGGATCCGGCGGATGGGCGAGCCCGATGTCTGGCAGAAAATCTATGAGGTCGACCCGGGTGAACTCTGGGAGACCCATTACGCGCTGAAGAATCTGTTGCTGCAGTTCGTGCGGCGACGACTGGCCCGGCAGTGCCGCCGCCGGGGTGAATGCGACGAGGCCGTGGAGACCGCCCGTGGCGTGCTCGATCCGAATGTCCTGACAATCGGCTTTGCCCGACGATTTGCGACCTACAAGCGGGCGGCACTATTCCTCACCGAGATCGATCGGCTGCACGCGCTGGTCAGCGACCCTGACCGGCCGATCCAGATCATCTTTGCAGGCAAGGCCCACCCGGCCGACGAACCAGGCAAGGCGTTGATCCGCAAGATTGCCAACCTCCGGCACGAGCCACAGATGGCGGGACGGATCGTCTTCGTTGAGGACTATGACATCAACGTCTGCCGTCACCTGATTCAGGGCGTCGATGTCTGGCTGAATAACCCGCGGCGGCCACTGGAGGCCTCGGGCACCAGCGGCGAGAAGGTGGTGCTCAACGGTGGACTGAACTGCTCGATTCTCGACGGCTGGTGGGCCGAGGCCTTCGATGGCCGCAACGGCTTTGCCATCGGCCGCGGTGAGACCCACGCCCAGGATGAGATCACCGATCAGCGTGATGGTGAGGCGTTGTTCCGGGTGCTTGAGCGCGAGGTCGTGCCGCGGTTCTATGACCGGGATGCCGATGGCCTGCCCCGCGAGTGGATCACGATGATGATGAACTCCATCTCGTCACTCGCCTGGCGGTTCAGCGCCCATCGCATGGTGATGGACTATGCCCGCTCCTGCTACGTGCCGGCGGCTGGCGGCGTCTCCTGCGACATGACCAATCGCTAGCAAACGGTGAGCAAAGCCTGCCACCGAAAGCTGCCGCGATTGGCAACGCTGAAAAAAGTGAAAAAACCGAATCGGCGCTGAACTGGTCAATCGCAGTGAAACGCGATGCCCCCAACCAGTAGCTCTTGCTGGACGAAGCGCAGGGGGTCGGCGAACGCTCGAGGAGCCTTCGGCCAAAACGGCCGACGCGCTGAGACTTTTGCCGCCCCCGAATCGGCGTTCCATGCAGGCGGGATGCATGCAGTCGACAGTTAGGCTGCCTGGGTTCGCTGCAGGTCGTGATGCGGCGTCGACCGCAGCAGCACGCAGCCGCGGAGCACCTCGGGCCGACCGGGGCTGCCAACAGCAGCAGTCGGGCAGGCAATCAGACCACCGAGGCGGTTCCAGGTTTCCCGCAGGGCGAAGGGAATCGAGCAGCCGCTGACGTTGCCGACCCGCTGGGTCAGGCCATTGATCAATTCGCCGCCAACACCGTATTCCTCAAGCTTCATACCGGTGAACCGGACGATTCCGGTGCCAGCCTGATGGGGCACCACAAAGTCGACCGCATCTCCAGGCAGATCGGTGGCTGCCAAGGCCTGCGCGACCGCATCAGACATTTGCCGGGGAGCGGTTTCGGCGATCGCCATGCCATCGAGGGTGTAGACGATCCGGCTGCCATCGCGGCACCGTCCACCATCGGGCGTCGGGACCGGCACATCATGACGCTGCTGAAAGTCGAACGCCGGCTGCTCGATCGGCTCGCGGCGGGCATCGGCATGGAGCAATTCAAAATGGGGCGGGTGCCGCCGGCTGGTCAGTGGGGCCAGTAAGGTCGCCGAGGCCATGTCACCGAAAAGGCCCGCTGTCTGGCTACAGGCATAGTCGGTGATCCGGCTGATTCGGCTGGCCACCACGACGACGATGTATTCGTCGGCCTCAAGCCGAAGCCGTGGAACCCAGCGGCGGCCCGCCAACGCAAGGGCTCGGCTGTAGCCGCAGCAGAACCAGTTCAGCCCGACCGTCCGGGCATGCCCGATGCCCAGCTGTCGCGCCAGTTGCCGGGCCGCCAGCCCCGGACGCTCCCGCCGGGCCTCATCGGCAGTGAGGAACCGGCCCGCCACCGAAGGCGGCAACAGCGAGGGAGATGCGAACATGATGCCGCGGCAATCTGCCAGATCGCAACCGGTCTCAGCCTGGAGGCGGCGAACGGCCCGAACGCCCATGGTCACTTCGTCCTCGAGGGAGATCCCCCGCGACTCAATGCCCGTGTGCCGGCTGAACTTACGGGGCATCTCAGGACCGAACCAGTCATTCGGTAATTCCCAGCTCGGCCGCTGCACAGTGATGGCCGAGATTCCCAGTGATGCTGACGATGTCTGCCTGACCATAGGATTTTCCGGAGGGGCCGGTGGATACGGGGCGGGATTCTGCCGATCGGTCAACGCGGAAACCAGCCGAAAAAAACAGCTCGACGCGGCAGCGGTGGCAACCGGATGCCATACTTCCTTCGTGAGTACCCTCGATCGGTCGCCCACGCAAATTTCTCCCCCCAAACACGGCCCCCCGAACCCCGAATCGGTATCCATGGCCCGGATCGCGATAGTCGCTCTTGTGATCACCGGATTTTTCGTCACCGGCGACATTCCTGCGGTCCTGCAGGGCGGCCAGCGAGCAGTGACCGCTATCGCTGAGGTCCCATACCATCTCGGTGGCCTGCTCTTGGCCCCAGACCAGGGGGGGGAAGCGGCTGTTCCCGGTGGTGACGCCCCCGCTTCCAGTCCAGCCCGGGCCCCTGATGTTCTGGCGATTCCCCCCGCGGCCACGACGTTCGCCCGACTCAGCGACCTGCGGCCGGGGGATCGGGTGCTGCTCTGGTGCGGTGGCGACGGCTCCGCCGGCGGGGTCGAACTGCTGGCTATCGATCTGATCGATCCGGGGCGGGGGGAAGCCCTGCTCTCCCGTTATCTCGATACTGCAATCGATCTGCCCGAGCTGACAACTGGGGCAGGTCAGCCGCCACGGCGGGTGGTACTGGAGGCAGATCTCATCGAGCGGGCCAAGAAAATTTCATTCAGGCCGGTCATGCCAGGGCCCGCAGTGCGGCTGGTGGGAATCGACCACCCGTCGAAACCGTCGATACAGACCGGACCAGTTATCGCCGTACTGAAGGCAAGCCGAGACTGACAGAATCAGCCGCCAGATGTTTCTGCGGCGGCCGGGTCAGCCGCGGAATCAACCTGCTTCCGCGACAGGCCGATCTTCCGCTCGTCAGTGTCGACTCTGAGGATTTTGACCTCGATCGGATCACCGACCTTCACCAATTCTTCGGCATTCTCGATTTTGTCGTCTGACAATTCCGAAATGTGCAGCAGCCCTTCGAGCCCGTCCTCGAGCCCGACAAAGACGCCGAAGTTCGTGATCTTGGTGATGGTTCCATTGACCACATCGCCCACCTTGTAACGGTCGGGAATGTCGCCGGTCCACGGATCCTCCTGCATCTGCTTCAGCCCGAGCGCAATCCGCCGCCGTTGCTGGTCGACTGAGAGCACCTTGCACTCCACTTCCTGGCCTTTGTCGACCACCTCGCTGGGGTGAGTGACCTTGCGGGTCCATGACATGTCGGTGACGTGCAGCAGACCATCGATGCCCTCATCGATCTCGATGAAGGCGCCGTAATTGGTGAGGTTGCGGACCACTCCCTTGACGATCGCACCGGGCGGGTAGTCGGCGGCCACCTTCTCCCAGGGATTTTGCTGGGTCTGCTTCATGCCCAGTGAAATCTCCTGCTTCTCTTGGTTGATCGCCAGCACGACAACTTCAACCATGTCGCCAGGGGCGACGAGTTCGCTCGGGTGACTCACCCGCTTGGTCCAGCTCATCTCACTGATGTGCACCAGCCCCTCGACGCCATCCTCGAGTTTGACGAAGGCGCCGTAGCTCATCACGTTGACCACCTCGCCTTTGCAGATGGTGTCGACCGGGTACTTGTCGGCCACCTTCGCCCACGGGCTCGGGGTCCGCTGCTTCATCCCGAGGGCGATCTTCTCGCGTTCCCGGTCGATGTGCAGCACCTGAACCTCGACCTCCTGGTCGATCGAAACCATCTCGCTGGGGTGACCGATGCGGCCCCAGCTCATGTCGGTGATGTGGAGCAGGCCGTCGATGCCGCCGAGATCGACGAAGGCGCCGAAGTCGGCGATGTTCTTGACAATGCCGCGGCGGACCTGGCCCACCTCCAGCGTTTCCATCAACTGCTTCTTCCGTTCCTCCCGCTCCTGCTCGATGAGTGCCCGCCGTGAAACGACAATGTTCCGCCGCGCCTCGTCGATCTTGAGAACCAGGCACTGAATGGCCCGGTTGCAGTAGTCGCCGATGTCGGCTGGCCGGCGGATGTCGACCTGACTGGCAGGCAGAAACACGTTGACGCCCGAGATGTCGACCAGTAGGCCACCCTTGATCTTGCGGAGCACGAATCCGGTGACGACATCGTCCTCGCGGACAGTCGACATGACTCGTAGCCAGTCTTCGATCCGGCGGGCCTTCCGCTTCGAGAGTGTGATCAGCCCCCGGTGCTCATCAATGCTGGCCTCTTCGATGTCCTCCAGCAGCACCTTGACCAGATCGCCGATCTGCGGCTCCGGCTCGTTCTCGTCCCACTCGTTCCGCGGGATGTGCCCCTCACTCTTGTATCCGACATCGACCAGCACAAACTCACTGTCAATCCTCAGGATCTTGCCCTCGACAACCGAATTGACAGACAGCGAGGGAGCCAGGCCGATGTCATAGTCGGCGGTCTCGTTGCCCCCCATTGCCAGTTCAATTTCCTGATCGAGTTCGTCTCCTAAATCAAGTTCACGGATGAGATTGCGGTTGACCATACGTTCGGGGGGAGGGGGGGTGAGGGTGAGGGGAACCGTGACCTCAGCGAGGCCAGAGCGGCAGCCGGCAGACAAGCTCTTGGGGCCGTCTCCCGAGCCCGGCAGTCTAGCATGGGCCGAGGCGACGAACAATCGAGTTCATGGCCGGTGGCGGGGGTTGCCAACCGGGGGTGATGATTGCCCAAATCCCCCAGACCGAAGCCGACGGCCGTCGGCTTCCCCCGGACGGATTCAGCAGCCGATTTCAGAGTTATGCCAAGAACTCACCCCAGCAGCCGCTGTCCCGCCCGCATCGGCCGTCGGTCGCTGATTCAGGGGATTGTTGCGGGGCTGACCGGGGCAGTGGCGGTCCGCTCCGCTCCCGCGCAATTTGTCAGCGAAACGCCGGCTGCGAGCGGTCCCCGTTTGGGTGGCAGTGGGATGCTCCGCTACCGGGTCGGGCTGCGGGTGGTTGCCGAGGGTGGCCCCTGCCGTGACATCTACGCCACCCTGCCGGTGCCGACCGACTGGCCAGAGCAGCAGGTCCGGCTGGTTGATGAAGACACCTCGACCGACATTCGCCGGATCAGGTTCCGCGATGTGCCGGGGGCCGCCCGGCAGCTGATCATCGAAATCCCCGACCTACTCACCGGCCGTGAGGCCCGGGCAATTCTCACCTACGAATTGGAGCGATCGGCTATTCTGGCCCCTCCCGAGACGGCTGGCCTTCGCCCACCGCCCCGAACCGACCGCAGCCTGCGGGCGTTCTTCGGCCCGAGTCCGTTCATCGAAAGCCGGCACCCGACCATTGTGCGGCTGGCCCGGCAGGTCACCGCCGGCCGGCAGGGCTGGGAGGCGGTGGAGGCGATCTACGACACTGTGCGGGAGCGGGTTGAGTATCGGAACGGCGAGCTGAAGGGAGCTGCCCGGGCTCTGGCCGACGGCTGGGGTGACTGCGAGGAACTCACCTGCCTGTTCATCGCCATGGCCCGGGCCAGCGGGATTCCGGCCCGCACCGTCTGGGTGGAGGGGCACTGCTATCCCGAGTTTTACCTCGTCGACAGCGATGAGAACGGCCACTGGTATCCCTGCCAGGCCGCGGGCAGCAGGGCCTTCGGCAGCATGCCCGACCGGCTGCCGATCCTGCAGAAGGGGGACAACTTTCGGGATCCCGACAGACCGGGCAAAAGCCTGCGGTATCTTTCGGAATTCATCCGCGGTTCAGCCGTAGGCGGCGGGGGCTCCCCGCGAGTCATCTGGGTGCGTGAAGCCGCCTGAGTTCGCTTCCGACCACGGCGACAGAGATCGGCCGCAGCCGGGATCAGGACGCCGTTGCGGACTCAGTCGCCGGCTGACCGCCACCGCTCCGGGCTGCCTGCTCGTCGGTCTTGTGCTCTGATTCGCCAGCCGGCTCAAACTGCTCCTCATCGGTATCCGCCGGCACGAACCAGCGGGGCACAATTGGCAGATCGGCATCCCGCCAGATAGCCTCGAGCTGCTCTCCTGCCCGCCGTACAATTCGCTCGCGACCCGTCCCCTTGAGCGCGGCCCGTGCAGCACAGGGTGTGACCGGGCCCTCAAAACCCACGGCGTTGGCAGCCTGAAGAATCTCGACACTGTTGATCACGCCCGTTTCAGCCGGCATCAGCCGCTGGCTGGCGATCAGGTCTGCCGGGGGCACGTCGGCAGCTGCATCTGAAAGCCTGATTTCGACCAGTCTGCCAGCTGGCAGCTGGGCAATCACGGCCGGTGTTTCACCGGTCAGGTGCAGGGCCCAGCCGTCAACGACCGCCCCAACCGACGCGTGACAACTGGCGACCAGGCCGATGAGGCCCTCGTAGGTGTGCACGAACTGATGGGCCAAGCCCGCCCGGAATTCCGCCTCCGGCTGGATCGCCAGACCGATCATGATCCCATGCTGTGCGGCCAGATTGCCGATCGACTCAAGCCGGGTCCGATGAAGCTCGAAGCAGTCCTTGAAAGCATGTTCGTCGGAACCGGCCACGAGAGTGGTCAAGGCTCGGCTGCATTCAGCCGCCGCGGTCAGCTCAAAGATCTTCGGCAGCTGCTCCAGTTCGGTGTTGAAGGTGACCTCGTCCCCGCTGAGCGTGACCGGCAGGCGGATCGCTGAGGCCTTCAGCCGGGCACTGACCATGAGTCGCCGAGCGTGATCCACGCCATAAATCTCGGCCTGCTGGCAGAAGTCGAGGATGTCGATATCCATGCCGTCAAAGCCGAACGACAGGGCCAGTTCGATCAATTCGCTCGGGCGGCCGGAGAGTGGCAGGCCGACGGTGCTGAGGTTCCGGTACACGAACGAAGACTCCTCGGAAAACGTTGAAAGCCGCCACCGCTTGCAGGGGCAGCCGGGAAACGGGCGGTCGAATCGCCCGCGGGCCTCGCAGTATGACCAATCCCCGGCCAATTTTGAAGCGGCCCTGATTCAAGGTTTTGCATTTCGAGGTGAATTTTTCCGAGCGGCTCAGGGAGCAGGAAGGGTTTTTATTCCTCCAGAACTGGTGAAAACCCCGACGACCCCCCCGGCCTGCACCAGGGGTGTCCCGAAGGAGGTTCGGCTGAGGCTTGCCTGTGGGAGGGGGTTTCCCGTGCCAAGCGAGCGGCATCGGAGACTGAGCGCAGCCGCAAGGGCGACGCGGAGTTTCCTTCGAGTGAGTGAAGCCCCCGTGTCGCAGCCAACGCATTTGGCCCCACGCTGCAGCATTTCGCCACAGCGTTTCGGCGCAGCGGTCTCACTCTGCAACACCATTCGACCTCGAATAGTGGTCTGCTATTAAGTTGTCGTCGTGGCACACAAAGTGCCTTGTCGGTCAGCGGGTGGCCCCTGCTAACCGGCGGCATCCCTTTGGAGGCCGAGGCCCGTTCGCGGGCCACGACCCCGCGAAACCACCAAACCTGAATGCCCCACTTTCTACGAAACAACACTCAATAAGGTTCCGCTCATGAACAGCGCTTTTTCCTCCCGGTCACGCCGCCAGCCCCGGCACGTTACCCGGGCAGCCAACCGCCGTGGCGTCACCGGCCAACTCAGGGCAACCCTCGAGCGGCTTGAAGAGCGCCGGTTACTCACCGCGAGCCCGTCGGACTACGACAACGTCTCGTCCGAGTGGTTCACGATGATCAATGAGCCCGCGCTGTCCCCGACCACCGAGACGGGGGTGTCTGCGACCGACTGGTTTGGTGCCGATACCGTCGATGAGAGCACCCCTGGTAACGGCGGAGGGGCAGGCTGGATCGTGCGGCTGTCTCCACAGATTCTCGAAACTGTCACCCGGGTCGCTGATGCCGTCGGACTGTTCGCCGCCGCCCCGGGGCTGCGGATTCTCGGCGGCCTCGGCCTGCCGGGACAGCTCCTGCTGGAGGCGAGTGCCGCACCGGAGGCCGTGCTCTCGATGCTGGCCAGCCAGGGCATCGTCTCGGCCTTCGAGCCCGACCTGCCGATATCGGTCTCGGCGGTCACCGGTGCATCGACACCCAACGATCCCCGCTACGGTGAGCTCTACGGGCTGCACAACACCGGCCAGAGCGGCGGGTCGGCCGATGCCGACATTGATGCCCCCGAGGCCTGGCAGGTGAGCACCGGCTCGCGGGACGTCATTGTCGGCGTGGTCGATACCGGCATCGACTATACCCACCCCGATCTGGCCGCAAATATCTGGGTGAACCCAGGCGAGATCGCCGGCAATGGCATCGATGACGACGGTAATGGATTCGTGGACGATGTCCACGGCTATGACTTTGTCAACAACGATGGTGACCCGTTCGACGACAACGGCCACGGCACCCATGTCGCCGGAACAATCGGGGGTGTTGGCAATAACGGTATCGGCGTGACCGGGGTGAACTGGGAAGTCTCGCTGATGGGGCTGAAGTTCCTCAGCGACAGCGGCTCAGGCTCGACGTCTGATGCGATTCAGGCGATCAACTACGCCACCATGATGCGGACCCAGTACGGGCAGAACATCCGCGTCACCAACAACAGCTGGGGGGGCGGTGGTTCCAGCGATGCGATGCGGCAGGCAATCGAGGCCGGGGCGGCGGCCGACATCCTCTTTGTGGCGGCGGCTGGAAACGAAGGCTCAGACAACGACGCCAATCCGCAGTACCCGGCCTCGTATCTCAGTGAAGCGGTGGTGTCGGTGGCGGCGACCAACCGCAATGACGCCCTGGCCGGCTTCAGTAATTATGGTGCCACCAGCGTTGATCTGGCTGCACCCGGCGCCGGTATCGTCAGCACGGTGCCGGGAGGTGGCTACGCCTCGTACAGCGGCACCAGTATGGCGACGCCCCATGTGGCCGGGGCCGCGGCTTTGGCCCTCGCGGTCGACCCAAGCCTGTCGGTGGCTGATCTCAAGACCGCCCTGCTGAGCACCGTCGACGGGGTCAGCGGGCTGACCGGCAAGCTGCTCACCGGCGGCCGGCTCAACGCGGGCACGCTGCTTGCAAGCCTGTCGAGTGAGCCGGCGCCGCCGGCGGCACCGGCCACGCTCTCAGCGAGCGATGGCACCAACCTGGGCGGTATCCAGGTTGCCTGGAGCAGTTCACTGTTTGCCGACAGCTACACGCTCTACCGGGGTGAATCGGCTGATCCCACCACCGCGACCGTCCTCGCCGATGGGCTGACGGGAACCACCTATCTCGACTCGGCGGCGGCCATCGACAGCGTCTATCACTACTGGGTGACGGCCACCAACGACCTCGGCACCAGCCCGTTGAGTGCTTCCGACAGCGGCTTCCATGCCGCCAGCCGCTCACCCAATGACGCCTTTGCCGACCGCTTCGTGCTGGAAGGGCTGACACCCACTGCCAGCGGAACCAACGTCGATGCCACCGCCGAGTCGGGCGAGCCGGTCCACCATGGCGTTGGCGGTGGAAAAAGCCTCTGGTGGACCTGGACAGCACCGGCGTCTGGGACGGTCGAGATCAACACCATCGGGAGCGACTTCGACACGGTCCTGGCTGTCTATGACGGTGAAGCTGTCTCCAGTCTCACCCGACTGGTCAGCAACGATGACATTGATTACGGCATTGTGCTCCAAAGCCGGGTGACGTTCCCGACGGTGGCGGGCGAGAGCTACCAGATCGCAGTTGACGGCTGGGGGGGTGAGGTCGGCTCGGTCTCCCTCAGTGTCACCCTCGACGCCCCCGAGCCACCTGCGCCGATCAGCAGCATCACCCTGAGCGGCAGCAGCGTCAGCGAAAACCTGCCGGCGGGCACCGAGGTGGGAAGCTTCACCGCCGCAGGAGGAAATGGTGGGATTGTCTACACGCTCGTAGCAGGGGTGGGCGATGCCGACAACGGCCTGTTCGAGATTGTCGACGGTGGGCTACGGACAGCCACGGTCTTCGACTTCGAGGCCCAGCCAACCCGGACGATCCGCGTGCGGGCGACCGATGCTGCCGACCAGACGGCCGAGCAGGTCTTCCAAATCGAGGTCACCAATGTTGCCGAGGGATTACTCGTCGAGCAGGTCACGGCCAGCCCGGACGGGGTCACGGTCACCTTCGACGGGGCGCTCGATCTGACCAATCTCGACCTGCACAACCGGGCGGCGGAACCAGCGGATCTCGATGTGACGCTGATCGATTCGGCCGGGGCATTGGTCGAGGCCGCCCTGGCCGTCAATGTCGCCGGCGACGGCTTCCGGCTGGTGGTCAACAACGGGCTACTGGCCGCCGGGGATTACACGCTGACGATCCGCAGCGGTGAGGCGGGAGTCGTGGCCGGTGATGGCCGGCTGCTTGACGGCGATGGCGATGGTGTTGGGGGTGATGATTACATCGCGAGCTTGACGGTCGAGCCGTTGCCGGCCGGCACGGCTGTTGTCGGCGTACCCGGCTTCTTTGAGGATGCCGGCCAGGAGGTCAACCTGCCGGCGGTCGCCAGCGGCGGGATCCCCGTGGTCATCACCGCTCCCGAAGGCGTGATGTCACTCGACATGGAATTGTTCTACAACCCCGCCCTGCTCGAGGTCACTGGGATCGAACTGGCCGCCGGCCTGCCTGACGGGGCGTTGACCCTGATCAACGTCCTGACACCGGGCCATGCCGTCATCGGCTTTTTCTCGCCGCAGCCGCTCGGTGCCGGTAGCTATGAGGTTGCCAGACTGCTCGCGACGGTCCCGACTTCCGCCGTGACTGATCAGACCCATGTGCTTGATGTCAACGGCGCGAGTCTCAATGAAGGACTGATCCCGGCCGTCGACGACGACGGGATTCACGTGGTCGCCGTCGGCAATCGGCCGCCTACCGGCATCAGCCTGGCAGGCGGCAGTGTCACGGAGAACAGCCCCGGCGGAACGGTCGCCGGGACGCTCGCCGCGGTCGATCCTGATTACGGTGATACCTTCAGCTTTGTACTGGTGGCCGGCGAGGGTGATACCGACAACACCGCCTTCGCAATCGATGGCACCAGCCTGCTGACGACTGCCAGCTTCGACTACGAAGCGGGGGCCAGCCGCACCGTCCGGGTGCGGGTGACCGATGCCGAGGGCGAGAGCTTCGAGCGGGCCCTCTTGATCGAAGTTCTCAACGAAATCGAAAGCCTGCACGTCACCGGGCTGACGCCCACCGTCGATGGCTTCCGTGTCTCCTTCAGCGAGCCGATCGATCCGGTGGGGCTCAACCTGTACGACGCCATGGACGTGCTCGGGGCTGCCGATCTGTCGCTGGTGGGTGAGCAGGCCGGGGCCGTCCGGGGCTCGCTGGTCGTGGCGGCCGATGGGCAGGGGCTGCAGTTCGTCGCCTCGAGCCCACTTGCCGCTGACAGTTACACCGTCACCCTGCAGAGCGGCGACACCGCCTTCAGGGCGACCACGGGCGGGCTGCTCGACGGCAATGCCGACGAGACCGTTGGTGATGACTACATTGCCGGGTTCTCTACCATCCTGCCGCCCGTGCTGCTCGGAGTGCCCAGTTTTGCCCGTGGTGCCGGCCAGGCCGTCAACCTGCCGGCCGACAGTGCCGCCGGCATTCCGCTGCAGCTCACCTCCGACGGCACCGTCTCAACGCTCACGGCGACACTTAGCTTCGATCCGGCTCTGCTGACCGTCGGTGCGATCAGCCCGGCAGCCGACCTCCCGGCGGGCACGGTACTGACCACGGAATTGCTCGAACCGGGACGGATCGGCCTCCGGCTGGAGGCCGCGGAGCCTCTGCCGGCGGGCGCCATGACAATCGGTAGCCTGCAGGCCGACGTTGCGGCGACGGCAACGCCGGGCACGGCCGGCCTGATCAGCTTCGCGGCGGTGGAAGCCGACGGCAGCGGCGGAGCCGCCGGCCGCACGGCGGTCCAGCTGGTCGCCTCACTCGGTGACACCAGCGGCGACGGCAGCTACAGCAATGCCGACTCGACCCTCGCTGCCCGGCTGGCGATGCGAATCGACACCGGTCTGGTCGCCTATGCCACGATCGATCCGATGCTGGTGGCAGACGTCAGTGGCAATGGGTCGATCTCGATGCTCGATGCCGCAATGATCGCCGGCGTCGCCGGGGGCCAGCAAGGGCCGGCAGCCCCGACGGTGACCCCGCCGACGCAGATGCTGCTGCGGCACGACGGCGTCTATCGCTCGGCAGATGTGCCCGACCTGACGGGCGTACTCTCAGCGGACGATTCGCAACTATTGGCCTCGTCGCGTGACTCAGCCGCCTCCAGGGCTCGAGCCTTTGCCGATCTGGCCGCCGGCTGGGCCGCTGCCAGTGCGACCACCACGAGTATCGACTCGACGGGACTCTCTGCAACTACCGACAACGACCAAACCGACGAGCATGACCTGTTTGCAGACCCCGGCGTCAGCCTCGGCTGATGACCGGAATCAGGCTGGGGCCGCGGCCGGCCGGCCGAGGCTGGCCAGATCGACGCCGAGCCGCTTGGCTTTTTTGTAGAGGGTGGCCCGGTTGATTCCCAGCGCCTTCGCCGCTGCGTCCCGGCGCCAGCCATGGCGGCGGAGGGCGTCGAGAATGAGCTGCCGCTCGGGTGTCGCGAGCTGTTCACGGAGCGAATCCTGGCGTTCATCGTCCCCGCCCGCCGGGGTTGCGGGTCTTCCCTGCCGCTGGGTGGTCCCGCGGGCAAGCACTGCCGCGGGCAGATCAGCCGGGGTGATCAGTCGCCCGCTGCCCAGGTAGACCGCCCGCTCGACGGCATGGACGAGTTCTCGAATGTTTCCCGGCCAGTCGTGCGCCTCAAGGCAGTCGATAGCGGCCGGGCTAAAGCCGGTTACCAGCCGTTTCGCCCCCGGCTGGAGGCGTTCGAAAAACGTCTCTGCCAGCGGTTGGATATCCTCCCGCCGCTGCCGCAGCGGGGGCAGTTCGATGGTGATGACGTTGATCCGCCAGTAGAGATCGCTGCGGAACTGGCCGCTCGTGACCAAGTCGGCAAGATTTTCGTGCGTCGCCAGAATCACCCGGGTGTCGACCTGCCTGGTCACGCTGCCGCCGACCGGCTCAAACTCGAACTCTTGCAGTACCCGCAACAGCTTGACCTGCAGGGCCGGGCTGGCGGTGGCAATCTCGTCCAAGAACAGCGTCCCGGCATCAGCCCGCGCAAAGGTGCCTTCCCGGTCAACTGTCGCACCGGTGAAGGCACCGGCGACATGGCCGAAGAGTTCGCTTTCCAGCAGTGACTCACTCAGGCTCCCACAGGCAACTTCGACAAAGCGCTGGTTGGCCCGATCACTGCGACGGTGAATCTCGCGGGCCAGCAGCGACTTCCCCGTGCCACTCTCACCGGTCAACAGGACCGTGGCAGAGGTAGAGGCAATCCGATCGATTACCGCGGACACCTGCCGCATGGCTCGGCTCTGCCCGAAGGCGGGCCGAACGCCACGGACCGGATGGGGCCGCTTTGCGGGGGCCTGATCCTCGAACGCTGCGAGCACCGCAGCATCCTCAAGTGGCGTCGGCAGGGTCGCGTCAGCACCCAGCCTGCTGGTGACCGCTGATCCAGCCACCGAAAAAGCAACCAGCCGCGCCTCTGGCCAGGCCGCCCGCAGTACCGCGGCCACCCGTTGACCGCCCCCACCGGGCAGGTCGGCGTCGAGCAGGCAGCCGTCAAGCCGGCCGCGGGCGAGTGCCGTGATGGCCTCGTCGGGGCTGCCAGCCGCATGGGCATGCCAGCCCTGGGTGCAGAGCCACTGCGCCATGGTCGAAGCCATCCGCCGATCATCATCGACCACCAGCACCCGGCGGGTGGGCGGCCGACCAGCCGACGCGGCAGCCCGCCTGAGACTGAGGTTTGGCGCTGGAGCAGACTCGGCCATGAAGCATTCCCGGAATGAATCGATACGGCCGAATCACCGAGAGCATCGGCCGACCACATACATTCCTAGGTCACAATCGGCGGGCGGAAAAGTCGCCGCAGCCCGAAACGGCTGCCCAGTCTCGGCAGCCGGCCCCGTTGAACCAGCATGATCACTACAATCCCGACTTTGGGTTGCCGCCACCATCCTTCGCCGCCACCGGCGATGCCTCCGCGCTCGGCGGAGGTGACCGCCGCGGCGGCCGCGGCTGGCTCTCGCCAAACGGCAGGGCATCGCCCAGCCGATCGGCCGCCGGCCCAAAGATCAGTTCCCGGTTTTCAAACAGGCTGCCAGGAGATTCGTCGAGAAGCTCCATCCGGCGTTTGCGGAACCAGAGAAAGCTGGCCACCGCCAGGGCAATCAGGCTGCCGACGAGAATCACCACGGTGAAGCCCCGTTCGGCCGACTGGATCAACCCGGTGATCCGATCACCAAAGAGATAGGCCAGCCCAAAAAAAGTGCTGATCACCACTGATGCGCAGATGAAATCAGCGAACAGGAACCAGCGGTACTTCACCCGGAGGATACCGGCCGTGAGATAGAACGGGCTGCGGAGGCCGACGAGGAAGCGGGCCACAAAAAAAGCCTTGATGCCGTGTTGTTTGATGAGCTGCTCGATCTTCTGCTCCCGTTCCTCTGAGAGAAACCCACTGAGAAACCGATGCTCCCGCAGGAATTTGGCTCCGAAGAACCTGCCGATCGCATACATCAGGCTGTCCCCCAGCAGCGCACCGATCAGGCAGGCCGGCAGGGCATACCACCAGTGCAGGTGGCCGGCTCGGGTCATCACCCCCGCTGCCACGATCGGAACTTCCTCAGGAACCGGCAATCCGAGGCCGGTGAGCGTCAGGAACAGAATGATTCCCAGATACGACCCCTGCTCCAACCATTCAATCATGTGCAGCGGTATTGCAGGAGGAAGGGAGATTGTCGGCCATGACTACTGCCAACCGGGCCTGATTCGATCGTACCAGAGTTGGTGGGGTCTGGCACGGCTGTGGCAGTGGCTTCAGGGGTCTGTTTCGGTCGATTTCGGCGGAATAATCGTCAGTCCCCGCAGGTTTTCGGTGATTTGAAACTGCTCGGGCGGGAGGTTGGCGAGCATCAATGTCAGCTGGCCCGAGCGGCTTCCCGGGAGCACGAGCAGGGCAGAAACCGATCCGCCGGCCGGAGCGATTCGGTCGAGTTCTGCCGGGCCCAGCACATAGGCGGCCGTCGCCAGGGCGTCGGCCTCGGCAGCGGTCGGAGCCAACACTGTCGCCGAGAGGACGCCCGTAGCCGGCAATCCCGATCGTGGATCGAGAATATGGCCAAGCTTGCGGCCTTGATCGATGAAGAATTGTGTTCCCGAGCCGCTTGTTCCGAGGGCTCGGTTCTGAATCACGATCGTGCCGAGTCGGTGACGGGGCCGGAGCGGATGCCGGAGGCCGACGGGCCAGCCCGAGCCGCTGCCGGCCTGGCCGGGCAGGCCGCGACTGCCGCTGGCCCGCAGGCTGCTGTGGCCGCCATGAATCAGCACATCGGCGATCCCACCCGCAGCGATCCGCTCAATCGCCCGGTCGATCGCCCAGCCCTTGCCGATCGCCCCCAGGTTGATTTCAACCCCCGGCTGGCGGAACCGCACCCGCTGCCGCTGCCGATCGAACTCGATCAGATCCATCCCGCAGCAACCGCGGGCGGCCTCCAGCTCCTCCGGCTCAGGCTGCCGGCCCCGCCGCTGGAGGAACCCCCAGGTCCGAATCAGTGGCCCCGCTGTCACATCGAAACCTCCTGCCGTCCGCTCGTACAGATCCCGAGCTGTCAGCAGCAGGGCGAACAGGTCGGCCGATACGGACTGCCAGCCCGCAGCGGCCCGGGCGTTGAGCAATGCCAGTTCGCTCGCGGGCCGGTAGATCGTAATCCGATCCTCGATCAGGTCGATCAGATTGAGGGCCTCGACCCCCCAGGGAGTTGCCTGATCGTTATCGAGAATGTTGAAGATCACCTCGAACTGACAGGCCATCGCCTGTCGTCCGACGGCAACCGTGTGGACCGTGTCCACCAGTCTCTCCTCCACACTGCGGCTAGCGTGGCGCCAGGCCACGATCGAACGCATCCTGGTCCCGGCGAAAAACTGCCAGCTCAGTATCAAATCGCTCCAGCGGAATCTGGTAGACCGGCCGCTCGGCCGTGTGGGCGTGACAGTGTGCCACCAGCAGCCGGTAGAGAAACTTGAACAGCTGCCGCGGCACCCGCACGCTGCGCAGGCCATCGAGCAGTCGCCGCTGATCAACAGCGGGCTCAAACAGGTCGGCAAGCGTGGCCTGAGGCTCCTTGACGCTCGCTGCCTTCAGCCGCACCGAGGCAATGTCGTAGAGCGTTTCACCCGACCACTCGAGTGAGGGCACCAGGTTCTGCTTGTCGAGTCGGGCCCGCTGGTTGAACGATTCATCCTCCCGCTCAATGAACCGGTAAAGCTCATTCGGCAGCAGCATCTTGAAACCCAGGCCGGGTGACTTGAGAAATTTGTTGTCGAGGATCGGCCAGATCACCAGCCGCATCGGTTCGGCCGCACCGTTGATCACGTGGGGCTCGTCGAGCCGGTCGATGATCACCACCATGCCGCCGTAGCCAACCGCCTCCAGGATGCCCTGAAACTTGGCAAACAGCTCGTACCGGTCGTCGCTACGGGCCAGCAGCGGCAGCGGCTGGCCGGCAAGGTCGACCTCCGGCATCCGGGCCAGTGACCGGGTGAGTTGGCCGACCGTTCGGTTGCCCGTCCGCATATTGCGGATGATGCGAAAGGCCCGCCACCAGCAACGCAACCGCCGCCAGGCCCAGGGGCTCCAACTCGCCGCCAACAGCAGCCAGGGCCACCAGGCCGTCAGCCAATCGCCCCGACCCTGCATCACCGTTACCACCAAGGCGAGAGCGAAGACCAGCGTCCCCAGCCAGCCGGCTGCCAGCGGCCAGAGACCGACCAACGACCTGTAGCCAACCCGCCAGCGAAGCTTTCTCCAGCGGGCCGGAAAGGTCTCGGCGGTCGACTGGTCGTAGAGAGCCGCCAACAACGCCATGTCGCGGGCATGGGGCCCGCTCCAATCATGTTTCCTGCCGTCACCGACCGCCTCATCGGGGCTGTCGTGAATGATCGCCGAGACCAGCTTGGTGACCGCCAGCGACAGGATCGCATCCATGTGATCCCAGAGCTTCCACTGCGCCAGGATTTTTTCCACTGGCCGCTGGCTGCCAACCCGGCTGACAAAGCGGTCGAGAAACGGATTGAAGTCGTCGTAGAGCACGAGAAAGGTCGGCTTGCCGGCGGTCTCGCCACTGCGACAGGCTTCGTTGTGCCGGCCGAACTGCCGCACCATCTGGAGCTTGAGTGCCGTCTTGCCGGCCCCCTTTTCACCGAAGACGATCGATGTGCTGGGATCTTCCGGGTCGCCGTAAATTTTGTCCCAGGCGGGATGAAAGGTCGATTCCAGACAGGTCCGCTTGAAGACCGTGTCGTTCTGGGCGTCCTCTTCGGCGAAGGGATTGCCCACGATGCCGTGGTGCTCGAAAAACTCCTGAATCTTCATCGCGGCCGTTGCCTGGGGGAGCGAAACAGAGGGAGCGTCAGTTGTCGCCGGTCGCCACCATGCCCTCGACCATCTTCCGGAAGCCGTCGGCGGAGTTGCCGACCGTCTTCCCCGGACCGTAGAGCTTCAGGAAGTAGTTCCCCGCATCGCCCGTTTCGATGATCGCCGCCAGCATCCGGTAGTCGGGCCGTTCAATCGTTTTCCCACCGGCGAACGGTCCTCCGGGCGTGTCTTTGTAGGTGCCGGTGACATCGACGAGCGTCACTGTGCAGCCGGCAACCTTCAGCTTTTTGACCGCCGCCTTGTCCTTGGTGGCGGACCCATCGGGCTGGCTGAACTGACCAAACCAACGGTCGATATTGGCCTCGATCGTGCCGCCTGCCCCCATCACCGTCAGCCGGCCGGGGCGGTCGTCGCCGGCAACTGGCGGCAGCGAGAATTCAGTTTCCACGATCATTGAACGCGGTCGCTCCCGCTTGAACTCGGCGGGAGCCGCCAACGAAAATTTGCCCTTGGCCACAGTGAATCCGCTGGCACTGGGATCGGCTGCCACCAGCCGACCAGCGGACCAGAGAACCCCTGCCATTGCCGCCGTCAGCGTTACCGCCACTACCGGCAGCCGCTGCAATCCAAATCTTTCAACTGCCAGCATGGGAACACTCCTTCAAAAACGGTGTGAGTCGACTCTCGATTGTTGTCTCCATCGTACCAGAACGGCCCGCCGGGAGGACCGCCCAGGCGTCGCAATCACTCAGCTGCCGCTGCCGAGCACGTCAGGAAACACAGCCTCGATCGGCTTCCAGTCGCTCCAGTCCGAACGCCAGACCAGCTCCTTTCCGGTCACCTCGCCCGACTCCAGCCAAGCCAGCATGTCGGCGGCCGGCAGGGGTGGGGAGGGCTCGCCGCCTGGGACGGCAATGCACCAGGCGGCCTCGGGGGCTGCCGCGATCGGCGGCGGCAGTGATTCGGGCTTGGGTGCGATCGGCCCAGGCTCGGGGGGGTGATCGGTCGCCGCCGCGGCCACCCAGTACTTGGCCCCGCACTCAGGGCAGCGGATCCGGATGCCGGCGTAGCGGTCCTTCAGTTTGGTGCGGTGCCCGTTTGGACAATACGAGACAATACCCATCTGGCCGAATCTCCAACTTCTCCCCGGCGCTCCGACCGAACCCGCCCCGGACGCGGACAACACCCGGCTATCATACCGCGGTCGTTTCAACCTGCCGCCGCCCTCAGTCACCTCCACGAGGCTGCCGATGCCCGCCGCCAAACCTCCCCCCCCCGACCTGGAAGAGGCAGCCGACGCTGAACCGAGCGGACCGGCTGAGATCGCGATCGTCGGCGACCTCACCGACAATGCCGCTGATCTGATCGACAAACTGCTCGGCATCGAACCCGGTGCCTCCTGCACCATGTACTTCGATTCACCCGGTGGCAATCCCTACACCGCCAACTCAATGGTCGCGGTGATGCGGCTGCGGGGCCTGCGGGCCACCGGGATCGTCACCGGAGAATGCTCCTCCGCCGCCGTCTGGCCCTTCGCCGCCTGTGATCGGCGGCTGGTGACCGCGGCCAGCGTGCTGCTGTTTCATCCAATGAAGTGGCAGAGTGAAGAACAGATCGGAATCCGGGAGGCAGCCGCATGGTCACAACACTTCACGACGCTCGAAGAGGAGATGGACCAGTTGCTGGTCGATCTCTTCGGTCGCGACGGGAGCACGGCGGCGGGGCTGGTTCGCGACTGGTGCCGCGAGCATCGCTACGTCACCGGCCGGGAACTGGCCGCCGCCGGTCTGGCGGAGCTGATTGACCTGGCACCGCTGCCGGAGTTGTTCTCGGCGTCAGCAGCTCAGCCACCGCAATAGTCGATCGCCCGGGCAAGCTCACTCTTGAGATCCCGGCGGGCGATGATCCGGTCGATAAAGCCGTGCTCGAGCAGAAACTCGCTGGTCTGGAAGCCCGGCGGCAACTCGACCCGAATCGTCGCCTTGATCGTGCGGGGGCCGGCGAAGCCAATCAACGCCCGCGGTTCGGCGAACACAAGATCCCCCAGCGAGGCGAAGCTGGCTGCCACGCCGCCCATCGTCGGGTTGGTCAACACCGAAATGAAGAGGCCTCCGGCAGCCGAGTAGCGGGCCAGTGCCGCTGAGACCTTGGCCATCTGCATCAGCGACAGGATGCCCTCGTGCATCCGGGCACCACCCCCGGAGGCACTGATGATGATCAGGGGCAGGTGCTGCACAGTTGCCCGCTCAATCAGCCGTGCCAACCGCTCACCGACAACGCTGCCCATGCTGCCCATGATGAACGACGAGTCGGTGATGCCACAGGCGACACGACGGGCCCTGATCATGCCGGTGCCGGTCAGGGCGGCATCGGAAAGTCCGGTCCGCTTCTGCTCGGCGACGATCCGACCCGCATAGGGCTTCTTGTCGGTGAAGCCGAGTGGGTCGGTCGGCCGCAACTGCCCATCCCATTCCTCAAATGTGCCGGGATCAAAGAGCTGCTCAACCCGCTGCCGAGCCGAGACATACCAGTGAAAGCCGCATTGGGGGCAGACATTGAGCATCTGCTCCGCTTCCTTGCGGTAGATTGTCGCCCGGCAGCCGTCGCACTTCAGCCAGAGTCCTTCGGGCACACCCCGTTTGGGTCGCGGGCCGGGCCGGCAGGCACTGTTGGGGGCCTCCAGCGGCGACTCGGCGGAACTTCTGATCGAGGCGGTTGCGATCTCGGCCTGCTTGCCTGTCTTGGTCGACTGCCGTTGCGTCATTCGTCGTCTTTGATTGGTGCCAAACGGACCCTGCAGCCCAATGGTGTTACGGCTGGCATGTGACTATGAGAGCGTACCATTCCAGCAGAAGCGGCCGCCAATCCACTTCCCCCGCAATCGCGGGCTAGGTTCTGTCTGAGAAGGCGACCGTTGGCCCGAGAGCGGGCTGCTTTGGCCTCTGGCAAGGACGGCGAAGCAGCCAGATTTGCGGGCCGGACGTAGTCAGAGGGCAAACGAGCCGCTCCCAGCCAGGTACTGGGTTTTCAGACAGAGCCTAGCTCGATCGCTGCGTTCGTTTGTTCGTCAGTCAGGCAGCCCCTTCCCGGGCAATCTGCTGCAGGTCGCGGATGGCGGTGGTGTAGTCGCCGCTCCGGATGACAGCACTGCCTGCGACGATGAGTTCTGCACCGGCCTCGGCGGCGGGGCCAATGGTGCCGGCGGCGATGCCACCGTCGATGCCAAGCCAGAGCGGGAGCCTCCGTTGGGCGCGCAATTCCCGCAACTGGCTGAGTTTGTCGAGGGAATCGGGCTGGAACGACTGCCCGCCATACCCCGGCTCAACGCTCATCACGAGCACGCCGGCGGCGGCGGCCAGCAACGGTTCGACCCGCTCGACGGGCGTGCCCGGGCTGATGGCGAGATGGGGCCGGCTCCCGGCAGCCCTGATCGCGGCCAGCGTGGCCTGTGGCTCGGCGAGCCCCTCGACGTGAACGGTGACGATATCCCCGCCGGCCCGGGCATAGTCGACCGCGGTCTGGTCGGGCTCATCGATCATGAGGTGAACCTCGATTGGTACCGTCGCAGCCCGCCGGACGGCCTCCACCACCACCATCCCGTAGGTCAACTGCGGCACAAATCGACCGTCCATGACATCGAGATGAAGCGCCCGGGCACCGGCCGCCTCGAGCCGGGCGACCTCATCAGCGAGATGGCCGAAATCGCAGAGCAGCAGGGCGGGCAGCACAATCGGACCGTCACACAGCAGGCCAGTTACGGACGTGGATGGTTCGGCGGGACGGAAATGGGTCATCGGCAGACATTTTTGAGCACAAGACGGGAAAACAACCCGGTTTTATAGCAGAAGCAGCGGTATCCGACCGAGGGTGGGTGTGGCCGAGGCCGTCCCGGCACAACAGTTTCTGGCGGAATCTGGATCGCCGCACGGTGCCGCTGGCCGCTCACGAAACGCTCACAACGTTACGGTACGACCATGCGGAGTGATTGGGTGGTTATTCGGCGGTCCGTCGGCGTGCGGTAGTACCAGTCGCCAGCGGCAACTGCCCCCTAAAAAGTTCTGGAGTGATTCACCAATGCGTCCTCGAAAGCCAAGCAGATTCACCGGTCTGGGACTGATCGCCTTGCTCGCCCTCGCCCCGGCCCTGGGCAGCGACCTCGACCCCGCTCTGGACTCCTACGTCAAAGTGGCGGGAGAGGTCTCAGGATCGCTGAAGTGCGTCGGCTCCGACACCATGAATAACCTGGTGGCGCTCTGGTCCGAGGGCTTCAAAAAGTATTACCCGAGCGTCCGTGAGGGAATTGAGGGGAAGGGGTCGTCATCGGCCCCCCCCGCGTTAATGGAGGGAACCAGCACCTTCGGCCCGATGAGCCGCGACTGGAAGCCGACCGAGATCGACGCCTTCAAGGACAAGTTTGGCTACGCACCGACAGTGATTCCTGCGGCAATCGACATGCTGGCGGTCTATGTCCACAAGGACAACCCGATCGCTGGCCTGTCACTGCAACAGGTTGATGCGATCTTCTCCAAGAATCGCAACGGCGGGGCCAAGGAGACCATCACCACCTGGGGCGAACTGGGGCTTGGTGGCCAGTGGCAGGACAAGCCGATCAGCCTCTATGGCCGCAACTCGGCCAGCGGCACCTACGGCTACTTCAAGGAACACGCATTGTTCAAGGGAGACTTCAAGCCGACCGTCAAAGAACAGCCAGGCAGTTCTTCGGTGGTCCAGTCGGTTGCCAGCGACAAGTACGGCATCGGCTATAGCGGCATCGGTTACAACACCGCCGATGTCCGGGCAATCCCGCTGGGGGTAAGACCGGACAGCCCACTGGTTGCCCCCGAACCTACCAACGCCTACACGGGTGAATATCCGCTGTCGCGGTTTCTTTACCTGAGCGTCAACTACAAGCCTGGCAGTCAACTCGACCCGCTGCGACGCGAGTTCATCCGCTTTGTGCTGAGCGGTTCGGGCCAGGAGAACGTTCGCAAAGATGGATATCTGCCGATCACCGCCCCAATCGCCAACCGTAGCCTGGCGGCCCTTGGCCTCGAATAATGGCCGCCGTCAAGGTCCCCGGGCGGGAGTCATGGACCAGCCGGTTGGTCATCGGTACAACCTTGTTTCGCAGTTGGCGACGGGTCGCCGGCAGATCGGACTGTGGATCGGTTGTCGACCCCGGTCCTTCCGGTGGCCGGAGTGGCCCTGAGGTTCAGGATTCGCTTGCGGGGCACTTCCGCATTTCCAGCAGCCGATGGCAATGACGCCGACCTATGACTGAGCGGCCAACATTCACGGGGAGAAGGCGGCCCACCCAGACCCGCGTCGGTGTGCTGTTCGGTGACCAAATCGCCCGCCTGCTGATCACCTTCGGCGGGCTTGGCACAATTGCGGCCGTACTCTTGGTCGGCGTATTCCTGCTGGCAGTGGCCATTCCGCTGTTTCGGGCGGCGACGATCAGCTTCGATCGCCTCATTCAGTCACCATCGGCGGCCCGACTCGCGCTGGCGGCCGGAAGCGACGAGTCCGGGACCCTGGCCTGGTTCTGTAACAAGCAGCGGGTCGATGTGGTCGAACTGGCAACGGGGCGGCTGCTCATCTCTCGGACGGCAGCCGAGTGTGGCCTTGAGGAGGCGACGGCGGTCCGGGCCCTCCCGATCGGGCTGGAAGCTGTGGCCGGCTATGGAGACGGTACGATTCGCAGCGGTCGGCTGGGACTGGAATCGACTTTCGCCCCTGCGGCCGAACTACCGGTGGCAACGGCAACCCTGGCGGCGGGGGAAACGGCCAGCATTGACGGCCAGATCTACCTCCGCAATTCCAACGGCACCACCACGCTCGTACGGCTCATCGCAGAATTCGACCAGCATCAGTCGCAGGCCCTTGACCAGCCGATCGTCGACGTCGATTTGGCGATGCTCTCGGGGGGACCCTGCCTCGCCGCAGTCGACGCGGCAGGCCGGATTCGGGTCGAAAAACTCTTCTCCCGGCGCAACCTCCTGACCGACGAGGTATTGACCACCGCCGACGGCAGTACGATTGCCCCGCAGAAAGGGCTGCCGCAGCGGCAGTTCCTGCGGATCTCGGGGCTCGGCGACCAGCTGTTCGTGTTCGGCCGCAAGGGTCATTTTGAACGGCATCTCATCCGCGCGGTTGGCCGGCCGGAAGCCCTGGAGCAGGGCGAACTGCTGGCGGAGCCGGCAACCGTCACCGCTGTGACCCGGCTGTTCGGAGGTTCGGCGTTCGTGGTCGGCGACGACCGCGGTACCGCACACCTGCTGTTCACCACCAGAACGGAAGGGGCGGCCGAGGACGGACTGGCCACAGTGATTGCCAGGACGTTCCCTCCCCCGGTGTCCGATCGGGGGGCAGGTGGCATCACGGCGATCGTGGCCTCGCCGCGATCCCGGCTGTTCGGGGTGGGGCGGACAAACGGATCGATTCAGCTGCTGCAGGCAACCAATCAGTCCACGGTGGTAAGCATCGACGGCGGTGGCACCACCGGCTCTCCAAGGCCGGCCGAACAACTCATTATTGCCCCCCGGGAGAACCGGCTGCTGGCAGCCACGGCCGCCGGCTTGAATGTCTGGTCAATGAATACCGGCTATCCCGAGGTGTCGCTGCAGGCGCTCTTCGGCCAACTCTGGTACGAAAACTATCCCCGTCGGGTCTACGCCTGGGAGACGACTGGGCATGAGTCGTTCGAGCCAAAGCTGAGCCTCGTGCCGCTGATCTTCGGCACCATCAAGGCGACGCTCTACTCGATGCTGTTTGCCACGCCGATCGCCCTGCTGGCAGCCATCTACGCCAGCCAGTTCATGCACGCCCGCTGGAAGGCCCGGATCAAGCCGACCATCGAGATGATGGCAAGCCTGCCGAGCGTGGTCCTCGGCTTCGTCGCCGGGCTGATCTTTGCGCCGCTGATCGAGCGGGGGGTGATGGTCTTTCTGGCCTGCTTCTTCACGGTCCCACTCGCGCTGCTGCTGGGCGCGCACCTCTGGCAGCTCTGGCCCTCAAGCTGGCGGAGCAGAGTGGCTGGCTGGCGATTTCTGGTGGTGCTGGTGGTGGCATTGCCGGCCGGTGTCCTTGCCGGCCGGCTGGCCGCGGCGCCGGTTGAGATCTTTTTTTTCGGCGGCGACCTTTTCGCCTGGCTCAATGGCCGCGGCGGAAGCGGCTGGGGCGGCTGGATGCTTGCCATGATTCCGCTGGCCGGCATCCTTGCCGCCTTTCTCATCGGCCGGTTTGTCGGCCCGTGGCTGCGGATTCGTAGCAGCGGCTGGAGCCATCGCCAAACCGCAGTGGTGTCGCTGCTGACCTGCCTGCTGGGCATCGGAGCGACGCTGCTGATCGCCGCGGCGGCGGCGATGTTCTTCGATGCCCTGCGACTCGACACCCGTGGCGGCCTGCTTGGAACCTATGTCCAGCGGAATGCCATCGTCGTCGCCATCGGAATGAGCTTCGCGATCATTCCCCTGGTTTTCACGATCGCCGATGATGCCCTGGCCAGTGTGCCTGATCACCTTCGCAGTGCCTCACTCGGGGCCGGCGCTACCCCCTGGCAGACCACGATGCGGGTGATTGTACCGGCCGCTACCAGCGGGCTGTTTTCGGCGGTGATGATCGGACTCGGGCGGGCGGTCGGCGAGACGATGATTGTGCTGATGGCGGCAGGGAACACGCCACTGATGGGCTGGAATATCTTCAATGGGTTCCAGACCCTCTCAGCCGCTATCGCCACCGAACTACCGGAGGCGGCCCGGGGCTCGGCCCACTACCGGGTTTTGTTCCTGGCCGCGGTACTCCTGTTCGCAATGACCTTTGCCGTCAACACGATCGCGGAGCTGGTTCGGCAGCGGTTCCGGAGGAGGTCCCATGAGCTTTAGCCAACTCCGTCGCCGCGGCGCCCGGTCCCCCTTTTCAAACCTGGTTGCCCAGGGTGAGCCCTGGGTCTGGCTCACGGCCGGCTCGCTGGCGATCGCCAGCGTGATGATTGTGGGCCTGCTCGTCTTCATCGCCGTGCGGGGAGCGGCCACCTTCTGGCCCCGGCCGCTCGTGGAGGTGAGCCTGACGGATGGCGGTTGTGTGCTCGGCGAGGTGACCGCACGTGAGCGGGAACCGGAGGCCTCGACTGATCCTGGCCAGGCCACCCCCCGCCGACTCGTCCGGACCGCGAACTTTGAACTGAGCGGTGAGCACTTCCGCTGGATCGATGACGCGGCGGTCGATTCGACCGCACGCCCCCCCTGGGCGACCGCGGTGGAACGGCTGGAGGGGGGACGGTTTCACGGCTATCCGGTCCGTCTCATGCATTCCGGCGATCCTGTCGCGGAGGGGCCGGCGGCTGCCTGGGAGGAATACCAGCGGGTCCACCCGACGGTGCGAAGGCGGTATGGGAAGGCCGTCTGGATCGACCGGCACCAACGGGGCGAACTGCAACGGGAACTCCGGGCCGCCCGGCTGGCGGTCGCCTCGGCCCGCCTGGATGCCGGCGGCGAGTCGGCGGCAGTCGCAGCGGCCGTGGCGGCCGAGCAGGAAGTGGCCGCCCGGGTCGCCGAGCAATCGCGGGAGCTTGATGTCATCACCAGCCGGCTGCGGGAGGAAAACAGCGAGTGGGCTTTCGAATTCCGCACCGCGGATGACCGGTTGGTGACACTGCCGCTGGAGCAGATGGTGCAGGCCTGGCAGCCCAACCGGCTTGGCCTGTTCGGCAAACTCCAGGTCTATGGAGCCCGTTGGTGGGAGTTTCTGTCCGACGATCCCCGCGAGGCGAACAGCGCCGGCGGCGTGTTCCCGGCGATCTGGGGAACGGTCGCGATGACGCTGATCATGGCCCTACTGGTTGCCCCGTTCGGGGTGCTGGCCGCCCTCTACCTGCGGGAATATGCCTCCTCCGGACCGCTGACATCGACCGTGCGGATCGCCATCAACAACCTCGCGGGCGTGCCCAGCATCGTCTATGGCGCCTTCGGCCTGGGATTTTTCTGCTACGGACTCGGTGGCCGGATCGACGAACTTTTCTTCCGGGCCAGCCTGGTGGCCGACAACCAGCCAACCTTCGGCACCGGTGGGCTGCTCTGGGCGGCTCTGACGCTGGCCCTGCTCACCCTGCCGGTGGTGATCGTGGCGACCGAGGAGGCGCTGGCGGCGGTACCCAATTCGATGCGGGAGGGATCCTATGCCTGCGGAGCGAGTAAATGGCAGACGATCCGGCGAATCGTCCTACCCCGGGCACTGCCGGGCATCATGACCGGGTTGATCCTGGCGATGGCCCGGGGGGCGGGCGAGGTTGCCCCGCTGATGCTGGTCGGGGTCAAGAAGCTGGCCCTCGACCTGCCGATCGACGGCAGCTTTCCCTTCATCCATCCCGAACGGGAATTTATGCACCTGGCATATCTGATTTACGATGTTGGCTTTCAGAGCCCCAACAGCCAGGCGGCCCAGCCGATGGTTTTCACCATCACCTTCCTACTCGTCACGATCATCGCCCTCCTCAACATCGCCGCGATCTTCATCCGCTCACGGCTGAAGCGGCGGTATGTGATGCAGCAGTTCTGAGCCACCGTGACCTGCCCGAGGACAACCCCGATGAACGGAGCGGACGATTCCCGACAGCCAGCCCCGCCGCAGCCCCCCGGCACCGACCGGCTGCAGGCCGTCGCCAGCGGCTTTGAGGTCCCCTCAGAGGTGCACGAGAAGGTGCTTGAGGAGACCCCGGTGCTGGAGGTCGACCGGTTCAATCTCTGGTACGGCACCAAGCAGGCTCTGCACGGCATCTCGATGCCGATCCCGCACAACCAGGTCACGGCGCTCGTCGGGCCCAGTGGCTGCGGCAAATCGACCCTGCTGCGGAGCGTCAACCGGCTCAATGACCTCGTCCAGAGCGTGCGGATTACCGGTGACATGCGGCTCAACGGTGACTCGATCTACGATCCGCGGATGGATGTGATCGACCTCCGCAAGCGGATGGGAATGGTCTTCCAGAAGCCGAATCCATTCCCGATGAGCGTCTACGAAAACGTCGTCTACTCCCTGCGGATTGATGGTGAACGCAATCGCGGCGTGCTCGACGAGGTCTGTGAACTCAGCCTGCGGGGCGCAGCCCTCTGGGACGAGGTCAAGGATCGCCTGCACGACACCGCCCTCGGCCTCTCCGGCGGCCAGCAACAGCGGCTCTGCATCGCCCGGGCAATCGCTGCCGAACCGGAGGTGCTGCTGCTTGACGAACCCTGCTCCGCCCTCGATCCCATCGCCACCGGTAAGGTGGAAGACCTGATTGAGGAATTGCGGGGGCGTTACTCGGTGCTGATGGTCACCCACAACATGCAGCAGGCCAGCCGCACCAGTGACTACACCGCCTTCATGTATCTCGGGCGACTGATCGAGTACGGCCCGACCTCCGACATCTTCACCAAGCCAATGCTTCGAGAGACCGAGTCGTACGTGACTGGTCGTTTCGGCTGATCCCACGCCCCCCCGGCCCCCAGGGCCGGTATCGCACCAACAGAGGCCAGCGCTGATGCGGCATATCGAACGGCAGATCGTTCAGCTCAAGGAAAAAATCCTGCGGGTCGGCACCCTTGTCGAAGAGGCTATCTCGAAGTCGATCACGGCGTTGATCAACCGGGATACCGCCCTGGCCCAACGGGTGATGGCCAGCGATGAAGAAATTGACCAGATGGAGGTTGAGGTTGAGGAGGAATGCCTCAAAATCCTCGCGCTCTATCAGCCAGTGGCGGCCGATCTCCGGTTCGTGGTCGCAGCCCTGAAGATCAACAACGACCTCGAACGGATGGGGGATCTGGCCAAGAACATCGCCAAGCGGGTGTCGCAACTGGCCAACGAGGGGCCGATCGATCTGCCGGCCGAGATTCGTACCATGGCAACGCTGGCCCAGGAGATGGTCAGGCAGAGTCTCGATGCCGTAGTCAATGGCGACCCGGCGCTGGCCCGTCAGGTGCGGGAGGAGGATGATGCCGTCGACGACGCCCGGCAACGGGTTCGCCGAACGGTGATTCGGGGTATCAAGGTCGAGCCCGAGCGGGTCGAGTGCCTGCTGCGGGTCAATTCCGTTTCAAAACACATCGAGCGAATCGCCGACATGGCGACGAATATTGCCGAAGATGTGATCTACATGGTCGAAGGCGACATCGTTCGGCACCGCTCCAGCGACTATTAGCTGTCAGCGGGAAAAGCCTCCCGGGGCCTTTTCTCTTGGCCGGACAGCCCCGCCCGGCTGCCAGCCCGACGCCCCGGCGAAGGCCGAGATCCGATTTTGCAGTCGGCCGAACCTCCAAGTACCATTTCCCCGTACCCGAAGGATACCGGTAGGGGTCTGCCCGCCCGTGAGCCTGCCGGGATCGAGGGAAGGCTGGAGAGGCCCATGGCTGGAAATTGGCTGACATTTGCGGGCCATCGTTGGCTGCGGACACTCCCCATCCTGATCATTGCCCTCTGCGCTGGCGGGTTCGCCCACGGCAACGACCTGGTGGGGGTTCTGCTCACCGGCCCCCGCATCGGTACGGTGGGCGAACAGGTGGCCTTTGAGGTCGAACTGGTCAACCGTTCGGGCCAGCCGCTGACGCAACTTCGGGTCATCGACTATTTCGATAAAGGGCTCCGGCACCCCGCGTCGGCAAGTCCGATCGAACAGCAGGGGACGGTCGATCTGGCCGCCGGCACGTCCCGGCGGCTGACGCTTGAATTTCAACTCGTTGAGGCGGGCAAGCAGTGCCATCGGGTCGAGATCCTCGACCCGAATAATCAGGCCGTTGGCGGCGGCACTGCCTGCATCGAAGCAGTGCCGGCCGATTCTCCAGCGGCAGTCGCCAGGAGCCAGCCGCCGAGCGGCGGGCCGGTACCGCAGCCCCCTTCGGGGCCGACGCCAGTTCCTGAAGCGAGTCCCCCTCCCGTTCCCCAATTTTCTCCCGGCGGTGCTCCGGACCAGCCGCCGAACAGCGGTGCACGGGCCGCGACAGGAGCAGTGGCCCCAGGGGGCACGGCACCCCCTTGGCAAAGCGGCCAGGCCGGATCTTCACCGCCGCAACTTGGGCAACCGCTTGCGGTACCGAAGGCGACGCTGCCCAACATGGCGGCCTTGGCAACCGCCCCGCAATCAAAGGCTGCTTTCGAAGTCAGCCTGAAAGGACCATCGGAGCTGTTGGCGGGAAGCGTGGCCGAGTTCGTGGTCACTGTTCGCAACATCGGCACCAGCGGCTCGTCCCCTGCTTCGCTCGAGGTCAGCTGGGATTCGGCGCTCACGCCGCTCGAGGCATCCGACGGCTACACCCTTGGCAGAAACACCGCCACCTGGTCCCTGACCGAAATCGCCGCCGGCGGCGATGCCAGCCGACAGATCAATTTCCAGGGAGTGGCCACCGCGGGCAACGCCGCAGAATCCGGCACCCGGGCCTGCGTGCGGACTGTGCTCGGCGGGCTACCCGGCGGGGGTATGGTGGCCGACGAGGCCTGTGTCGTGATCCGGTCGGCCGCTCCACCCCCCCGAACACCGGGCCAGGCCGGCCTGCGGCTGAGCCTTGCGGACCTTGATGATCCGGTCCGGTTCGGCAGCGGCACCACCCTCGTTTGCACCATCAGCAACGATGGTGAGCGGCCAACAGGCCCGCTCGACCTGACCATTGACCTCCCCGAACAGGCCCGGATCGTCGGGAATCCGATCCCTTCACGGGTGCGGATTGACGGCCCTCGCGTGACCTTTGATGCGATCTCCAGCCTGCCTCCGGGGGGGCGGTCAACCTTCGAGGTCGTCTACCGGATGGCTGGTGCAGGCAGTGGCCAGGCAGCTGCCGTCGTCTCCGGGCAAGCTCTTGACGGCAAGCTTGAGGCGAGCTGCGTAACGACCTTTCTCGGCCCCTGACTCCACAGCCCGGCCCCCGAGGCTAGAGTTTCGCTGAAGCAGGCGAACGCCGCCCCGGCGTCAGGTCATCGGGGCGGCATCGCAGGCCGCAGGGATTTTTAACCCATGCCGACAGCAGTTTCCGACGGTGATGCCCGTTCAGTATCTGGTGCACCGCAGACCGATCATGCCCCCGAGGATCGGATCGAACTCGGTGACTCCCGTGATCGGCTGCTGGCTCATCCTGTCTACCGGCTGATCGACAGCCCCGAGCGAATCAGAAGCTTCATGGAAGCCCATGTCTGGGCCGTCTGGGATTTCCAGAGCCTGCTCAAGGCGATGCAGCGACACCTCACCTGTGTCAGCGTCCCGTGGCTCCCGACAGGCGATGCCGAGGCCCGCAGGCTTGCCAATGAAATCGTGCTCGATGAGGAGTCGGACATGCTCCCCGACGGCGGCTATGCCTCGCACTTTGAACTCTATCTGCAGAGCATGCAGGCTGCGGGTGCCGACACCCAGCCGATCACCGCCGCACTTGAACGGCTGATGGCAGGCGATCCGCTCCGAGTGGCGCTCGATGCCGCAGCCCCGCCGCCGGCAGCCCGGCTGTTCGTCGAACGGTCGTTTTCGATCATTGAGTCTGACGTGGCCCACCGCGTGGTTGCCGCCTTCACGTACGGACGCGAGGACGTCATTCCTGACATGTTCCGGCAGCTGGTCGCCATGCTTGCTGAACGAGAGCCGGCAACCTGGGGAGCATTTCGTTTCTATCTCGAGCGACACATCGAACACGACGATGAACGGCACGGGCCAATCTGTCGGCGAATCGTTGGCCGCATGTGTGGCAACGACCCGGTGAAGTGGGCCGAGGCTTCGGAGACGGCCCGACTGGCAATCGAGGCCCGGATCGGTCTTTGGGACAGCCTTGCCGTGACGCTCCGACAATGAGCGGGACTGAACGGCTGCTGGCCTACTTTGCCGCAGCTAGTTCGGCCTTCTTTCGCTCTTCGACGACTTCTTTCTGAACGTTCCCCGGCATGGTGCCGTATTTCGCAAACTCCATTGAGAACACGCCCTGGCCCTGCGTGAGGCTCCGCAGGTCAGTTGAGTAGCCGAAGGTTTCTGCGAGCGGGACCTCAGCGATGATTGTCGAGGCATTGCCCATCGTCTCGGTTGAGATGATCAATCCCCGTCGCTTGTTAAGTTCCCCCGTGACCGCCCCCTGAAAGTCAGCGGGCACTTCCACCTCGAGCTTCATGATCGGCTCGAGCAACACCGGCTTGGTGTTCAGGAACGCCTCCCGAAAACCGGCCCGAGCGCAGAGCTGAAAGGCCATGTCGGACGAGTCGACGTCATGGTAGGAGCCGTCGGCAAGGGTCGCCCGAACCCCGACGATTGGAAATCCGGCGATCGGACCTTTGTCCATTGAGAACCGAAAGCCTTTTTCGACGGAGGGGATGTATTCCTTCGGGACGCGACCGCCAACCACCTTGTTGACGAACTCGAAGTTCTCCTCGGAGTCCTCCGGCAACGGCTCGAGTTTGCCGACGATATGAGCGTACTGGCCCGATCCGCCGGTCTGCTTCTTGTGCTTGTAGTCGTAGTCGGTCGGCCGGGTCGGTGCCTCACGGTAGCTCACCTTCGGCGCCCCGACCTCGACATCGACCTTGTACTCACGGCGGATCCGTTCAACGTAGATATCAAGGTGCAGCTCACCCATCCCGGCAATCACCGTCTCTCCCGTCTCGTCATCGGTGGAAACCTTGAAGGTCGGGTCCTCGCGAACAAATCGCTGCAGGGCCTTGCTGAGCCGATCAAGCCCGTCTCGTTTGGTCGGCGTGATCGCCATTTTGATCACCGCCTCCGGCACGAACATGCTCTCCAGCGAACAGTACTTGTTCTCCGAGGCATAGGTGTCGCCGCTGGCGGCGTCGACCCCCATCACCGCGACAATGTCACCCGCTTCGGCAGAGTCGATTTCTTCCCGCTTGTCGGAATGCATCCGCACGATCCGGCTGAACCGCTGCTTTTGCTGGGTCCGCTGGTTGAAGTAGCCCTCGCCCTTGACGAGCATTCCTTGATAGATCCGCATGAAGGTCAGCTGGCCATAGGGGTCATCGACGATCTTGAAGGCCATCGCCACCAAGGGCTTGGTGGGATCGGCCTCGAGTTCGAAGGTTTCGTCGGGGCTGTCCCACTTCTTGGCAAAGACTTTCCGCTCCAGCGGGCTGGGCAGGTAGCGGTTGACGGCATCAAGCAGTGGCTGGACACCCTTGTTCTTGTAGGCCGAACCACAGAAGACCGGAGTAATACTCTGACTCTGCGTTGCCGCCTTTACCACGGCATGAATCTCGTCGTCACCGACAGGCTCTTCGGAGAGCAGTTTCTCCATCAGGGTGTCGGAATACATCGACAGGCTCTCAAGCATGGTGTGCCGGGCCTCGGCAGCCTGCTCCTTGAGATCGGCGGGGATCTCCTCTTCGCGGACGATCTCGCCGTTGTCGCCGTCGAAATAGATCGCCTTCATTGCCACGAGGTCGATCACGCCCTGGAGTTTGTCCTCCTTACCGATCGGCAACTGCATCGGCACGGCGTCGACGTCGAGTTTGTCACGGAGTTGCTGCACGACACGGTCGAAGTTCGCGCCAGTGCGGTCCATCTTGTTGATGAAGGCAAGCCGCGGCACCTTGTATCGCTTCATCTGCCGGTCGACCGTCATCGACTGGCTCTGGACGCCACCCACCGAGCAGAGCACCAGCACTGCGCCATCGAGGACTCGCAGGCTGCGTTCCACTTCGACGGTGAAGTCGACATGCCCCGGCGTGTCGATCAGGTTGATCGGATGATCGTTCCACTCGACGCTGGTGGCTGCCGAGGTGATCGTGATGCCCCGCTCCCGCTCGAGATCCATGTAGTCCATCGTCGCCCCGTCACCATCCCCCTTCACCTCCTGGATCCGATGGATCCGGCCGGCATAAAACAGGATTCGCTCCGACAGCGTCGTCTTGCCCGAGTCGATGTGTGCGGAAATACCGATGTTGCGGAGCTTCGAAAGGTCCATTGGGGTCGCTGTGCCTCGCTGGCGTGGGGCGGGTGGGAAAATGATTCGGACTGATCGGTCCGCCAGAGTCTGGCTCCGAATCTCAATCCGAAGGGGTGCCGGCGGTCGGTGTGAGGGAACGGAGGACCGGCACTCCGTCCACCCGGAATATACTCGCCGGGAAAAAAACGCGACAGGCCGTCCGGCAGAAGCCACGAAAATGGTGACTGGCGATCCCGGCTGGACACCCCGACAAATCCCATGACCACCCGCGGACGACTCGCCCCGACGCCGACCGGCCTGCTGCATGTCGGCCATGCCCGCACCTTCGCCACGGCGGCCCGGCGGGCCGCCGGCGACCTCGTGTGGCGGCTGGAAGACCTCGACCGAGCCCGCTGCCGACCGGAGTTTGCAGCCGCCGCCCTCGCCGACCTCCGCTGGCTGGGCCTGGTCTGGCAGGAGGGCCCCGACTGTGGTGGCCCCCACGGACCGTACCAGCAGAGCGCGCGGGACAGCCTCTACCGGAATGCCTGGCAGCGGCTGGCGGCCGGCCGCTGGATCTACCCCAGCCCCCATTCCCGCCGTGATCTGGAGACCGCCGCGGCTGCCCCGCACCCCGGGCCGGGCAGCGAACCGATTTTTCCCCGCGAACTCCGGCCGGCCGACTGGCCATTGCCGACAGATCCGGGCGGAGTCCCCTGGCGATTTCGGGTTCCAGATGGTCGGAGGATGTATTTCGAGGATGGCCGGCTCGGACTGGTGTCCCGAACGGCCGGCGTTGACTTCGGGGACTTCGTCATCTGGCGGCGGGAGAATCTGGCAGCCTATGAGCTCGCCGTGGTGGTCGATGATCACCTGATGTGCATCGGCGAAGTGGTCCGAGGCGAAGACCTACTTACCAGCACCGCCCGCCAGCTGCTGGTCTACGAGGCACTCGGCTGGCCGGCTCCCCGGTTCTTCCACACACCCCTGGTTGTTGACCCGGCCGGGCAGCGGCTGGCCAAGCGTACCGGCGGGCTGGCGATCCGCGAGCTCCGGCGGGCAGGCGTCCGGCCGGAGGCAATTTTAGAATGCCCGCTCGAAGAGCTCGCCGAATTGATCAGCTTGAAAAATAAGCGGAAGAACAACGTCGACCTGCAGCACCCTGATCCCCCTTCACAGGAGGCGAGGGGTCGGTGAAGGCTCACGGAACAGTAAACCGGAACAGCCCCCCGCGACGAGACTCTCACCCCACGAAACCGGTGGGCAACGTCCCTCGGTTGCGATCAAGTGGGCCCCCTGGGACTCGAACCCAGAACAAACGGTTTAAAAGACCGCTACTCTAACCGATTGAGTTAGAGGCCCTATCTTCACGCGGGCTCGGCCATCCTGGCCCGCGCCCGCTTGGCGACAGGCAAAAACGCCGGAGGGTTTTCGCCTGTCGATCGGCATCGCATCCTGCGATGAAAATCATACTTCACGCGGGCTCGGCCATCCTGGCCCGCGCCCGCTTGGCGACAGGCAAAAACGCCGGAGGGTTTTCGCCTGTCGA
>CBFIHA010000022.1:0-45179 GCA_965662195.1 uncultured Pirellulales bacterium
CAGAACGTCACAAACCTTGGCTTTGTGACGTTCTGCCCCCAGGAAAGCCGGGCAGGAGGCCCGGTCTTTCCGTAAAAACTACCCCGGCGGCTGGTAGTAGGGCACGCCCTGAGGTACTGGAGCGACACCGAGTTGGGCCAGGATCTTGCTGAGCATTCGTTGCTCAAGCAGCGGGTCACGTCCCAGGGGAATCCAGCCGGCGGAGCGGGTCGGGGTGGCGACCGGCCGGGGCTGATCGCCGACCCGTTGGCCCAGCACCGGTAGCGGGGTGCCGTAGCGGTAGAGCGAATCGTCGTTGCGGAAGGTGGCCCCGCCGGCCGTGGCATGCATCGGGCGGAGAAGATTCTCCAACTCCTTCTGCACGACCACCTCCACCCGCCAGCCGCCCGGATCGGGAATCAGCCGGATGGTGGCGATCCGGCGGATCGACTGCAGTGTGCTCTCGAGCCGCTCCTGGAAGCCGACCGAGTCGCCCCGCCAGGGTTCCAGCAGGGTCGCGCCTGTCTGGGGGAAGGTGACAATCCGACCTTCAGTCGGAATGCCCTGGGCGAAGATGACCCGCTGCTCCTGTTCGACCTTGAAGTAGTCGTCGGCTACATCGACCAGTTGGCACCAGACCACCTCGGCATCGAGCGGAGGAATCAGCACCGAGTTCCTGGGGGTGGGCGGGGCCGCGGGGAGGCTCGGCCCGGCCGGCCCGATGATGGTTCCGCTCGGCAGGGGAGCACCGGGGTCGAAGGCAACCGGCGGCGGCAGCGGTTGTTGGCCGCAGGCAGGGCGGACGCGGATGAGGGACATCGCCGCCAACGTGGCGATGAAGATGAACCTCAGGACGGCTGCCATGGCGACTTCCTCGGGGAGGCTCCGGCGGTATCCGGAAGCCACCGGGAGGGTCGCCCAAAGCTGGCTGGGTCTCAAGCCCAGTTTTGCCGGCGGACCGAGGGGTTTCAGGGCGTTATTCCGCGTGGAGCCGCTGCACGAGCTGCTGAAAGCGGCGGCTGAAACGGCTGCTGGATGTGTGCATGTGATCACCCTGCGAGATCACCTGGAGCCCATCGTTGCGGCAGAGTCCCTGGCGTCGCAGGACCCATTCGAAGGTCGCCCGATCCGGGCTGTAGGTCACCAGCAGTTTGTGCTCATCAAGCTGAACCTCGAGGGGAGCCTCGGGGTGCATCACGGCGATCGCGGTGCAGCCGTCGTTGAGAAGCAGGTCATCGAAATCCCACAACAGGCTCTCCAGCAGAATCCGCTCGACGCCGTCCCGGCAGAATGTCTCCAGGTCGGTCCCGCGGCTGTGGGACGACTCGATTACGACGTCACAGGTGTCCCCCAGGGGCTCAAGCAGCCCCAGGAATGTCTCGAAAAGGTGCTCACTCGAGACGGCCGCCACGAGTGCCGGCAGCTGTTCGCCCACGCTGGGGTCGGTATACCCGTCGTACCGATAGCCGGCCTCGGGGATGATCCCCGACTGCCAGGCCGGGCGAATGGCCTCAGTCAGAATGAAGCCACCATACCGGCGGCGGGCGAGATGGGCCTCGAAGGTCGCCCGGTCGGGGCGAGCGACAGCGGCATCGTTAGGGGGCGGGAGGGGGAGGGCCGATTCGTGATAGGTCGGTGGGTGATGCATGGATGGCAGGGACGTTGGTCGTCCGATGGCAGGTGGAGGTGACCGCCCTGCCGGCTGGGCGGGGCGATGGGGGAAACCGGCGGGGTGATCCCGACCGGCAGTCAACCCTAGGTCACATTTTCCGCCGGCGCCGGTTTGGCGGGCTGGCAGGGCCATCTTCCCGTGACCGATTGCTCCACCGTTGCCGGTTCTGCGGCTCGCCCCGCATAATCCCAGTTTGACCGAGAGCCCCACAGGAGCAGGAACAGCGTATGGACGGCAAAATCGTGCAGACCGGGATCACCTTTGACGACGTGCTGCTGATTCCGCGGTATTCAGCCGTCGTGCCGGCCGAAGTGCAGGTCAGCACCAGGCTCACCAGGGGCATCGGGCTCAATCTTCCCCTGATCAGTTCTCCGATGGACACCGTCACCGAAAGCGCGATGGCCATCGCCCTGGCGCAGGAGGGGGGGCTGGGTGTGATTCACAAAAACCTTCCCGTCGACAGGCAGGCCGATGAAGTTGACAAGGTCAAACGGACGGCCAACGGCATCATTGCCGACCCGGTCACATTGCCCCCCACCGCCACCGTTGCCCGAGCCCGCGAGGTGATGGCCCAGTCAAATATTTCAGGTGTGCCGATCACCACTGACGGCAAGAAACTGGTGGGCATCATCACCAAGCGGGATCTTCGCTTTCTGGAACGGGGCGACACGCCGATCGCCGAGATCATGACCCGCACCGGTCTGGTCACCGCCACGGGTGAAGTGTCGCTCGATGAGGCCGAGAAGATCCTGATGGCCAACAAGGTCGAAAAACTGCTGCTGGTCGATGGACAGGGGCTGCTCACCGGCCTGATCACCATCAAGGACATCGACATGATGAATCGCTTCCCCAACGCCTGCAAAGATCGGCAGGGGCGACTGCGTGTCGGGGCGGCCGTTGGTGTCTTCGATTTCGATCGGGCCGAGAGCCTGATCGCCAAGGGAGTCGATGTGCTCATCGTCGATTCCGCCCACGGCCACTCCAGCAACGTGCTGGAGACGGTCCAGGAAATCAAGGGCCGCTGGGAGATCGAGGTAATTGCGGGAAACGTGGCAACCCGGGAAGGCTGTCGCGATCTTATCAAGGCCGGCGCAGATGGGATCAAAGTTGGGATAGGTCCCGGGTCGATCTGTACTACGCGGGTGATCTCCGGTGTCGGTGTTCCCCAGATCTCAGCGGTCTGGGAGGCGGCGCAGGAGGTGGCCGGCAGCGACGTTCCGATCATTGCCGATGGCGGCATCCGTTACTCGGGAGACATCACCAAGGCGATTGCCGCCGGGGCCCACTGCGTGATGATTGGTGGACTCCTGGCGGGGGTGGCGGAAAGCCCCGGTGAAACCGTGTTGTTCCACGGTCGCACCTTCAAGGCCTACCGCGGCATGGGATCGCTCGGGGCGATGGTTCAGGGGTCGAGTGAGCGGTACCGCCAACAGACCGATGGCCGGAATGCCGACAAACTGGTGCCTGAGGGTGTTGAGGGGCGGGTGCCCTTCAAGGGACCCTTGAGCGTGTTCGTCTATCAGCTCGTCGGCGGCCTGCGGGCCGGCATGGGCTACTGTGGAACGCAAACAATCGAAGACCTGCGGCGGGATGCCCGGTTCATTCAGGTATCCGCTGCCACCGTTCGGGAAAGCCACCCCCATGACATTGCCATCACGCACGAAGCTCCGAATTACACGATGGATAGCAGCGACTGACTGGGCCCATCGGCCGGCACTCGCAGCCCCCATGCTCGCCCTGCTGCTGGCCGGTTCGGCGGTGGCGAGTGGTTGGCACGAGTTCTCGCCCCATGCCAAGCAGGTCGCCGAACGGGCCGGTGAGCCTTCACGGCAGGTGGCCACCAGTCGGACGCTCAAGCTGGAGACCACTGGTGCAAAGTCGGGGGGGATCGATCTGGTCAGCAACCTGACCATGATCGATTCCGCCAGTGACTGTGCCGATTCGGCTGCAGACTGTCGTGAAGAGATCGGCAAGCTGAAGGCCGACACCCTCGACTCGATCAACCTCGATATCCATGTCACCGGCGTCGCCGGTAACGACTATCCCTGCGAGTGCCGGCTTGAGGGGGAGGATTTCCAGCCTCGACAGTTTGCCAGTACCACAATGACCTGGAAGGCGGCGGGCTACTGCCACAAGCCGCTCTACTTTGAGCAGTGGAACCTCGAACGGTATGGTCACTCCTTCCACCCCGTCGCTGATCCCTTTATCTCGGCGGCCCACTTCTTTGCCTCGGTCCCTGCGCTGCCTTACAAAATGGGTGTTGAGCTCCCCTGGGAGTGCATCTATCCGCTGGGCTACTACCGGCCGGGTGACTGTGCCCCGTGGACGATTCCGGCACCGCCGATCAGTGCCCGCGGGGCTGCGCTCGAGGCTGCCGCCGCAACCGGCATTATTTTCATCCTGCCGTGATTGCGGATCGATCGATCACGACGACGGGGACGTGGCCGCTTTTGTCACGATGGCGAGGTACGCGTAGCGCCGGTGGATTGACTCGAACTGTACCTCGGCTCCGCCGGAGTCGCCGAGGGCGGCGATGGCGGCATGGAGTTCGGGCCGGTAGTGGACATGGAACAACGAGAGCCATCTCTTCAGCCCGGCGGCGAAGGTGGCCGGCAGATCGGCCTGATCCCAAAAATCGACGACCAGCAACCGGCCTCCCGGCTTGAGATTGTTGACCGCTGCCTCAAGCGCTCCCGGCCAGGTGGGGACCATGGAGAGGCAGTACGAGAAAAAAATTGTGTCGAAGGGCTCAGTCCGGCCGAACATTCGCCCGGCGTCGAGCTGCTCGGCCAGCCCTTGCCGGAGGACGATTGGCGGATTGTTCCCGCGGGGCAGGCCCGCCCGGGCAACGCTGCGGGAGGCGGTTTCGAGCATCTCATGAGAGGCGTCGAGGCCGTAGAGTCGACCACTGCTGGTCCGGCCTCCCAGCTTGATCAGATTGCGGGCGGTCCCACAGCCAACTTCAAGCGTGGCAGTGTCAGGGCCGGTGACAACCCGCTCGAGCAGCCGGTCACGGCCCAGCAGGTAGTACCGCCGGGTGAGGTCATAAATGTGCCGGGTGAACCGGTACATGCTGTCCATCGCCGCCGCCTGATCATGGCCGCCTTGTTGGCGGTTGTTCGACGATGATACCGGCGGCCGAGGGATCTCACCAGCGGCAGGATCGGTCATGACGTCCCCGCCGGCCTGGTCTTCTCGTACAGATGGAACATGCCGTAGATCGCCGAGCGATCCTTGCGATGCAGCTGTTGCGACCGTTCGACCTCATACGAGAACCGGGCCCGGGTCTCTGGTGCGAGGGCATCTTCGACCGGTGATTTCTCACCGGCGGTCCGGAAGATCACCTTGGTGTCGTCACTGCCGGTCTGGGCGATCAGGCTCCAGAGTTCCTCAATCACTTGCGGGGGCATCCAGTCCTGGCTGTCCAGCAGAATGAAGCCGTTGAGCGAACCGGGGGCAGCCGTCTTCAAATAGTCGCCAAGGGAGGCGACATGGGTCTCCACGCGGTCGACGGTCCGCCGGAGTTTTTCAAAGTTCTCCTCCCGCAGATACTCTGGCAACGCCCGGCGGTGCTCATGGTCATACCGCCGGCCAAAGGCCTGCCAGGTGAAGTAGTTGTCGTCCAGTGGAAAGCCGCACGCGAGTCGGCGGATGCGTTCGCGATAGGTATCAAAGAGTTTCTGGCCATTACCGCCGGACTCTTCCAGCATGGCCGCATGCTGACTCGGCGGAATGCCCAGGCTGTAGACCGCCACCGGTTGCCGGCCCATCCAGCGGACCAGGCGGTTGTTGAACAGCGGCCCGTAGACCTCGTCGAAGAGCTGTTCCTGCTCCTCGATTGAACGGGCGCTGAGCAGCCGGGCGGGGTCCCGCCCCATCCGGCGAGCCAGCCCGTGCACCACCCGAAAGAATTGTCCCAGCTTTGCCTGGTTATAGAGACCATTTTTAAAGTAGCTGATTCGTTTGGGGCCGAATTTCCTGCCTGGCCAGTCACTCGACTCCCAGAAGGACCGGGTCAGCGGATCGAGCTGGTCGCGGAGGTACTTGCGGTAGAGGGCGAGGTTGTCCTTGTGCTGCCCGTAGCCGAAAAAATTGTAAAATGCCTGATAGTCGGGCAGATGCTTGACTGCGGCAAGTTTCAGCCGCGTCAATGACATGTGGTTTGAGTTGAGATCAACCGCCACGATCCGCTTGGGTTCGTGGGTGAGATAGTTCAGCACGTTGCAGCCGCCGCTGGAGATGGTCAGCAGGCTCGAGTCGGGGCCGAGCCCCAGCGCCTCGGCGTCGACCCGCGGGTCTTCCCAGATCTGGTTGTAGACGAAGCCCTTGAACCAGAGCGTGAACATTCGCTCCAGCAGGCCCCGGCGGCTGGCGAGCCGATGGTGGTGGACGGCTTTTTTGAGATTGGCACCGGTGTCGGGCCGGGCGGCGAGCGTCGTCATGGGTGGCGAGAATCCGAACGGGAAACGTCTCGGTGGGGAATCACGACCGAGCCAGTGAAGTGTACCCGAGGACCCCAGCGGGAGTCGATCAGCACCATTTTCCAGCGAAACCTGCGGTTGGGAACACGGTGCGTGAGTCCGGCGGGCCCTCGTGGCCGCTACGGCCCCGCAGCGCTGCGGGCAGTGGGCCCCACGCCAGCCGGCCGGTTTGTCTGCTGGCTACTCTTGGCCATGATCTGCGCCGTCAGATCTCGCAATTCGGCACGCTTTTGGGCAATTGCCTCGCGGGCTGCCGCCAGTTCGGTGTCGGTCCGCCCGGCCCGTTCCTCAAGCCTGGCGAGGGCACGGTTGGCAAAGTCGAGGTCTTCCTGCCAGGCCTCCTTGTCGGCAACGAGGGCGGCCTTTGTCCTTTGTTTGCGTTCGGTTTCGCTCACTGTGGACTGCCGCGCAGTATCGATCCGGCTGGTCATCAGGGTCAGGGACGCCAGTTCCAGGGCAAGTTTGCGGCGGATCCCCTCGATGCCAGCGGCAGGGATGTCGCCTTCTGCGACGGTGGCGAATCTGGTGCCCCGCAGGGCGGTCAACGGATCGGCCAGCAGCCGCCGGCGAACCACCCGCTCAATGCTTGCCGCCCCATCCTCCTGTAGCTGCTCCGCTGTCTGCAGATCGAGCTCCAGCGACTGCCCCTCGGCGACTCCCTCCAAGGCAGCGGCGTTGTTGATGGTGACGGTGGCCCAGTATTCGCCGGGCAGGCTCTGACCTTCCCCGATCGCCGCCGCCGCCTCTTCCAGCGGAACCTCCTCGCTGGCGGCTCCGTTGTCGTCCGGCTCGATCGTGGCCGCCCAGCGATTGGTTGGGAGGTCTTCAAAAACCAACAGCTGCGGAACCTTGGCGGCAGCCCGCACCATCAGGTCCCAGTTGTCCCAGGCCTGCCGGTCCCGGTCATCGGGTTTGGTGAGCGGCCTGATCGACACGGAGAGAATCTTTTCTTCACTCCGTTCAATCTTTTCGACGCCGAAGACCCCCAGAAACCCGAACGCTTCCTCAGCCTCGGGAAAAAAGAGGGCCAGTTCCGCTCCCACATTCAGCGGGTCCCCGGCCGTGCCGGCAAGTTGAAGTTCCACAACCCCGTCGCCCGTGATCTCGTACAGCCCGGTATCGTCGTCGGTTCGCTGAATCGTCGGCGGTTTGAAGAAGCTGGATGTCCAGTAGCGATTACGCCAGGTTTCAACCTCGTCCAGGGTTCGCCGCAGCGTGGTTTGTTTCTGGGCCAGGTCGCTGAGGGAATCATCCTCCCCTGCTCCCTGGGTCACGCCGCTGATCTCGGCCTCAAGCCGCCGGATTTCAAACCGCCAGGCCCGTTCCCGCTCGGCCACCCGGCCGGCCAGATAGATGAAGCCGACCGCCGAGAGCAGGACGAGCCAGGCGCCAATCAGGGTCTTGGTGTTGATTTCCCTGCGGCCAAGGATGAGGCCAACGGCCCCGATCACCAGCAACAACAGTATCGGGATGAGGATCAGGAAGTTCATCAGATGACATCCGCCGGGGAGTAGCGGTCGAGTATAGCCCTGCCCTGCCCGTTACTGGCGAGGCCAGTTTTCCCGTTCGCGGCGTTGCCCGGCGGCAGCGCCGTCCCCGCGGCGTGTTGCCCGCGGGCAACGCGGCCGCACCGACCGGGGCGGTTCTGGTTCTCAGGCGGCACGAGGCCGAAAAGCTCGTTTTGTCGGTGTTTTATCGAGAAAATGACCGCCGCTGCTGATTGTTACCGGCTGCCAGTGGCAGCTTTGGCACTGCGACTGCACCAGGGGACGGTGACGCTCATCGCCAATCCCCGGAGATTTCCATGCCCAGTTCCGTCTCAGCCGCTCCCGTCGCCCCTTCGCACCGCAAGGCTGGTCGCCGCACCGAGGCGGCCGCGATCGATGACCCCGTCAGGCTCTATCTTTTGCAGATGGGGGGCATTCCTCTGCTCGACCGAACTGCCGAGGTAGCCAGTGCCCGACGTATTGAGCACTGGCGGCGACGGTTTCGCCGCGAATTGCTCAGCAACGACCTTGTGCTGCAGACGGCCGTCAGGCTGCTGGAGCGGGTGCAGGCCGGCACGGTGCGGCTGGATCGCACGCTTGAGGTGGCGGTCACCAACACTGATGAAAAGCGACAGCTGCTCAGGCGGTTGGAGCCGAATCTGCGGACACTGCACCAGCTAATCGATGAAAACCGGCAGTTGTTTCGCCGGGCGATCTCGAAGTCGACACCACAGGCCTCCCGTCACAGGATTTGGCGACGACTGGTGCGGCAGCGGAACAAGGCGGTCCGACTGGTCGAGGAGATGCGGCTGCGAATCCAGCGGCTCGATCCCCTGCTGAAGCAGTTACGGGGACTGGCCGGGCGATTGCTGGAGGTCGACCGGAAGGAGCAGCGAAGGCTGCTCGTCGGCATGGGCGAGAGCCGGCGGACCCTGGCACGACGACTTGACCGGCTCGCGACCTACGAACGGCAGTACGACGCCGCCAAGCGGGAGCTGGCAGCGGGCAATCTGCGGCTGGTGATTTCGATCGCCAAGCGGTACCGGAATCGCGGGCTCACGTTTCTGGATCTGATCCAGGAGGGCAACGCCGGCCTGATGCGGGCGGTCGACAAATTCGAGCACGCCCGTGGTTTCAAGTTTTCGACCTACGCCACCTGGTGGATCCGGCAGGCGATCACCCGGGCCATCGCCGATCAAGGCCGCACCATTCGGATGCCGGTCCACATGGTTGACGCGATGGGGAAGCTCCGAAACGTGACCCGTGACTTTCTGCAGGAGCATGGCCGGGAGCCAACGGTTGAGGAACTGGCGGCCCGATCCGGCCTGCCACTCGATGACGTCTGCTGCATCGAGCGGATGGCGCATCGGATGGTCTCACTCGACCAGCCCCTCGGCGACAGCGAAGAGAATGCTCCGGGGGAGTTCGTCCGGGACACCCGGGTCGACGACCCGCTGCGGGGTATCAACCAGACGGCTCTGAAGGCCTCGATCGGCAAGGTGCTTGCGGCCCTCTCGACCCGCGAGCGGGAAATCCTGCGGCTGCGGTTCGGTCTGGCCGATGGCTACTGCTACACCCTCGAGGAGGTGGGCAGCATTTTCAGCGTCACCCGGGAACGGGTGCGGCAGATTGAGGCCAAAGCGGTCGAAAAACTGCGGCAGCCCGGCGTTCATGCCGATCTGGCTGGCTTTGTCGATGAAGGGCTACTGGAAAAGATTGGGACGCTCGGGCCACATCGCAGCCGGGGCACGATCGATACGCGGTCCCGCCCCTCCCGACCTCCAGCAGCAGCTACGCCGACTTCGCCTCGTCGAGAGCCTGCTGCAGTCGCTCCTTCGGCTGGACGCCCATGAACTGCTGCACGAGTTCTCCACCCTTGAAAATCATGATCGCCGGAATGCTCGAGACGTTGTAGTTCATCGCCAGGCTGCCGTTCTCGTCCACGTTCACCTTGCCAACCCGGAACGTCTCGGTGTTTTCAGCGGCCAATTCCTCGATGACTGGCCCGATCATCCGGCAGGGACCGCACCAGGGAGCCCAGAAATCGACCAGCACCGGCACGGGTGAGTCGAGAACTTCCTGCTGGAAGTTGGCATCAGTGAACTCCTTCGCGTTTCCCATCGTCATCTCCTCTAGGGTCACGGGCTGAACTTCAAACCCGGCAGCCTCGCGGCTGCCGGTGTCCGGCAGAACGGCTGGACGCAGCCGTTGCTCCGGGCGATTATAGCAGGACTGGATGAAACAGTTGCAGCCCGCCAATGAGTGCCATTCGTTCCCATGACGTCCTCCGTGCCACTGGACGGCTTCTGCTGGCTGGTTGACCGCGATGCCACCGGTGCGGTGGCTGGTCAGCGGGGCCCTCAGCCCGTCCCCCCCACTGCTGCCGGCAGCGTCCTCGTCGAGGTCGAAGCGGCCGGATTCAACTTCAAGGACGCCCTCGCCTGCAGCGGGCATCCCGGTGTTGCCCGCCGGCTGCCGCACGTTCCGGGGATCGATGCTGCCGGCAGATTGCGGCAGCCGACCGACAGGCTCCCGGCCGGGACGCCGGTGGTGGTGACCGGCAACGGATTGGGGGAATCCCGGCCTGGCTCCTTTGCCACCTGGCTGCAGACACCAGCTGCCGCAGTCATCAGCCGACCGCCGACGCTCTCGGCGGTTGCTGCGATGGCTCTGGGCACCGCGGGGCTCACGGCAGTGGTGGCCGTTGAGCGGCTGGCCGGTCTGATCGACTGGGAGTACCAGCAGCGGGCCGGCGGTACCGGGCCGACCGACTGGCTGGTCACCGGCGCCAGTGGCGGCGTCGGCATGCTGGCGGTCGCGGCGGCAGCCAGGGCGGGGCATCGGGTGCTTGCCTGCACCCGCAAAGCGGAGGTGGCAGGGGCCCTGCGGGCGGTTGGCGCTGCTGAGGTGATTGCCCCGGAGGACGCGGTCGCTGCGGGTGACAAGCCATTGGCAAGTGGTCGGTATACCGCGGTGATCGACACTGTCGGTGGCCCGCTGCTGGCCAACCTGCTGCGGTCGGTACGGCCGGGCGGGGCCGTCGCCAGTATCGGCAATGCTGGCGGTGTGGAACTCCAGACGACAGTCCTCCCGTTCATTCTCCGCGGCGTCACGCTGGCCGGGATCGACGCGGCGGGCCTGCTCTCGAACGACCAGCGGCGGCTGCTCTGGCCCAAACTGGCGGCGCTCTGGCCCTGGGTCGAGCCCCATTTTCCGGTCCGGCTGCTGGCCCTCGACGAGGTGGGTCACTGGGCCCGGCAGATGCTGGCCGGCCAGACCCGTGGTCGGGCCGTGGTGCTTCCCGCCCGGCATTCGGACACCACCTGATGCACGCGATCAATCTCACCGCCGCCTGGGATCGTCTCGACTTGCCCCGCGGTGAAATCATCTGGGCGAGACGGTTCGGCCGGCCCACCGGCATCGAGCCGCCGCTGGAAGCCTGGCTAGTGGCCGAGCCTGCCCTGCTCAGCCGATTCTGGTTCAACGGCGGCCGGCTTACCGAGGAGAACGCGGCTGAAATTGCCACGGGCGTCCGCGTCACCGGCCGGTTGGAGATTCGCAACCTGCTGCTGCTGCCACCGGCAGGGCTGGTGGCAGCAGCGATCCCGGCGATCAGTCATGAGTTGAACGGCGGGAATCTGCTGACCACACGATCGGCCTTGCCGACTGACCTGGGGAGGGTCATGCTAACCATCAAGGCAGGAGGGCTCGATTCTTCGCTGCCGAAACGTCGATAGAACATCGTTGTGGTCGCCGTCTGGCGGACCCTGGCGGTCTGATCATTGCTCCTTGGAAAGGTCAATACAAATGTCGGTCATTCGGGTTGGTTCGACGGAGAAGTACGCCACCGGCTGGGACGCGATCTTCGGTGGCCGCAAGGCGACCAAGGCAGCGAAGCAGGCCAGTCCCAAAAAGCCGGCGAAAAAGCCAGCCAAGCAATTGAAGGAGCCAGCCGCCAAGAAAACGGCAAGCAAGAAAACGGCAGCCAAGAAGCCGGCAAACAAAAAAACGGCAGCCAAGAAGCCGGCAGCCAAGAAGCCGGCGACCAAGAAAACAGCCCGCCGCGGCCGCTGATCAGCCGGCCGCTCGCGGGACGTCCACTGTGGGCCCTCCGGGAATTTCGTTGAACGACAGCCGCCAGGTCTCCGCCCGTCAGGCTTCGTTTGTGGCCGTCGCTCGCTCGGGGCAACCGCGGCCGTTGGCTCAGCCTTGGCGGGCCAGTTCGGCGGCGCGGGTGGCGGCGGCCGTGACGGCGGCGCCGATCGCGCCGCGGACGCCAGCCTGTTCGAGCACCGCCAGACCGGCGATCGTCGTGCCGCCCGGGCTGCTGACGCGATCGCGGACCACGGCAGGGTGTTCCTTGGTCACGGCCAGCAGGGCCGCCGTTCCCCCGAAGGTTTCAATGGCCAGTGCCTGTGCCAATGCTCGCGGCAGGCCGGCCCGGACGCCACCGTCAGCGAGGGCCTCGATGAGCAACGCCACGTAGCCCGGGCCCGATCCGGAGACCGCCGTCACGGCGTCGAGCAGCGATTCGGCCACCTCATGGACGCTGCCGACCGAGGCAAACAGCCTCAGAATCCTTTCGAGGTCGTCGCGTTCGATCCCGGAGGAGGCAGCGACAGCCGAAACGCCGTGGCCGACGAGACACGGCGTGTTGGGCATGACACGGATGATGCGGTTCGTACCGGTGGCCGCCGCGATCGTCGCAATCGGCAGGCCGGCCACGATGGAAAGAACGATGCTCTGGTCGGTGAGCGTTGTCCGCAGTTCAGCGCAGGCGTCGGCCGCCTGCTGCGGCTTGACCGCCAGGATGACCAGCCGCGCAAGCGTTGCCGCCTCGGCGGCGGTGGCTGCGAATCGCACGCCGGGCAGAGCCTCGGCCACGGCCGTTTCCGCCGCTTCGACCGGGTCAAACACCACCAGGTCGGCGGCCGGGACTTCACCGTCGCGGCAGAAGCCGGTCGCCAGCGCCCGGCCCATCTGGCCGGCACCGATGAGGGCGATCGACCGGTCGAATGTCGTGGGGGCTGTCGTCACGGCTGATCCTTGTCGGAGGTCGTGGTCGGGGCGGCAACCTGCGGCAACGCCGCGTCGATTGCCTCAAGGTCGAGTCGGCTGACATAGAGCTGGCTGGTTGGCCGTCGGCCACCGTCACCGTCGCGGCTGGCGGTCCACATCAGCAGGTTGCCGTCTGGTGAGAAGACCGGCAGCACATCGGCCCCCGGGTGATCGGTCAGCCGGAGCGGCTCACCGACGCGGAAGCCGTCGGCCCCGGCTTCGTACCGGACCAGCCAGAGGTCGTAGTTGGGCCGCTTGGTCGGGTCGGAATGGTCGGCGCCGGTCCAGATCAGCCAGGGCTGTTTCGGATGCCAGTAGGGCGCCCAGTGAACACCCTTGCCCGCTGTGACCGCGGTATCGCCACTGCCGTCGGCCCGCATCACGTGGATCTGCAGCTGATGCTCCGCCAGACGGTCGGTCCGATAGGCAATCCAGTCTCCGGAGGGGGAGAAGAACGGTCCGCCGTCATAGCCTGGCTCAGCAGTCAACCGTGTCACATCACTGCCATCGGCCTTGGCAACATAGATGTCGGGATCGCCATCCCGGTCACTGACAAACAGCAGCTTCTCGCCATCTGGTGAAAAACTGCACTCGGCGTCGTAGCCCGGGGCAGCGGTCAGCTGCCGAAGGGGCCCGGGGGTCTCGAGGTTGGCGACAAACAGATCCATGTGCGGGTCGAAGTCCCACTGGTATCGTCGCCGCCGGCCCGTGCGGGCGTCTTCCTCAGCCTGTGCGATTGCCGCGGCTTCGGTCTGATCGAGCTGCGGGTCGCGATGGCTTGAGGCGAACAGCAACTGGCGGCCGTCGGGTGAAAACCAGCCGCAGGTGGTCCGGCCGCGGCCCGTGCTCACCCGCGTCGGTTCCACGATCCGCGGGTTGGACGGATCGAAGGGCTGAATGTAGATCTGATAGAAGGGGTAATCGGTCGGCACTCCCTGGTAGCAGATGCGCCGCATGTCGGGCGAAAAATAGCCCTCTCCCGCCTTTGCCAGGCCGGCTGTCAGCCGCACCGGCTTGGCGAAAAAGCCCTCCTCGAGTTCAGCGGCGGGGGCGACCGCCAAGCTGATAGCGGTGACAAGCAGGGCGGTGGTGATTCCGCCGCTGGCACGACTGGCGAAGCAAATAATGCTCATGGTGGCGTCTCTCACGATGCGCTGGTTGAAGGATTCCGCGAATCGACCCAGTATAGGTGCTGCGGAGAGAGCACCACACCGGGGCACGGAGAGCCTTTGAGGCCATACTGATGAAGATCTACACGAAGACGGGCGATGCAGGGCAGACCGGACTATTCGGGGGGCCGCGGGTCACCAAGGACCACGCCCGGATCGAGGCCTTCGGCACCGTCGATGAGCTGAACAGTCTGCTCGGCATGGCCCGAACCGAACCGGCTGCGGCCGCTTTTGATGGCCTGTTGCGGCAGATTCAGTGCGATCTGTTCGACCTCGGCGCGCAGCTCGCCACCCCGGGCGACCATGACGAACGCATCACGCTCAGTCAGGTCGAGATGCTCGAGACGGCAATCGACCAGCACGACTCAGCGCTCGAACCGCTGGCCAATTTCATCCTGCCAACGGGCACCCCGTTGGCGGCGTCACTGCACATGGCCCGGACGGTCTGCCGCCGGGCTGAGCGGCGGGTGGTGACCCTTTCGACCCGGCTCGAGACCACCTCGCCGGCCAATGCCATTGAATATCTCAACCGGCTCGGCGATCTGCTCTTTGTGCTGGCCCGCACCGTCAACAATCAGGCAGGCGTCGCCGACGACCCCTGGCACCCGTCATGACCACCGGTCTTGAACAGGTCGTCACCCGGCCCGCGGTTGCCGCCGCGTCCGATCGGCTCAAAGCTGCCACCGAGGTGGTGAAGGCACGGCATGCCGCGGGTGCCGATGGCCTGGAGCTCTGCAGAGTCAGGGCTGAGGCCGTCGATGCCGCCATCGACGGGATTTGGTGGGCGATCCTGTCGGAGCTAACCCCGGCAGAGCGGCAGCAGATCGAGGAGCGGGTGACCCTGGTGGCCCATGGTGGCTCCGCCCGCGGCGAGATGACGCCGGGGTCGGACGTCGATCTGATGCTGCTGCACGACCTCGCCACACAACCAGCAGCAGCGGCCCGGCCCGGCGACCACGCCGTCGTCCCGTCCGGCGGGCGGCTGCTTGGTGACCTGGCCCGTCGGCTGCTGCAGGATCTCTTCGATGCGGGGCTTGAGGTCGGCCAGAGCGTTCGCACCGTGGCCGAGGCGGCCCAGCTGGCCGGCGGCGACGCCAGCATCTTCAGCACGCTGCTCGAGATGCGGGTGCTGGCCGGTCGGGAAGAACGCTGCCGGCGGCTGGCAGTACGGCTGCGAACCCTGGCCCACCGCTCACGCCGGCGGCTGGCCCGAATGCTGGTGGCGGCGCGGCGGACGGAGGCCCGGAAGTATGGCGATACCGTCTACCTGCTGCAGCCCAACGTCAAGCGGTCGACCGGTGGCCAACGCGACATCCAGTTCGCCCGCTGGCTGGCCTTCCTCGACTCGGATCGGCTGGTCTCACTCGGCCCGCTGCCACTGCCCACAGGCAGCTCGATCGTGGCGGTCGATCCGGACCCCGCGGGGCCGGAGGGGATTCAGACCCTGTCAGCTGCCGACCTTGCGAGCCTCACCGAGGCTCAGCAGTTCCTCCGCGACCTCCGGGTGGAACTGCATCTTTCACATGGCAAAGGGGTGGATGAACTGACCCGGGACGAGCAGGTGCGGATTGCCGAAAAGCGGGGCTACGTGGCGGCCGGCGGCATGCTCGCCGTCGAGCAGTTCATGCAGGACTATTTCAGCCACACCCGGGAGGTGGCCCAGATCACCCGGGGCCTGATCCAGCAGGCGGAGGGGGGGCGACGGCTGCGAAGCTGGACCACGGGCCTGCTTGGCAACCGGGTCGACGGGCAGTACGTGGTCGGTCCGCTGGCGGTGGCGGTGCTGCCGGAGGCGATTGCCGCCGTCGCCGCCGATGCCGAGCGGATCGTGCGGCTGGCCGAACTTTCGATGCTCTATGAGGTGCCGATCGAGCCCTCCAACTGGACGCTGTTGCGGCAGGCGATCGGTCACCAGCCACCTCCGGTGACCGCCGCCGCCCGGCAGCGGCTCTGGGGGCTGTTTTCGTCGGTCGGGCCGCTGGGACCCGCCCTCCGCCGGCTGCACGAACTGAGGCTGCTTGAACGGCTACTGCCGGCCTTCGCCCATGCCCGCTGCCTGCTGCAGTTCAACAACTATCACAAGTACACAGTCGACGAACACTGCCTGCTGGCGGTCGAGAAGGCGACCGACCTCGATGCCGACAGCGGCTGGCTGGGTAACGTCTGGCGGCAGATCCGCCGTCGTCGCCGGCTGGTACTCCTGGCGCTGCTGATCCACGATCTGGGCAAGGGATACGAGGGGGATCACAGCGAGATCGGCGCGCGGATCGCCCGGGACGTAGCCGCCAGTTTCGGGCTGCCCGAAGACGAAATTGAGATTGTCGAATTTCTTGTGTTGCGGCACCTGCTGATGGCGGAACTCGCCTTCCGTCGCAACGTCGATGACGATTCGTTGGTGCTTGGGTTTGCCCGTGAGGTCGGCTCGCCCGAAGTGCTGCGGATGCTGACCGTGCTGACGATGGCCGACATCGCAGCGGTCGGGCCGGGAGTCTGGAACCGCTGGAAGGCTGACCTGCTCAATGAGCTCTACCAGCGGACGCTGCGGTTTCTCGACCCCGACTCCGATGCCACTGGTGCCGACCGGCGGCGGGCTGACCTCACCACGCTACTGGCAGGCAGGGCTGGGCAGGATCCGGTCGTGCGGCTGGCAGCGGGGTTGCCGCGGGCCTACCTGCGGTCGCAGCAGCCCCGGCAGGCGGTCGAGGAACTCACCCGGCTGGCCAAGCTACCGGCTGGCGGCCGGTTCGTGACCGCCCGGTGGCTCTCCGAAACCGCCACCGTGTCGGTGACCGTCGGCCTCAGAACACCGACGGTGGCCGGTGTCTTTCACCGGATCACCGCCGGCCTCGCCAGCCAGCGGTTGGAGGTGCTCTCGGCTGACATCTTCACGCTTGATGGCGAGTTCGTGGTCGACCACTTCCGGGTGGTCGACCGGGATTACGCCGGCCAGACCCCGGCCGAGCGGTTGGCCGAAATCGCCGCCGCGGTCAAATCGAGCTTGGCGACCGAACCCCCGGCAATCGGCCGCCGCTGGAACCCCTTCGCTCCGCAGCTGCAGGCGGCCACCGTGCTGCCCCCCCGGGTGCAGATCGACAACGACTCCTCCGCCGATGCCACCATCATCGAGGTCTTCGCCGAGGACTCTGACGGGCTACTCCTGGCGGTCGCCCGGACGCTCCATGAGCATCGGCTGTCGGTGCGGTCGGCGAAGATCAGCACCTACCTCGACCAGATCGTCGACGCCTTCCACGTGGTCGACTTCAGCGGCGGGAAGGTCGAGGATGCCGAGCGGCTGGCAGCCATCCGCCGCGGACTCAAGGAGGCGGTCGCGCCGCTGCTGGGTCCTGGACGTGGCCAGCTCAGCTGACCGGTACCCAAGCTGTTCAGTCGCCCGCCGCCCTGCCCTTGGTGGTGAACCGGGCCAGCAGCCGGCGGCCCCAGTCGGGGAACCATTCGATCAGTCCGGCCAGCAGTGTCGCCTTCCAGGGCCGCGTCAGTTCGATCCGGCCCTGCCGGCAGGCCTCAAGTACTTCGGTCGCCAGCTGTTCCGGGTCGAGAAGTTTGACCGCGGCACCGCCGCCGGGAGCGGCAACTTCCTCAGGAAGGCCGTGCCGGGCCACATCGTCGTCGTAGCGGTGAAAGCCCCCCTCGGTGTCCGCGGCCGCCGCTGGCTTGGGCTCCCGCCGGATCGGTCCGGGGCTGACCAGCAGCACCCGCCCCCCCTGCGGGGCAACCTCCAGCCGCACAGCATCGGCGAAGGCCGCCAGGGCCGCCTTGCCAACGGCATAGGCCCCCATGGCCGGGGTGACCAGCTTGCCGGCGAGGCTGCCGATATAGACAAGTTCGCCGCCGGCGCGGCAGATCGGCACAGCCGCCGCCTGGCTGATCTCGACAGCCGTCATCAGATTCACCTCGACGGCCTCGCGGAGCTCGTCGGGGGGCAGGCTGAGCAGCGCCGTCCGACTGGAGCGGCCGATGCAGCAGAACAGGCTGTCGAGGCCGTTGAGTTTCTCCAGGCAGACCGCGACAGCCCGGTCGCCTTCACCGGGCCGGGCCAGATCGGCACTGAGGCCGTGGATGCCGTCGACGGGCTGGCCGGCCGCCGCGGCGGCAGCCTCGCAGCAGCTAATCGCCTCGCGAACGCCGGCCGACGAGCGCCCCACCACCAGCAGCCGGACCCCGCGGGCTGCCAGTTGCCGGGCCAGCACCAGGCCGAAACCATGCGTGCCGCCGGCGACAAGCACCCGGCGGCCTGGCCAGAAACGGTTGGCATCACGACGGCTGGCGGTTGGCTGGGCGGTTGGCATGACGGTTGGCATGACGGTTGTGTTTGCTGCGGCGGTGCCGCCACTGATATTCGCGGCTGGTCAGTTCCGGTAGAGTAACCATCCTTCTGGCTTCGATACCTGCACCATCGTACCGTCACCCCTTTGCACATGGAGTCAGTCATGGAGGTTCCCGCTTCGCAGCCAGTCCGCACCGCCGCTGGCAGTTCGCCCTCGGTTGCCGCAATCGTGCGGACAAAAATCGTGGCGACCATCGGCCCCGCCAGCCGGGAAGAGACGGCCATCCTCGGACTGGTCGAAGGGGGCGTCGATGTCTTCCGCCTCAATATGGCCCACGGCTCGATCGTGGAGCACCAGGAGACACTCGACCGGATCCGGCGGGTGTCGGAGGATGTCGGCCGGCCTATCGGGGTGCTGGTCGATCTGGCCGGGCCGAAGATCAGGCTGGGTGAACTGCCAGGCGGGGCGGTGGACTGCATCGAAGGGAGTGAGTTGTCGTTCATCCGGGGCACCGAAAGCGACCGGCCGGACCAATTCGTCACCACCTATCACCAATTGGTTGACGAGCTGGCTGTCGGTGATTCGGTGATGCTCGCCGACGGCACGATCAGTCTGGTGGTGACTCAGCGGACCCCGGAACTGGTCCGCTGCCGAGTGATCCAGGGCGGCGTGGTTCGCAGCCGGCAGGGGGTCAACCTGCCCGGAGTCAAGCTCTCGGTGCCGGCGATGAGTCCAGCTGACTGGCAGCATGCCGAGTGGGCAGCGGGGGCGGGCGCGGACTTTGTCAGCCTGTCGTTCGTCCGGTCGCCGGTCGAGGTGACGCTGCTGAAGGAACTGCTGCGGACCCGCGGCTCGGCCGCCCGGGTGGTTGCCAAAATTGAGAAGCGGGAGGCGATCGAAAATCTCGAGCAGATCATCGAGGTGGCCGACGCTGTGATGGTGGCCCGGGGCGACCTCGGTGTCGAGATCGATGTCGCCAGCATGCCGATGGTGCAGAAGCGGATCATCCGGGTCTGCCAGCAGTTCCAAAAGCCGGTGATCGTCGCCACCCAGATGCTCGACAGCATGCAGCATTCGCGACGTCCGACCCGGGCTGAGACCACCGACGTCGCCAACGCCATCCTCGACGGTGCCGATGCCTGCATGCTCTCAGGCGAGACCGCCATCGGCGAGCATCCCCGGCAGGTGGTCGAGATGATGCGACGGATCGCCCTGGCGACCGAGGAGCAGTATCTGGAGTCCCGCAAGCAGTACCTCGACGAACTACTCGGAAGGGGCCGGTCGGGGCTCGCGTCGGGTGAGTTCCTGCCACAGCCCGAGCGACTGGTCGACGGTCTCCACCCGATCACTCAGGCGGTGGTCGATGGTGCCAGCCGGATTGCTGCGGAACTCGATGCCCGGCTGTTCGTCGTGGCCAGCAAGAGCGGGGTGACGGCGATCTCCAGGTCAAAGCGGCGGGGGGCGGTACCGACGGTCGGCCTCAGCGACGACATCCATACCTTGCGGCAGATGGCCCTCTATTGGGGCGTCACGCCGCTGGCGGCGCCGGCGGGCGCCGACGTTAACGAGTTGCTCACCCACGTCTGCGAATGGGGGCTGAGGCTGGGGCGGCTGGAACGGGGCAACCGCATCCTGCTGGTGGCCGGCATCGGCTTCGGCACCGGCGGCCACAACATGGCCATGGTGCACGAGGTCTGAGGCAATTGCCGGGCAGGATTGGCCCGCGGCTGGTTTTCTGGCACATTTTGGCAACAGCACAGGCCAATCGGCCAGTTCCTCACACTCCGAAGGAAGTCAGTATCTCGATGAAAAAATGCGTCCTCGCCTACTCCGGTGGCCTCGACACCTCGGTCATCCTCGGCTGGCTGATCGAACAGGGCTATGAGGTGGTTGCTGTCTATGTTGACCTTGGGCAGCCCTGCGAGGACCGGGAGGCGACGCTGCAGAAGGCCCGGGACTGCGGAGCGGTCAAAGCCCTGCTGGTCGATGCCCGTGAGGAGCTCTGCCGCGACTTTGCCTTTCCAACGCTGCAGTGGCAGGCCCGTTACGAAGGGACCTATTTGCTGGGCACCTCCATCGCCCGGCCGCTGATCAGCAAGGTCTGCGTCGAGATCTGCCACGCCGAAGGGGCGACCGTTTTCGCCCACGGGGCCACCGGCAAGGGAAATGATCAGTGCCGTTTTCAACTGGCCGCCGAGGCGCTCGACCCGACGATCGAGCTGCTCGCTCCGTGGCGGATCGCCGCCTTCCGGGACCGCTTTCCGGGCCGCAAGGAGCTGATCGAGTTTTGTGCGGAAAAGTCGATTCCGGTGAAGGCTTCAAAGGAGAAGCCCTACAGCTCGGATGAGAACTGCCTCCACACCAGCTACGAGGCGGGGCTGCTGGAAGAGCTCGACACCGACGGCTACGCCCTGGTCGACTTCGGTATGTCCGTATCACCGCAGGAGGCGCCCGAGACGCCGGAGCTGATCCGGCTGGAGTTCGCGGCAGGCGTGCCGGTCCGGCTCAATGGCAGGGAACTGCCGCCCCACGAGCTGGTGCTGGCTCTCAATGAGATCGGTGGCCGCAACGGCATCGGCCGGATCGACATTTTGGAAAACCGGCTGGTCGGCATGAAGAGCCGCGGCGTCTATGAGGCTCCCGGCATGACACTGCTCTACGAGGCACACCGGCTCGTCGAGCAGCTGACCCTCGATCGCGACCTGGTCCATCTGCGTGACCGGCTCTCACCTGAGGTGGCTGAATCGGTCTACTACGGCTTTTGGTACTGCGCAAAAATGGACGCGTTGCTTGCCTTTATCCGTGAGGCCCAGCGGCCGGTGACGGGGGCGGTCGAGCTTTCGCTCTACAAGGGCAACATGCTGGTCAAAAGTCGGGAAAGCAGCGAGAGTCTCTACGATGCGGCGATCGCCTCGATGGAAGGGGGCGGCTCCTACGATCAGACCGACGCCGAGGGCTTTCTGAGAATCCTGGGCCTGCCGCTACGGGTGCAGGGAACCGTGCGGCCCCGGCGGTGAGAGGACGTATGGCGGAGGTTCCCAGCGATCCGCCGGCCACCGGCCTCTCCGTGGCTGGCATTCGGCTGCGGCACGACGTCCGCCGACCGGCATCCTGGGGATCGGTGGCATTGGCAGCCGCGGCGGCTGCCTATGTCGGCACCGGGCTCGATGCGGGCGTTGCCGGCTTTGTGGTGGTGACGGCGGCGGTGGTGGTCGGGATCGGCGAACTACCGGCGGCATTTCCTGTCTGGGATGCCAGCCTTGTGCTGCGACGTTCGGGCTGGCGCCGGTTCAGCCGCCCGCCGCTGGCTCTGCCCGCGGCGGGCGGCTGGCTGGCTTGGCGGCTGCTCTGGCCGCTGCTCGGCCTCGGGCTTGCCGGCGTGGTGATGATTGCCCGGGGGCGTCCAACTGCGGCAGCGACGATGCTCTCCGCCGGTGGGCTGGCCGGTGGCCTGGCGGCCCTGACCACTGCCGGCCTCCGGCTGGCGGGGTTGTCGGCCGCAGACACGGCCACGGCAACCCTGTTGACCGGCTGGCTGGCGGCGGCCGCCATGGCTCTCACCGGCGGGCTGATTCCGGCTGGCGGTGAGGGGCCACTGCTGCTTGTTGGCTCTGGCTGCTGGCTGGTCGTAGCGGGCGGCCTGCTGGGCCTGGCACAGTGGTTGCAGCTCACCGGCCAGGGGCCGATCGCCGGCCTCCTGCCTCGTCAGTTTCCTGTTGCGGCGGCCGGGCCCCGTGGTCCCGATCAACTCGCGGCAATCGGTCTGCTCGGCGTGCTGCCAGCCCGCAGCCTCTGGCGGCGACTGCTACGGAGCGCGGCGATGCTGCTGGCGCTCGGCGGCATGATTAGCTGGCTGCTGCTCGACCCCTTGGCGACCGGTCGCTACGCCCTGTTGGCCGCGGTTGTCTTTGGCAGCTTTGGTGTCCCCGCCGCGGCGCTCCTCGATGGCCGGGAGGTGGTTTGCGGCTGGCGTTCTCTCATCGGCAGCGTTGGCGGGCCCGGCCCGGGGCTCAGCTGCTTGCTGGCAGTGCCCACCCCCGGTCTGCAGGCTGCGGTGGTACTGGCGGGCCATGCCAGCTTGATGCTCTGGCCTCCCCTCGTCGTGGCGGTGGTGGCCGCCGGCAACCCAGCGGCTTTGCCGGCCCTGATGACGGCTGTCGTACTCGCAGCCGGGGCTGCTCTGGCCAGCGGTGGCTGTGTGGCCGCCCACGCCCGCGGCTGCCGGGGAGAAACAGCGCTCGCGATCGGCCTGGGGCTTTTGGCCTGCTCCGTCTGGCTCCGGCTGGCGACGGTTTAGCGGCCGGTGGGTGGTAAAACGGCGGGAAACACGCGAAAGTTGATGTTGAGAAAAATGGGGAAGCCTGAGACACTCCCGGCCCAAGGAAATCGTGGTCGGCCGTCTTTGCAGGATCGTCCCTGCTTTCAGCGGTTGCCGCCCCGGTGGCCCACAGTGAAGGTTCGTCCTGAGGTGTGGGGCGATTCCTGCCGGTCAATGGAATCCGAAGGAGTGCATCTGTGGACGGAATGACGAGCCCATGTGCGGCTGAGCGGCCTCTGGCTACCAAAATCTGGCGTCCCGCCGGTCTCGCCGCGGTGGCGGTTTTCCTGGCGGTGGGCTCGGCGGTGGCCGAACCAGCGTTCAAGCCGAGCCAGACCGTCTTTCCCGCCACGACTACGGCCTGGCTCAGCATCGCGGATCCGATCGCATTTCAGGAAAGCTTTGACCGCACTCAGTATGGCCAGCTCCTGCAGGATCCGAATATGGAGGCCTTCGTCAAGAGTTTCCGGGAGCAGCTTTCCAAGGCCGGCAAGCGGCGGCTGGGAAAACTCGGGCTGACCCTGGAAGATCTGGGCGAGGTGCCCGGTGGTGAGATTGCCCTCGCCGCCATCGTGCCGGAGCCCGATCGGCTGGCCACGGTGCTCCTGGTCGACACCACCGGTCACGAGGAGGAGACCCGCAAGCTTCTTGACCAGATCGATACCCGGCTCCTCGAACAGCAGGCCCAGCGGCTGGCCGACTATCAGGAGGTGATCAAGGTCTATCAACTACCGTCGGAAGAGCTTCGGGCGGACGAAGAAGCCGAAGAAACGCCCCCTGCTGAGCGGCTGGTGGCGGTCGTTCACCAGGGATCGGCTCTTGTTGTTGGGGATGATCCGGTCCAGGTTCATCATGTACTGACCGTCCTGGAGACCGGCCGGCAGGATTCACTTGCTTCGAAGAATGACTTCGAAAGCGTCGCGGCCCGGTCGCTGGAAGACCTGCCGGCGACGGCGGCGACGCTGCGGTGGTACGTCGATCCATTCGCCTTCGCTGCCGCCTACAAGGCCACCAATCCACCGCCGGATCGCCGCAAGGGTCCTGATTATGTCGAGATTCTCGGTCGCCAGGGGTTTGATGCGGTGAAGTCGATGGGCGGAGCTCTCATCTTCAGCGACGGGCCGCGTGAAATGCGGCACCAGACAATCGTCTACGCCCCGCCGCTGCCCGGTCGGGACCCCGCCTCAACTGACCGCTACGAACTGGCCGCCCGCATGCTGCGGTTTCCTGATTCCGAGACGATCGAGCCGCCGTCCTGGGTGCCCGCCAACGCCTCAAGCTGGTCGGCCCTGCAGTGGGACATCAAGACCGCGTTCCATTCGGCTGAGAGCCTGGTGGACGATATCGTCGGTGAGGAGGGCGTTTTCGATGACGTGATCGCATCACTCAAGGAGGACCCAGACGGTCCTCAGATTGACGTCGAAACCGATCTGATTGCCGGGCTTGGCAACAGGGTCTCCATGCTGGGTGACTATGTGGAGCCGATCAGTGTTGACAGTGAGCGATTGGTGATCGCGATTGAGGCGACCGACCCCGAGAAGGTGGCGGCCACCGTTTCCAAAAGCATGGCGACCGATCCAGACATGCGGCGGATCGAAGCCCATGGCGTCGTCATCTGGGAGCAGATCGATCGCTCCATGGAGATTCCCAAGCTTGAGATCGAGACGCCCGGCGGTGGAATCGCCCATGCCGATCATGAAGACGACCACCATGACCGGCGGCGGCGGCTGCGGGAGAAAGAAGAGAAACTTCTGCCACATTCAGCGGTGACGGTCTCGCACGGCCACCTGCTGATCGCGTCGCACCGGGACATTCTCGAACGGGTGCTGACGACGGCCGACAGCGGTGATTCGCTCGTGTCGCGGCCCGATTACAAGTTCGTTGTCAGTGAACTGGCAGCGCTCTTTCCCGGGAGCATGGCCTTGCAGGGATTTGGCCGCTCGGACGAGTCGATTCGGCCCTCCTACGAAATGCTCAAGCGCGGCGCGATGCCAAAATCGAAGAGCATGATGGGGCAGATTCTCAACAACTTGTTGGGAGACGGAAAGCCGGGCTCGGTACGGGATCAAAAGATTGATGGCAGCACGCTGCCCGATTTCGAACTGATTCGGCGGTATTTCGGCACCAGTGGTTTTGTGATGCGGACCCTCGACGACGGCTGGTTCATCGGTGGCCTCGCCCTGCCCCGTGAGAGCGGAAGCAGCGAGCAGCCCAACGAAGAGGTGGCCAGCCGTCCGAAGGAACCGCAGACGAACTAGGTTCTGTCTGAAAAGGCTACCGTTGGCCTGAGAGCGAGCTGCTTTGGTATCTGGCAAGGACGGCGAAGCAGCCAGATTGCAGATCTGGCGATGGAGCCGGACGTAGCCAGAGGGCAAATGAGCCGCTCGAAGCCAGGTACTGAGTTTTCAGACAGAGCCTAGCGATTAGAGTCAGCGACCGAGTCGATGACCGCCCAAAAGGGGTGCTGATAGTCGCAGCGGGTCCGGAGATCCTCGAGTAGCACATTGATGTCGGGCGTCAGCTCGCCCCGGTGCAACTGCCGGCCACCGAGTGAGACGGTGATCGGCCGCTTGAAATCGATTAGCTCAGGTGCGAGCCAGATTCGCACCCGGTCGGCGCCGCAGCGGACCGAGACGCGGTTGCTGCTGGTCGCTTTGCCCGCAATCGTGAATGGCCGGATGGCGGCTCCTACCGCCCAGTCGGTCGGCAGGATCATTGTCCGCGGTGGTGGCGACTCCATTTCGATCCACCAGAAGAAGCGGTCCCCGGGCCGCAGGCTCACCGTCTCGATGGACCGAGGGAAAAAATCCCGCCTTCGCCGGCCCATCCAGTCGAAGATGCGGATGATTTCGTCGGAGAAGTGCTCGTGCCCCCGGCCCCGGTATTCGACGTAGGTCAAGTCGTAGCCCTTGAGCAGGTAACGGTCGAGGTCCATCTCGTTGGCAGTGAAGCTGGCCTGGTCGAGTCCACCGCCGACGAGGTAGAGCGGGAGCTGTTCGGCGTTAGGGTGATAGTGGTGAATGTATCGGGAGGCTGAACCGGCAATCACCACCACCCCGGCCCAGAGGTCGGGATGGGCCAGGCCGATGTCCCAGGCGGCTTCACCGCCGAGGGAATGGCCGGAGAGGAAGACCCGATCTGAGTCGATGGCGAAGCGGCGAGAGGCCTCGCGGAGGGCCGCCAGCACGGCAGCATGTTCCCGGGGGGTGAAGCCGTACGCCTGCTGGTTGGGGTCGGCCCAGGCCGGAGCGATGACAATCGCTCCGTGTCGGGCGGCCTGTCCGGACCGCTGCCCCTGCTCATCCGGCATACCCGCCCACCACTCGATCTGGTTCAGCGGTGTGCTCCAGGCTGCATGCAGGCTGACAATCGCGGGGTAGCGGCGGCGGGCATCGTACTCCGGGGGCAGTTGGATGAGGCAGCGGAAGGTTTCGGGAGGACGTCCGCTGGCGGTCGGCCGGGGGACGTCGATCATGAACAGGCCGTCACCGTCGGCTTCGGGGGCTGGCAGCGGTGGCAGCATCTGGGCCGCCACGGCGGCAATGGTGGGAGGGTCGCAGGCCTCTTCTTCCGCGAGGCGGCGGCGGAGGTCGGCCCGCTCTGCGGCGGTGGCGGTGGCGAGATAGGCCCGGAGGAGCCTGCGGACCCGGGCGGTCGATAGCGCCAGCTTCAGGTTCACCTGCGAACGGTCGGCCCCCGCGAGCCAGCCGCTCAGGCCCAACGCCAGGCTTTGCTCGGTGGGCAGTTGGCCAGCGTCGCCGATCCGCTCAAAGACGGCCAGGCGGTCGAGGGTGGAGAAGGTCAGCTGGGCGGCAATCTCGTCGGTCAGTTGCACCGCGGCCTCCCGGTCACGGGTGTCGGTGATGCCGGCTGCCTGCTCACGCAGCATGGCCACCAGCCGACCGGCCCGGTCAAGTCGATCCCGATAGGCGTCACGAATCTCGCTGACCGCCTGCAACAGTTCCCCGGTACCGTCCCCGACCGGGAATTTCTCCAGCAACTGGATCACCAGGCGGTCCTGGCCGGCCCGCTGCCGCAGGCGAATCTCGTCAAGCAGCTGCCCCGCCGCGAGGGTGGCCAGACTCTGTTGCTGGTCGCGGAGGTTGGCGGCACCCGGAAAGTCGGCGACCAGCTGCTCGAGTTCGGCAGCCGCCTCCCGGTATCGCGATGCCTGAAGCAGCAGCCGGACGAACTGCAGCCGCTGGTCGATGTCGCCCGGGTCGATCTGCCGCTCGATGATCCGCCGCAACGTCTCGCGGGAAACGGAAGAGGTCGCCAGCCGCATGTCGATCCGCACCGGCTGTTCCGTCACCAGCCCTTCCACCGCAATCCAGCGGGGGGTGATCGTAGTGATGCCCTGGACGACATCGAGCGGGCCCGTCGCGGTAGCCAGGGACAAAACCCGGCGGCCGTACTCATCAAACGGTGTGGCGGCGAGTACGGCGCCAATGCCGCCGACGCGGCGGCCGCCCTCTGGCACCCGCTGGGGAATCTCGATCCGTTCGAGGCCGGCGGCAACAGGGCTCTTTTCGGCAGCAACCACCCGTCGGCGGGGAACAAAGGTCCGGGTCAGGCCGTCGTCGCACATGACCGCGGTGGCCGCCTCCCCTTCCCGTTCCTCCGGATCGACACTGACGCCCGGAATGAGGGCGAATCGGCCGATCAGGCTGCGGCCGTCTTCAAGATCGACCCGATCGGCGGCTGCCGGCAGACTGAGGCCGAGGCTCAGCAGCAGCGGCCAGCAGCGGCACCAGCGGGGCTGTCGCCACTGCCAGTCACCGCTCGCCGGATCGCGGTGGCGGTGTGCGGAAACGGTCTCTGTGCCCATCGTGACCTCCCACCTTTGGTGCCCTCCGCTGTTGCGTGCCGTCCGGCAGCGTACACTAGCTCTTGGTCGACCGGCGACTGGGTCGCCCTCCACTGCCTGGCTGCAAAGACGCCGCATCTTTCCCTGTTTGCCAACGGAGCCTTTCCGGATGATTCCGATTGTCCGCCGTGTACTTGCCTGGGGTGTCGCTCTCGCCCTGCTGCTGCCGCTGGTGCTGGTGCTGGTGCTGGCCCTGGGCGGCCTGCTCACCGGGCTGGGGGATCAGGTGGGAGGCCGCATCTGCCTGCGAATGGCCCTCGGCATTGGGCTCGGCTGGGCGACTGCGGTGGTGACGACAGCGGTGGCCGGCGGCCTGTTGGCCCTTGAGTCGACGCCGTGCGAGCCACTTGGCCGTGCAGCTGACGCCGGACCACCTCAGGACCGGCCGAGCCGCGGCAATGAGAACGCGGGGCGATAAGTGATCCACCGCGATGCCGTGGTGTCGTGGAATGCGGAGAGCTCGCCAATCCAAAAGGAGGGTGCCTCAGTCCCGGGGCCTGCATCCGAAGGCGGATCACCCGGGGGCAATCCGCTCGGCATGGCACGCGGCCGGGACTATGGTTGGCACCCGACGAGCCTCGTTAAGAGCTCACCGGCATAGGTTCGACACAGCACGGACATGGCAGAAAACTTACCGCCCCGCGGCCTCGCGATTCGGCAACTGTCTTCGACATCCTCATCATAGACAAGAGGGACCGCCGCTAACAGGTTCCCGACGGGTTGATGTTTCACCGCCCGGGTTTCGACCGGAATCACAACGTGCGGGCTACTGTTCGTCAGCCTCACGGAGGTGGGGCTCCATCGCCTTGGTGTTCCGCTCAACGGCCAGCACGACGGTCTGTCGCTCCAGGCCGGTCGCTGACTGGGCCATGATGGGAATAACCTGCCTTTTGTTGGGCATCTCCACCCTCACCCGGAAGCCCCCGTCATCCTCGACGTCGACCGGCTCCCCTTGAATTGTCAGGTAGGCGCCCTTTTCGGTGACGCCGTAGATGACCATCTCGGCCTCGACCTCAAGCGGAAAGCCGAGGGCCTCGCCCTGCTCGAGTCCCTCACCCAGGCTGGAATGATTCGATCCGGGCGGACCGAGTGGCCGCTGCAGCCGCTCCTCGAACAGCTCCTGCAGTTCCTGGGGGTGGTCCTCCGGTGAAAATCCACCACTCATTGCGTAGATCTTGTCACAATTCGTGGCGATGTCGCTCCAGTGGGTATCAAGGGTGTCGCCCTGAGAGCCGGCGGCGACGTTCACGATGTTGCTCCTGCAAATACTGTGAAATTCGCCATGCCTTGAGCGGTAGCCAAGTTCAACCCGGCACCGTAGTGGATTCCGGACATCGATGAACCAGTTTTTCACTCCACCATGAATTTCAATTTCGCGAACCACCCGCTCTGACGGCGAGCCGGCAGCACCGCTGACGACCTCAAGCAGTCGCAAGGTGGGCCTGGCGGCATGCCATTCCTGGCCCATGGCAGCTTCAATCCGGCGGACACTCGCCGGGGTGACTTCCCAAAATGCATGCAGCCAGTGTGGCCCCCGAACCATGAGTACCGCGCGGTCGCGGATTTTTGCCCGCTTTCGGCTCGGTTCCGGCCGGCTCACCAGGCTCTTCTCGCGGGCCAGTCGGTCCTGAGCGGCCCTGATTCGTTCGCTGACAGCAGCCCGGCGACGGGCTATCACGCCCTGACGGGACGGCTCGCCCGCGGTTCGACCACGGGCCGATCGGCGACTTGGAGAGGCGTTGGAACTGGTGGCCGCTGCGGCGACTGATCGGCTACCCTTGCCGACGCTGGCTGGCCGGCTCTTGACCGACCCGCGGGGCTGGTTCTTCTTCGAGCCGGCAGCAGCCCTGGCGGCAACGATCCCACTGGTGGTCGCGGCAGCCGCCGGCCTGGCCGCCTTGGCCCGCCGCACCAACGCCTTGATGAGCTGATCCTTCCGCATTGCATGCCAGCCCGGCACACCTTGTTGTTTGGCAAGCCTCGCCAAATCGCGGACCGGCTTCTCCCTGAGGGTCGCGGTCGTCATCAGGTTCTCTCCCTCCCGGATCACCCCGGGACATCACGTGCGAAACGGCGGCCTGTGCGTCAGTCCAGCCAGAGCATTCACGCTACCGAAAACCGGGCGTGAACGCAAATTGCCGCGCGATATGAGAGAAAGCGATCACGACCGGTCTTTTCGTGGTCGAATTCAGCACGGATGCCGATCGTTACCGTGCGTTGTAGTTCATTCAGGTGGGAACGGTGGGCGAGTTCCACCATCGTCTGGCTGCCGGCTCATTCGCCGCGGAGTTTGAGGCCCCGTTCCGCGAGACGTTCCCGGACTTCATTCAGGCTCGTGACGCCGAAGTTCTTGCACTCCATCAGGTCTTCACCAGTCCGCCGTACGAGTTCACCAATGGTGGTGATGCCGAGTTTGGTGGTGCACTTGCGAGCCCGCACCGACAGGTTGAGTTCGGTGACCGGCAATCCATGAATTTCTGTCTCTTCCTCCACCGGTTCAGTGAAGGAAGGCAGTGGCTCGGCCGCTGCTGTCGGTTCGGCAAACTGGCCGAGGCTCAACCCCTTACTGGCAAGCATCTCCTTGATTTCGACCAAGCTCGTCTCGCCGAAGTTCTTGCTCGCGAGCACCTCTGCCTCGCTGGTACGGGCAAGATCACCGAGCGTCTGGATACCCATCTTGGCCAGGCAGTTCCGGCTGCGGACCGAGAGTTCGAAGTCGCTGACCGGGAGCGTCATGATCTGTTCGACCCGATCCCGCTGCCGCTGCTCCTGTTCGTCGAGTAGCCGGTCGCCTGAGGCGGCGGAATCCTTCATGAATAGCCGGGCCCGGGCCACCGCCTCCTCGCGGCCGGGAGCATCGAGCGGCAGCCCGTCGAGAATCCGGCGGTAACACTCCTGCGCCTTGGAGAACTCATCGCGGTCCTCATAGAGCAGCCCGAGGTTGATCAGTCCACCAACGGAGGCTGGGTAGCGCTGCAGCGAACGCTGGTAGCTCTCGATCGCTTCGTCGTCATTTCCCAACCGGTCGTGGAGGACGCCGAGGCAGAACAACGCCAGTGGCTGGCCCGAGTCAGCCGCCACTGCTTTTTCAAGCTGTGCGAATACTTCTTCAAGCGGGGCTGCCGATTCCACGCCGACCGCCCCGCGGGCTGCCAGCACCTCGGCGGAGTCGAGCTCATCGCTGCCTGCGGCGTCGAGCACACTCGTCGCGTCCTCGAGCCGGCCAGCCGCCCGCAGCACATTGGCGATCGCCGCGGTGCAGGCAGCCGCCGGATAGCCGGCGGCACGAGCTGCCTCGAATGACCCGCGGGCCTCATCGGTGCCACCGAGCGCAGCCTGGGCCAGGCCGAGGGCGTAGAGTGCCAGGGCCGAGCCGTCACCCGACTTGAGGGCGGCCACTGCTTCACTCCTGCGGCCAAGCAGATAGAGACCAACGCCCAGCCTCACTGAGGCGGCCGGACTGCGATCGGCCGTCGTCTGCAGTTCCTGAACGGTGAGCCGCAGTTCCCGGTGAGTCGCCGGGTTCGTCCCGAGCGCATCGGCGATTGTCCGGACGTCATCCGGACCGAACGGGCCGCTGCCGGCGAGCAGTTCACGGATATCGACAGGAGCGGGGGAGGTGGAGGCTGAGGCTTGCATCTGGTTGGATTACCTTTCAACGGTGGGCCACTGGCGGCAGGGGGAAACCGATACCGCGCCCGAACATCGACAGTGACCTGGGATCAAGCGGGAAGCCAGCGGTGGGAATCGAACCCACAACCCCCGCATTACGAATGCGGTGCTCTGCCAATTGAAGCTACGCTGGCGGTCGGACACGAAGACTGACTGGTCCGCCGCGGCCGGACTCCGCAGCGTAGCGCAGAGTCTCTGGGGGAGTCAAGGGGCTGCCCGGCGAATCGTCTCCGCGGAGGTGGCGATGCCGAAACAAGAAAAAGTGGGGTCTCGACCCGGCAGGAGCATCCTGCCATGGCCGAGCGGATCAGGGGCAAGGCGACCGCTCGACCGAAAGAAGTCGAAGACCCCACTTTTTCATGGTGTGGATGACAGGGACCGGAAATCCCTGTCGGGAAATAAAGCGATGCACTCTTCGTGCCAAAGTGTCACCGGCCAGGAAATCGCCTGCATTTTTCCGGAATAATTGGCGAAAAACCGGCTGGAATGGCGAAATTCCAAGATCTATCTTCGGGGCTGGTGCCGGCCTTGGGTCGTCGCAAAATGAAAAATCGTGGTCGCCGGCAGCGATTCCGCTGCGGCAAAATGCTGCGACCGCAGCAGATAGCCGCAGTGCATGTAGGGACTTTCCTCGGCTGCACCCTCATTCCCCTTTTTCCGGAGACGCTCCGCCATGAATCCCCACCTGCCGGCCCAGATCGGTGACTATCGCTGCGGGCCGGGTCAGCCGCTGCTGCTGATTGCCGGACCCTGCGTTATCGAGCATGCCGACCTCTGCCTGTTGATCGCCGAGCGGCTCGCGGAGATTGGCCGCGACCTCGGCGTGCAGGTTGTTTTCAAGGCGTCGTTCGACAAGGCGAACCGGACCGCGGCGGCTTCGTTCCGGGGGCCGGGGATCGACTCGGGGCTGGCTGTCCTCGAGCGGGTCCGCGTGGCCACCGGTCTACCGGTGACCACCGACATTCACCTGCCTGAGCAGGCGGCCCCGGTGGGCAGTGTTTGCGAGTTGCTGCAGATTCCCGCGTTCCTCTGCCGGCAGACTGATCTGCTGCTGGCCGCGGCGGAAACCGGCCGGGCGGTGAACGTGAAAAAGGGCCAGTTCATGGCCCCCGGTGACATGCGGCATGCCGTGGCTAAGCTTCTCGCCGGTGGCTGCCACAATATGACGCTCTGTGAGCGCGGCACCTTCTTCGGCTACGGGCGACTGGTCAACGACTTCGGCGGGCTCTTGGCCATGCGGTCGCTGGGAGTGCCGGTGATCTTCGATGCCACACACTCGGTGCAGCAGCCTGCCAGCCAAGGGGACGCGACCGGAGGCGATCGGTCCCTGGTCGAGCCGCTGGCGCGGGCTGCCGCCGCCGTCGGCATCGACGGCGTCTTTTTCGAGACCCACCCCGACCCCAGCAGCAGTCCGAGCGACGGTCCCAATATGGTACCTTTGGCAGAGTTGCGGGGTGTGGTTGAGCGTGTGTTGCGGATCCACCAGCTGCAGAGTGACTGATGGGTGAAACCGAATGACGACGCGAAAGGCCGGGCCGATGCGGAGCTCAATGGGGTTGCTGCTGGGTGGCCTGCTGGCGGCCGGCTGCCAACAACCGCCCCCGCCTCCACCAGCCGAGGTCAGGATTGTGCCGCAGGTCTCCCGCGAGGTCCGCGGAAAATTGCTCGACGGGGCAATGGCCGTGCTCGGTCGGCTCGAGCAGTACGATGAGGCCTCCGCGTCGGCGCAGGTCTTCGACCGGCTCAACCAATGGATTCACGCCGATCCCGTCGGAGACGAGGCAGCCAGTGCTGACTGGCGGGTCGATCCGCTCATCGAGACGCTCCCGGATCAGCTGCGGGACCTCTGCGCCGCCGAGCGGCTCAGCAGTGCCGTCTTCGACGCGGCCCGCGATGTCACCGCCCTGCGCGACTGCCGTTGGCTGGCCGACATCGCCAAAACGGCCCGCGGTGAGGCCCTCGACGACCTCGACATTGCGGAGGCCCTGTTCCGCTGGACGGTGCGGTCGCTGGCGGTTGAGAGTGATCCTCCGCTGGCAGCCGGTCCGTCCAGTGGTGGCCGGCGGTGGTTTCAGCGGGGCGAGATTCTGCTGGCCGGCCGCGGCAGCCCAGCCCAGCGAAGCTGGATTTTTTTGGAATTGCTACGGCAGGCAGGCCTGCAAGGGGTGATGCTGGCGACGGCTGACCCCGCCGGCGGGCTGAGGCCGTGGATTCCGGCGTTGATCTCCGGCGGAGAGGCGTATCTGTTCGAGCCGACCTACGGGCTGCCGATTCCCCGGGCTGACGGGGGGGGCGTGGCCACCGCCCGCGAGGCGGCGGCTGACCCGGCGGTGCTTGATCGGCTCGATGTTGGCGGCCGACCGTACCCTCTGTCCGCCAGTGACATGCTCGACCTGGCCGTCCTTGTCTGTGCCGACCCCGAGTCGCTCTCCCGCCGGATGGCCCTGGTCGAGCGGAATCTGCTGGGCGGCTCGGCCGTGCGGCTGGCCGTCGACGCGTCGGCGGTGGCGGACGCGGCGGCCGCTGCCCTGCCCCGCGAAGCCGACAAGACACAGCGGGCAATCTGGCCTTTCCCGTTTGAGGTTCGCCGCCGCCGGCTGGCGGCCAGCCCGGAGATCGCGCGGGCCGTTGCGGCTGAATTGGGGGTGATGACGGTCGCGTTCGAGCAGGGCCGCTCAACTCCGGACCGCCGGTCGGGAGGCCGCGTCATCCGGCCGCTTTACGCCGGCCGATTGCGTGAGTTTCGCGGCGAATTCACCGGGCCGGAGGGGGCAAAGAAGGCCTACCTGATGGCCCGGCCGACAACGCGGCTGATCGGCGAAATGGTGCAGCGGGTTCCCGAGCCGCAGCGGGAGCCGGTGCGGCGGCTCTACGAACAGATGAAGGAAGATGCCACCTACTGGCTCGGGCTGGTCACCCTGGCCGAGCGGGATTACGCGACCGCCTGCGACTATCTTGGCCGCATGACCCTCGAGGCCGCCCCTGACGGCCGCTGGGCGGCGGCCGCCCGGCTCAATCTGGCCGAGGCGAAATTGGCCCTCGGTGAAACGGACGAGGCGGTCTTGCTGTTCCGCGCGGACCGCTCGCCGCAGCGGTTTGGCAGCCGGATTCGGGCCCGCGAACTGGTGGGGGCGGCCGCCGACCCCGCTGAATGATCCCGCGATGCCGATTGCCGTCGGGAGTCCCGCTCGGTACGATCTAGGGCTTCGAGCATTTCGGAGTACCGGCTGCTGTCGGCGATTTCCCGCCGCAGCCGCCCGCCCCCGACCATCCCCAGCCAAGGCAGGACGAGCAGAACGATGAAAGAAGGCATTCACCCCAAATACATCGACGCGGTTGTGAAGTGTGGCTGCGGCAACAGCTTCACCACCCGGAGTACGGTGCCTGAGATCAAGCTCGACATCTGCAACATGTGCCATCCATTTTTCACCGGCAAGCTCAAGTTTGTTGACACCGCCGGCCGGATTGAAAAGTTCAAGACCAAGTTCGGGTCGAGTGGCTACGCCAGCCTCAAGAAGGGCAAGAAGGTGGCCAAGCCGGCCGAGGCCCCCGCGGGCTGAAGCGGGTTGGGGCATTGCTGCTGGGCAAGCCGCTGCCGCCCTAGCACCGGGGTTGCTTGCTGAGGGCGTTGCGGGATTGGCCTGGCATCGATGCCGCGGCCACCGAAAACAAGACAGCGGTGATGGATCGCGCTGCCGCCGGAGAGGTGATGCGGGAAGAACTCGACAGCAAACTCGCCCGGTTCGAGGAACTTGAGCAGCAGCTTGCCGACCCGGCAGTGCAGGCCGATTCCCAGCGGATGTCGGCAGTGGCCCGGGAGCATGGCAGCCTCGCCCGGTTGGCCCGCCGCTACCGGAACTTCCTGGCGGTTGAACGGGAGCTTGCCGAGCATGCTGAGATGGCTGCTGGCGATGACGGCGATTTGCGGGAACTTGCCGAGGCCGAACTGCCGGAGCTGCGGCGGCAGCGGGATGCGGAGTGGGATGCCCTGCTTGATGCCTGCCTCGAGGATCCCGATGCCGATCGCTCACGGTGCATCATGGAGCTCCGGGCTGGCACCGGGGGCGACGAGGCGGCTCTGTTTGTCCGTGATCTCTTCGAGATGTATCGCCGCTATGCGGCAGAAATCGGCTGGGACATTGAGGTGATGGACGCCAGCCCGACGGAGTTGGGCGGTTTCAAGGAACTGGTGATTGCCGTGGTGGGGGGCGATGTCTTCCGGCGGCTCCAGTATGAGAGTGGCGGGCATCGGGTGCAGCGGGTGCCCGACACCGAGGCCAAGGGCCGGGTGCACACCTCGGCGGCCACGGTGGCGGTGCTGCCGGAACCGGAGGATGTCGAGGTGACGATCTCACCGGAGGAGTACCGCAAGGATCTGTTCTGCGCCAGCGGGCCGGGTGGCCAGCATGTCAACAAGACCACCTCCGCCGTCCGGCTGACCCATCTCGAGACCGGTATCGTGGTGCAGTGCCAGGATGAGAAAAGCCAGCACAAGAACTTCGCCAAGGCACTGCGGGTGCTCAAGACGAGGCTCTATGAACGGCAGCGGCAGATCGAGCACGACAAGCGGGCCAGTGAACGCCGGGGCCTGGTGGGCTCGGGTGACCGGAGCCAACGGATCCGCACCTACAACTTTCCCCAAAACCGGCTCAGTGATCATCGGCTGAACCAGAACTTCAACCTCGATCAGATTCTCGCCGGCCGACTCGGCCTGGTGCTCGACGCACTCGAGGAACGGGTGCGGCAGGAACGGCGGGGTGGGCTGGTTGCCGGCTGAGCTTCCGGTTTTCAAACCGATTCGGCCCCGTCGCCTCAGGCGGGCCGCAACAGAGGTATCGCACCGATGGCAGATGTCCCCTCCCCTGCTCCGTCCTCCGCGGACCAGCCTGAAGTCTGGACCGTTGGTCGACTGTTGACGTGGACCACTGATTGGCTGGCTGGCCGCGGCAGTGAGTCGCCGCGGCTCGATGCCGAGGTGCTGCTGGCCGCGGTGCGGGGCTGTCCGCGGATTCTGCTTTATACCGCGTTTGATGAGCCGGTCGACGATTCGCAGCGGAGCCGCTTCCGCGATCTCGTCCGCCGTCGTGGCGGCGGTGAACCGGTCGCCTACCTGGTGGGCAGTCGGGAGTTCTTTTCACTCAGCTTCGCGGTGACGCCGGCGACGCTGATTCCGCGGCCCGAGACCGAGGGTCTGGTGATTCGTGTGCTCGACCTGTGGAAGCAGCGGCCTGAGACGGCCGGGCCGAGGATCGTCGACGTCGGCACCGGGTCCGGTGCAATTGCCGTCACGCTGGCGACGCGGCTGGCTGGGGCGACTATCCTGGCGACCGACCAGTCTGAGGCGGCGGTGGCGGTGGCCACGGCCAATGCCCAGCGGCACGGGGTGGCTGACCGCGTCGCATTGGCCGTGGGCGACCTGCTCGACCAGCCGGCGGCGGCCGGGCCCTGGGACTTCATCGTCAGCAACCCGCCTTATGTCCGCGAGGATGAGTTTGAAAGTCTGCCACCCGATGTGCGGCTGCATGAACCGCGGGAAGCGCTCGTGGCCGGGCCGACCGGCTGTGAACTGATTGCCCGGCTGCTGCCCCAAGCAGCGGAGCGGCTGGCGCCGGGGGGCTGGCTGCTGATCGAGCTGGGGCCGGCCACTGCGGCCACCGCTGAACGGCTGGTGGCGGAGACGCCGGGCCTGATTGCTGAACCAACGCTGCCCGATGCCGCCGGCCTGCCCCGCATCCTGCAGGCCCGGCGGGCCGAGGCGGGCCTCTGATACGCAATGCTGTTCGGCAGGGAAAAGGTGCCAGCCACCAAATTTAGTAAATCTGGGTTCTGCTTCGACCCTGCCACGCTGGATGCCGATCGGGTTGCGGGGGGCTGGCTGACTGTCCGGCGTCGCTGCGAGCCCTGTCGAGGATTGACAGCGATGTGCCCGGGTAGTTCCGCAGGATTGAGCATTGCCCGGCTCCTGCCTTCCCTCGTGCAGGCCCAGCAGGCTGAACTGGATTGCCCCTGAGCGGGCCGGCTTCCGCTTTATGAAGCAGACGAGTTGCCCGCACGGGGCGACCGTATGGAACCGGTTCCAGCGGAGCAGGCATGCAGTGCAATTGGATGACGGTGCGCAGCCTGTGGAAACAGTCTGCCGCCGCACGACACGGCGATCGGCAACCGCGAAAACCCTCAGCGTTTTCAGGTTTTGCCCGGGTGGGCGGTCGATCACCCGCATTCGCGGGCAACGGCTATGGATCGCTTTTTCGGCGGCTAGTTGGACGAGCTGCCGGTGGTTGGCTGCTGCTGGGTGGGGGCAGGTGGCTGCGGGGCTGGCTGCCGCCGGTGCCGCCAATGGTGGCGGTGGCCGGGGCGGTTGCCGCCGGCTGCTGGCTGGGCACCGCGGCGGGTGACTGGCCTGCTTTTACGGCCCTGCACAGCGGCGGTCTGATCGTCTTGGCGGCGGTGCTGGTCGCCGGTTCCCTGCTTGTTCAACTGCGGCGACCGCTCCGGCAAACGTCGCTTTCCTGGCTGCTGTGTTTGGCTGGCATCACCGTGGCCACGGCCGGCTGGGGCTGGTGCCGGGCCCGGCTGTTTCCGGTGGAGGAGCTGGCCTGGAGCCTCAACGAGCAGCCGCAGCCGGTGGCGGTCGAGGGTTGGGTGCTGCGGGGGCCCCGCCGCCGGCTGACAGCGGGCGATTCCTTGCGGGGCGGCCCTGACCGCGAGACCTGCCAGTGGCAGCTGAAACTCACCGCGGCACGGCATCACGACCACTGGCTGCCGGTCGCCGGGCAGGCGCGGGTGTTTGTGGACGGGCCTTGTCGGTCGCTCCTGGCCGGCAGCCGGGTGCGGCTGTTTGGTCGGGGGCTCCGGCCCGGTCCCGCTCTCAATCCCGGCGAGTTCGACTTCTCCAAGCAGGCGCAGCAGAGCCGGGTGTTGTCACTGATCCGGGTCCGCGACTGGTCGTGCGTCGCCCTCCTCCAGCCACCGGCCTGGTGGTCGCCAGCGGCGTTGGTCGATCGCCTCCGGGTGGCTGCGGCAGACCGGCTTGAGCCGGCGGTGCCGGCGGCGCAACGACCGCTAGTCGCTGCGCTACTGCTGGGACGCCGCGAGTCGCTGCCAGGACCGGTAGTCGACCGGTTCGCGGCCACCGGCACCATTCACATTCTGGCCATCTCAGGCCTGCATGTCGGGCTGCTTGCCGCCACGCTCCTGGGGGTGCTGCGGGCCTTGTCGGTCCCCCGCCGGCCGGCCTGGGCAATTGTGGCTCTGAGCATCACGCTCTATGCGGCGGTGGTGGGCGGCGAGGTGCCGGTGGTGCGGGCGACCATCCTGATCTGGACGGCCTGTCTGGCAATCTGGCTGGAGCGGCGGCCAGGGGGGCTGCGGCCGCTGGCGGTTGCTGCCGTCGGCGTCCTGCTGTACGCACCGGCGTCGGTGGTGTCGGTGGGGCCTCAGCTTTCCTTCTTGGCGACCGCCGTGCTGCTGACGGTGAGCCCTTGGCTGGTGGTTCGCCGCTCGGAGGACCCACTCGACCGGCTGATTGAATCGACGCGGCCGGCATGGCAGCGGCGGCCCCGGCGGTGGGTGGGCCAGATCGCCCGGCTCGCCCTGGCCGGGCTCGCGGTCTGGCTGGCCTCCGCCCCGCTGGTGGCGGCTAACTTTCACCGTCTCGCACCGGCCGCTGTCGCCATCAACCTGGTGGTGTCGCCGCTGGTATCGCTGGTGCTTTCGGCCGGGCTGGCCTGCGTATTGGTTGGTGGGCTGGTGCCACCGCTCGGCTGGCTGGCTGGGGCTATCTGCGGTCAGGCGGCGGCACTGCTTGAGGCGGTGGTGACCGCGGCGGCGAATCTGCCGGGTGGTTCGCTGTTCATGGTCGGTCCGCCAAGCTGGTGGACCGCTGGCTGGTATCTGTTGCTTGCAGGCCTGCTGTTGAGTTGGCACGAGGCGGGGGAGGGCCTGCCGCGGCTCACAGGAGCCGGCCCGATGGCGTTTCGGTGGGGAGATCGACAAACGGCCTTCAGCGGTCGGTGCGGCAGGTTTGCCGGAGCCGCCGGCTCGTGGCTGATGGTCGGATTGGTGGTCATGTCACTTCCGCCCGTGGCAGGCGGCTCGACCCGCGTGGTCTGCGCCGCGATGGGCCACGGCTGCGGTATTTTGGTTCGGTCACCGGCGGGCCGCTGTCTCGTCTACGATGCCGGCCGCCTCGGTGCAGCGGCGGCCGCGGGCCGGTCACTCTCGGCGGTCCTGCGGGCGGAAGGCGTCGGTGTGATCGACTGCCTGGTGCTTTCTCATGCCGACACCGACCACTTCAACGGGGTGCCAGCCCTGCTGCAGCGGTTCCGGGTACGGCAGGTCGTGGTGCCGGCCGCCTTTCTGGCCAGTCGGTCAGCCACTGCCCGTGGACTTCTCGGGCAGTTGCGGCAGCGTCGGATTTCAGTGCGAGCACTCGCTGCCGGGGATCGGGTTGTGCTTGACCAGCAGTGTGTCGCCCGGGTGTTGCGGCCGCCGCCCGGCCCATCGCCGGCTGCTGCCAATGACAATGAACAGAGTCTGGTTCTGGTGGTCGAGGCAGGCAGTCGCCGTCTGCTGCTGACGGGGGACCTTGAGGGTGATCCATTGCGTCAGTTCATCGCCGCCGGGCCGCCGCGGTGTGACCTCCTCGTTGCGCCGCACCATGGCAGTGTTGGCACGGAGTTGACGAAGTTGGTGCAGGCGACCCGAGCGGAGGTTGTGCTTGTCAGTGGCCGGGGTGGCCGCGACTGGCGGCAGGTGGCGGACCGCTGCGAAGGCGTTTGGCCTACGCCGCCGCTTCTGCTCCGAACCGCCGGGCCAACCGCAGCCGACCGGGGAGCCGTGGCAACGCTGCTGGCTCCCGAGGGGCTGCAGATCGCGCGGTATACCGCCGATGGGTGGCGGCGGCTGACGGTCAGTTGTCCCCGGCGCAGCGTGGCCGTTGCCACCCGCTACTGACTCCAGCCGAACGCATAGGCCAGGCCACCAACGATCGTGTTGGCCAACGGCGTGTCGTCCGGGCTGCCGATCGTGCGGACAAGGTCAAAGGTGAGCAGCCCCCCGATCAGCAGCAGCAGCGAGCAGCAGATCAGACCGGTCACCTGCCAGCCATTGAACTTGGTGTCGATTGCCAGGCCGTACATCGAACTCGACGCCATCTCGCTCAGGGGCGTCGCGCCACCGCGGTCGCCGGTGCCGCCAGCCGTGTCGCCAAAGAAGCTCGAGTCGGCAGGTCCTTGCGACTTGTCAAAAAAGCTTGAGTCACCGCCAACCTGTGACTCCGAGGCAAGATCGGCCGACTGGCTGGGGTCTTCGGCGGTGGCGTCCGCGTCAAGGTCGAACTCACCGCCGCCACCGAGCATTGTCGGGGCGTCGGCATCTTCCTCGACATCGTTCATGAATTCGCCCAGGTCGACGTCCCAGGGCTTGACGTCATCGCCCGTCAGGTCGATTCCCCCCTCCATGATCACGCCACTGCCGCCGGAGAGTTGGCTGCCGATGTCACCGGCACCGGAATCGACCAAGATGCCGCTGCCCTCAGCCCCCACCGGTTCAGCGATCGCAAGGTCGTCGCCAAGCAGGTCGGAGCCTGCGAGTGAATCTTCGACAACTATTGACTCAGCCGCAGCATCAGGGGCGATTGCACTGCCGGCCACGAGGCTTTCGAGGTCGAGGTCGCTCCCGAACGAGCCGCCGAGTGAGCCGCCCTGCACCGCCGATCCACCGGCCGCCGGGCTGGCGGCGACGTCGTCGAGTTCCAGCCCACTGAGACTGCCCGCAAGACTCATGTCGAGGCCACTAAGTTCGATGTCGTCGCCGGCCACCAGGCTCGCCGCCGCGGCGATGTCTGGTGGTTTGGCGGTGCTATCGTCTTCACCGAACACGAGGCTCTCATCCGCCCCGACGAGCGTCTGTGGTCCGTCGCCCGGTGCTGCCTCTGTTTCATCGCCGATGACCAGTGACGCGTCATCCTCTGCGTCGGTTGCTGGCTTGGCATCGGACTGCTCGTCATCACCAATCACAAGGCTGTCGTCCGCACCGACGAGTGTCTGGGGACCGTCAGCGGGTGATTCCTCGATGGCATCGCCGAGCACCAGTGAGGCCTCTTCCGCTGCCGGTGCGGCGGCCCGCTCCCGGCTGGTTGCCACGGGGCCTGATCCCGACTCCACACCGTCCAGATCGATTCCTGAAGCGAGCCCCAACTCATCTTCTGGTGCCACGGACAGCTCGACAGCAGATTCTTCCGCGTTGGCCTGAGGTGGCAACTCGGCCTCCGGCTCCTGAATGATGATGCTCGCCTCAGCCGAATCACCGAGGTCGAGCTCAAGCCCGTCGAGTGAAAGGCCGCTCGCATCCTCGACGGCCTCCACGTCGTCCGCCGGCGGGCTGGCTGACTTTGGGGCGACATCCACCGGCGGCACTGTGCCGGCCGCGGCAGCTTCTTCGGCGGCATCCGCCAGGTAGCGATCGAGATCCTCAACCCGAAACTTCGGCCCAGCGGTGTCGCGCAAGGCGGAGATCAGCCGTCGGTCGACGAGCTGCCGGACCTGCTCGGGCTTCACGCCGAGGTGGTTCGCTGCTTCGTCAATGCTGAGGAATTTTCCTGCCATCGCCTGTCCCGTGGCTGCGTCTGTTTTTCGCCCGCTATCGGTGTTTCGACCCGTTACCCAGACCGATTCTACCGGGAACGCGGGCCGATAATCCAATCGTTGCCGACGCTACAACCGGTGCGCTGGCGGCCGTCAACAATGTTGAATCTGCCGCTGCCCGGAATGGAATGCCGCTCAGCGGCCGGAAACAGGGGCTGGGACGACCTTTGGAACCCCATTTCCTGGGGGGGGTGGCGGCACTGGTTGGGCGGGGCCACCGAGCCGGAGCATTGTTTTCAGAGCGGCGGGGCGGGGATCGGTGGCATTAAAGTCCTCCAGTTGGAGGTCAAAGCCAAGTGCTCGGGTACTGCGGAGAGTGACAGCGCCGCTGGTCGTGTCGACATGATAGACGGCAAGCATCTTCCGCTGCTGGTCGACCACCATTAGAAGCTGACGATTGCCCTCCAGCGGCGTGGTCGACACCCATAGCGGTTCGGCCGCTGTTGCGATCGGCGTGGCCACCGCGACCAGCATACAGATTCCTGCCAGGCGGCGGACAGGCCAACAGCCTGCCGGCTGCCAGTGAATCAATCGCGGGATCCGGCGTTGCAAAACACTGCTCAGCATGCCAGCAGATGTATCGGGCAACGGCCGCTGAAGAAAGGCCAACCGGCCGTCTTGCCGGCCCCGCGCCGCCCGCCCAGTCTGCCTCACCTCCGGGGGCGAACCGCCGTTTCAGCATGCGGATCGTTTCGGTTCAATCGGTTGGCCAAGAGAGGCCGATAGGGAAGATGGTTCGGCGTCTGCGGGCGCCGCCGTCACCAGCCATCCAGTCGCCTTCGGAGGTGTCGCGTGTCGAGCCTGTCAACTTTGTCCAGCCTACTGCTTCGTTCCCCATTGCTCTGGGGTGCCGGTCTCGCCTTCTTTTTCTTTTCGCTGATCCACGGTGGTGTGATCACCGACGAGAACGTCGTGCGGTATCTTGCCGGCCACTGGGTCGAATACATCGAGGTGGGGCTCTTCTGCGTCGGCCTCAGCAGCCTGGCGATGAAGCTGCTTGATGTGCTCAGGCAGCGGCGGGAACTGGCGACGCCCCTGCTGGCCCCGACCCCGGCCGGCGGTCAGCATCCCACCGACGCGGCGACGCTCCAGCGGCAAGTGGCTGACGAGGTGGTGCAGCAGCCGACCGCCTACCTGCCCCGCCGGCTCCGCGAGGCGCTCGACCTTGTGGTCCGCACCGGGACGGCCGATGACCTCGAGGACCACCTGAAATATCTCGCCGATCTCGATGCCGCCCGGGCCCATGCCAGCTATGGCCTGGTCCGGTTTGTGGTCTGGGCGATTCCGATCATGGGCTTTCTCGGCACCGTTATCGGGATCACCGTGGCGATTGCCAATCTTTCACCGACGCAGCTGGAGAACATCTCGGGGGTTGTCGCCGGCCTCGGCACCGCCTTTGACACCACCGCCACGGCGTTGGCGTTGTCGATGCTGCTGATGTTCCTGCAGTTCGTGATTGAACGGGGCGAGCAGTCGCTACTTGATCGCGTCGATCAGCAGGCCTGGGAAACGCTTGCCGGTCGGTTTCAGACCGATGGCATCACCGACGGCTCGGCCCTGGCGATGGCTCGGCTGGGTGACGCAGTGGGACGGAGTTCAGCCCAGCTCATCGAGGCCCAGGCCAGCTCCTGGCGGGAACTCGAACAGACCGCCGCCGGTAGCCTCGAGCGGGTCTTTGCCGGCATGGGCGACCGGCTGCGGGAGACGCTGGCCGCTTCGCTCGATGAAACCTTGGCAACCTGGCGGGAGTCGCTGGTCGATGCCCACCGGCAGCTGGCCGCTGAGCGGGACGATCGCTGGGAGCGGGCCACCGCTGCGCTGGGCGAGGCGGTGACGACGCTTGAGCAGCATCAGGACAAGATCAGCGGCCAGACCGCCACCCTTGAAAAGGTAGTAGCGATGCTCGATGAGATCGCAGCCCTCGAGCAGTCGCTGGAGAACAACCTGGCTGCCGTCACCGCCAGTGGTCGGTTTGAAGAGGCGGTGATCTCGCTGTCGGCGGCCACACAGCTGTTGGCTGCCCGCACCCGCGATGTGGCGGTGGGCCAGCGTGAACTGGCGGTCGATGCCCCTGTCGGAAAGGTCGCATGAATCGCTCCCGTATCCGGGAGGGGACGGCGATCTCGCTGTTTCCCTTCCTGGCCGTGCTCCTGTGCACCATGGGAGCACTGCTCGTGCTGCTGGTGCTGTTTGGCTACTCCGCCGGACAACAGGACAAAGCTGCCGCGGCAGCGGAGGCCGAGGCCGCCGCTGCTGAAGTCCAGCTGGCCATCGAGAACCTCCGTTGGCGGCGCGACCAGCTGGCCGACATGCGGGTCAAGACCGGTGGCGACCTTGAGTCGCTGCGGCTCAGGCTTGCCGGCATCGAGGAAAACTCGCGGGAGCTGGCGGCTGAACTGAAACAGCTGGAAAAGCTGGGCCAGAAGCTGACGACAGCAGAAGCGGAGGCTGTCCCGGATAAGGCGAAGCTGGCAGAACTCGAGGCTGAGCTGGACGCTGCCCAGAGGCGACTGGCTGAGGCCCGTGAGGATCGCAACGCCCGGCCGCCCGCCTATGCCGTCGTGCCCTACGAGGGCAGCGGCGGAACCCGGCGGCGGCCACTGTTCATTGAGTGCTCGCTCGACGGCGTCTTCCTGCAGCCGGAGGGCATCCGGCTCAATCCGAGTGACTTTGAAGGGCCGCCCGGCCCCGGCAATCCCCTCGCCAGTGCCCTGCGGGCTGCCCGGGAATACCTGGCCGGTCAGGCGGTCTCTCAGGACGACCCGGCCCTGCGTCCCTACCCGTTGCTGCTGGTGCGGCCCTCTGGCGTGATGGCCTATTACGCCGCCCGCGAGGCGATTGCTTCGTGGGGCAGCGACTTCGGCTATCAGCTGATCGATGAGGACTGGCGGATGGCCTTTCCAAAGAAAGACCTCGCCCTTCAGGACGTCGAAATGCAGGCCATCAACGAAGCCCGTGAGCGGCTGCAATGGCTGGCCCAGACCCGCTCGACGGCCCGCCGCAACAAGCCGGCCACAACGCAGTACCGGGCGTCATCAGTCAGGGGTGGGGTCGTCGCTGAGGGCGGTCCGTCGGTACTCGGCGACCAGTCGCGGTGGGACTGGTCCAAGCAGCAGGCCGCCTCGACACAGGCTGGCAGCGGGGGCAGCGGTTTTGGCGGCGGTCTTGCTGGTGGCCCCGGCGGCGGGGCTGCCGACGGAAATGGCGGAACCGGAGCAACTGCCGGGCAGCCGGGGGTCATCGGTCGGCCGGTTTCTGCCAGCGGCGGGATGAATGGTGCCGGGCTCGGACGGGGCGGTGCTGATGGCGGACTGGGGGTCGGTGAGGGCGGCCCGGAGACGGGCAGCCTGGTCGGCCTCGCGCCCGGTGCCGGGACGTCGGGACGCTTTTCCTCAGGCGATCAGCTGGTCACCGGCGCGGGCGCCGGCGGCCCGGCCGGTGGTGGTGACGGCGGTGCAGCCGGCCCCGCCGGCAGCTCGGGCGTCCAGGGACAGCCCGGCGAGAATGGGGGGGCGGGCGAGGCCGGCGGCACGACAGCCGGTGG